>JABUEY010000145.1 GCA_013314815.1 Syntrophobacteraceae bacterium
GCTGTTGAGAGCGACAGCCGACGGGATTTCCGCACGGGATACCAGTTCCGGAATAATGGCCTGCCATGCGGGCATGTTCGTGGCTGCCGCTGCTCCGAGAACAAGCGTGAGGGCAAGCAGGGTCCAGGGAGTCGTAAGGCCAAGTATGGTAAGTACTCCCAGGGCTGCAGCCGCCAGGAGCATGCACGTCTGGGTGACCAGGATCAGGCGGCGCCTGTCCAGCACATCGGCCAGGGCTCCAGCAGGCAGGGCCAGCAGGAAGATGGGAAGGCTGGAGGCGGTCTGGACAAGGGAGACCATTACGGCGGATGGAGCGAGGCTGGTCATCAGCCACGCCGTGGCGGTGATGTGTATCCAGCTGCCGATATTGGAAAAGACCCCGGCGATCCAGAGCGCCCTGAACATGGGATTCCGAAGAGGACTCCACGGCGTGGCACTGTCTCTCATCTGCGACTCGGCATAACGGGTCCGGTCATTTTCTTTCGAAACACTCTGCATAAGAACGCCAGATTCCAGTGTTCAACGTTGCGGTGGATCTGTCTTCATTCGACCTGCACTCGATTCCGGAGACTCACCGGGTTCCGGAGAAGAAGGGTTCTGCCGGCAAACGAGTACCCTCCAGTGCTTCTCACGCATCCGGTGCTTTTCACGCAAAGGATCGATGGCATCACAACCTCATTCGGTAACAACAGCGTCATTCCCGCAAAAGGCGGGAATCCAGTCCAAGCGCAGATCGCGCCATAAAGATCGCTCCACCCGGGATTGCCCTGCCCTTTGCACCGGATTCGATGTTACACCGACGTACGGCGTACCGTTTGACCCGCCTGCCATGATGTACACGAAGAACTGTTTCGCCATGCACATTCCCCCTTCCTGGATTCGCGCCTTTGGGGGAATGACGTTGTGGTGGGTCTGCTCCACCTTTGTGGCGACAACTGTCCGGGTACGTGTTTGCCGGAAGAACCAGAAGAAGTCTATTCGCACTGCCGTGAAAAGTATAGGGCCTCCCGCAGGGTTGGAGGATTGATCTTTCTGACCTTAAGGTCAGATCACTGTTTTTCATTGCTGATCTTATTCGGCAGGAACTCCTCAAATTTCTTCAAGAGATCCAGGAGCTTGGCTTTGTAATATTCCACGTTTTCATCCGGATTTTTCGGATCGTAGCCTGAAGCGAACCTGCAGTTGTCGTAAACGCGGACACTCTTTCCTTTGCCGGTGACGTAGTAGGAAATCTGGTCTCCGGCCCTGTATTCCCGACCGGAAGCGATGGCCAGTTCATGGATTGCGCTGCGGTTGCGCTTCCTGGATTTCACCTTCTGGCGGTAGGTTTCCTCCGATTCACTGAGGGTTTCCGTTTTTGCCAGCTGGGCAATGTCCATATTATGGTTTTCCAGCTTCTGAACATATTCGTGGTAAAGCCTTTGGATGTCATGGCCTTTCCCTTCCAGGAGAAGGCGGAGCATGGACGAAAGGAATTCTCTGAGGTATTTCTCCATTCCGCGGGAACGGAGGCCGCTTCCCTTTATGATCATCTGCCCTGTTTCATCGAGCAGGGCGTAATTTTTCCGTTTGTAGGAAAACATGGCCGCGTAGGTGCCATCCATTTCCAGCCGAATGCCTTCGGGCAGGGTTTCCGACACGCGGGCCACAAGGGCGGCGGCTTGTTCGGCGGTATTCAGGCCCGGAGGAGGCACGAAGTAGATGCCGTCCGTGTCCACTTCGACGGGTACGGCACCTTCCCGGCGAAGGCGATCGATCATCCGGCGGATGAGTTCGCGACCGATGCGCGTAACTTCGGCTGCCAGGGAGGTATCGGAGAAGTGATGCATGGTGGTTCCGAGGTAGCCGTAGAAGGAATTAATGAGGACCTTGAACGTCTGCTGCAGTGCTTCGTAGTAATCGTGTTCATGCGGGTCGGAAGCTTCTCTTGCAAGCTGTTTGGCGTTCAGGCGAAAGGATCGGAGGTCCCTAAGGAGGGGAAGGAATATTCCGAGGGAATCGCTGGATGGTTGAAGATGAAAGGCCAGCATGACGGAAGGATAAAGAGATGCGACGTCGCAATGGACTATGTTTTTCACGACGCCTTGAACGAAGACATCCGTGTAGCCCCCTTCGAATTCCTCCCTGCCCGACGGCAGGGGAATGGATGTATTCCGCGCCAGGTACTCCCGCATGAAGAGTGCATTGATCTTGGTGGCGTTGCCGCGGATGAGGATGTTCTGATAGGAATAGGGGAAGATGCGGGCCTGAAGAAAGAAGGGGTAACCCAGAAGCCTGGACAGGGCCAGGGTTTCCCTGGCGTCGTCGAGGTTGTATTTTTTGAGAACTTCCGGTTGGTTTTCGAAGATCCACTGGACACTGGACGTATCCACGTACGTCCTGTCGTCTTCGGACAATCCGAAATGCTGTGCCGCGGCCTTGAGCCCGTAGCTTTCGAGTTCCCTTGCTGCCATGTCGTAGTACTGCAGCAGGAAGAGGGTATCCACGATGTGGCGTCCGAAGATATCCATCCGGGTATAATCGATGATCCTTTCGGCCACGGTGAATCGTGAACGCCTCAGCTTCGGCTCGCTGCCATCGCGCCCCCATGCGAGCTTCACGCGGTGTCTGCGCGCGCGTGCGACGATGTATTCGAGGTCGAAGTTGAAAATATTGTGCCCCTCGATAACGTCAGGGTCGAGCTGCAGTATCCTGTTCCCGAGGGCCTCGATCATCTCCTTTTCCGTCATGTCCGAACCGAAAAGGACCTCTTCGAACCCGTGATTGTCCATGAGTGCAATGGACAGGATGCGATCTTCCTCCCTCGACGGGTTTGAAAACTCGTAGCCCGGAGCGCACCCTGTCTCTATATCGATGGCAAGCCGGCGGATATCGCTGTAGGCCATCCCTTTGAACAGGGTTTTGCCCGTAAGCAGCAGGTGTTGATGGACGGGGTCGGAAAGAAAGAGATAGGGAGCCTGGGGAGAGGTTGAGGTCTTCCCTGTCGTCTTTCGCAGATGGTCCCTGGCCCGGATGCAGTCGGTCCAGCGGGTGAACAGGGCCAGGTCGGCCAGGGCGTTGTTGGATGAGAGATGCCGGATGCTGTATGGCTTCCTGAAACCATCGAGAAGATCCTCTTTCTCGAGAAGGATGAACGGTGAAAAGGGCTCGTCCAGAATTTTCAAACCGTTCCCTGTCCGGATGAAAAGACGCATACTGTCTTCACCCGCCGGTTCGACCGCCACAATCCCCGCGGTGGAATCCCGCCCGAACAGGATTTCATTTTCTTCGAAAGACAAAGGCTTCATGGATATCCTCCAGTTCTCACCCGGCGTGCACGGCAGCCTTCCTGGTCGATCCTCCGCGGTCTGTCGCCCGCAAATGCATGTTCGGTTCATTTTCCCGGGATTTTAACCCGGCGGATAGTATATTCTGTTAACGGATACATCCACCACAGGCAGAATGCGTTCGAGAGATGATGGATCGTCTGGGTTCACACGAAATCATAGTCATGTTCCTCGCCCTGGGGACATTGCTCGCGTCCGCCAGGCTGCTTGGAGAGACGGCAAGAAAACTCGGTCTCCCGTCCGTGGCCGGGGAGATCCTGGCCGGCGTTCTCCTGGGCCCCACGGTGCTGGGAACCCTGGCTCCCGGTTCGAGCGCCTTTCTTTTTCCTTCGAACGGAGTCAATGCGGTGGTGCTTCATGGCTTCACCACCCTGGCCATCGCCCTGTTTCTGCTTGTCGCCGGAATGGAAATCGATCTCTCGTCGGTATGGAGACAGGGAAGAGCAGCCATAACCGTGGGGCTTGCCGGTGTCTTTTTCCCGTTTAGCATGGGATTCCTGGCTGCCTGGTTTATGCCGGAAATCCTGGGAATGGAGGCCGGGGCGAACCATCCGGTCTTCTCTCTTTTCATCGCCACGGCCCTGTCCATTACTGCGCTGCCCGTCATCGCCAAGGTGCTCATGGATCTGAACCTCTATCGAAGCGACCTGGGCATGATCATTATTGCGGCCGCGGCCCTGGGGGACCTGATCGGCTGGACGATCTTCGCCACCATCCTGGGCATGATAGATCAGTATCCTGCCGGCGAGAACGTGAAGGTTCACCACATCGTTCTCCTGACGACAGGTTCCGTCCTGGTTATCCTCACCGTCGGGCGCCGGATCATCGGCGGCATCCTGGTCTGGGTGCAGGAGAGGACCAGCTGGCCGGGGGGAGTCCTCGGCTACGCTCTTTCGCTGGGGCTCTTCGGAGCGGCTCTTACGGAGTGGATAGGAATTCACGCCATCTTCGGAGCCTTTCTCGTCGGTATTGCCATCGGAGATTCGCCGCATCTCAAAGAGAGAACCCGTTCAGTCATCAGCGAGTTCATATCGTTCATCTTTGCCCCGCTCTTTTTCGCATGCATCGGACTGAGGGTCAACTTCGCCGTCCATTTCGATTTCATCCTGGTTCTGCTGCTGTTTTCACTGACGGTTGCCGGCAAGCTGACGGGGTGTTCGCTGGGCGCCCGGTGGAGCGGGCTGCCGCGGAGGGAATCGCTGGCCATAGGTTCCGGGATGGTCGCGCAGGGAACGATGGGAATCATCCTCGGCATCGAGGCTTTTCACTATGGAGTGATTGGAGAAAAGGTCTTTGTCGCTGTCGTGGTGGTTTCCCTGGCCACGTCCATGGTGTGCGGACCCGCAATGCAGCGCATTCTCAGGCGGACGGGAACCTGCAGCTTTACCGATTACCTCTCGGGCGATGCTCCTGTTCATCACCTGAAATCCACCAGCCGCGACGATGCCATACGGGAGCTGGTGGGTGTGCTCTGCGCTTCTTCTTTCCTCGATGCACGGGAGGTGGAGAAGGCCGTGCTGGCCAGGGAAGAAACCATGCATACGGGTGTCGGTAATGGCGTCGCTGTTCCCCACGCCAGGCTGCCCGCCCTCATCACTCCCCTGGTCTGCCTGGGACTTTCGAGGGAAGGGATCGATTTTGACGCCCCCGACGGAGAACCCGCGCAGATCATCCTGCTCATCCTCACCCCCATCCATGACGACTGCGCTCAGCTGGAAATCCTGGCTGACTCGGCAAGAATCTTCTCGAAGAAGGAAATACGAAACCGGGCGATGGAGGTGACAAGCTATTCCGATTTTTTGAATCTTGTTGAGGAAGCACGGAAGGAGAGCCGGAAGCCTGGAAAATCGAGGCAGGGATGAAGCAGATCTGTGGCTTCAGTGCCGGTTTCCGTCTTCCTTTCCTTCCACCTGGAGGAACTCTTTCCACTTTTCGAGTGTCTTCGGGCCGATACCGTGAATCTCGCGGAGTTCGTCCACACTCTTCCATGCCTCTTTCCGCCGGCGGTCCACGATCCGGGCGGCGAATTCCTCCTTCATGAGCGGGACGAGCAGGAAATCTTCGGCGAGGGCCCGGTTCAGGTCCAGTTTATCGCCGAGGATCAGCCGGGCAGCTGCGTTCATGGGCCTGATTTCGATGGATAAGGCACCTTCCTCCCACTGCGTGACATGGATCGACCGGCCCGTCTTGACCCGGATAATCGGCGGCTCCCCCGGAGCCAATCGGGCTTTTTTCCCCTCTTTGAGTCCTCCCGCGGTTTCCACCAGTTCGAACAGGCTCAAGTCTTCCCTGTCCAGCATGTAAACACCCGGATACCGGACGTCTCCCTCAATATCGACAATGCGGGGAAGGGGCGCACCGGCCGGCTGTTTCGGACCCGCGTTCCACGATCTGAACAGGAGTACGAAAAAAACAAGAGCGGCCAGTACGGCTGCGGCTGCATGCAACCGGTTTGCGACCGCTCTATTGGAATGGTTTCCCACGGCAGCGGATCTTCAGCCGCATGGATTGGAGGCCGGTGGGAACAAGCGCATTGTATTCAGCGACTTCTTCACCGGAGTCCCTCGATGCGTGTCATCTGGACGGGTTTGTCATTCTTCCAGCTGTAGAATACCTGCCCGTCTTTGGCGATAAACTTCACTCCCGTCTCCGAGAAGATTTCGTCTCCGTTGATAGTCCATTCCCTCCAACCCCGGTAGATCTTCTCTTCTCCCTCGGACTTTGCCCGGTAGAAGTAGATTCCATATTTGTCTCCATGCTTCACCAGGTAGAATTCCACAAAGTCCTTCATGTACTCGGCCGTCTTCGGAACATACCGATTGTACACTACCTTCCATCCACCCAGAAAAGCCGGATCGGGTTCCTTTAAAACCTTGCAGTATTCGGTGGGCGCGCCGGCCACATCGGAAGCGCTGATACCCGTCGGCTGACTGTAGGACAAGGTGGTGCATGCCGCCATGATCCAGACACACAACAGTATGGCCGTAGAGATTTTCTTCATTTTGAGTCTCCTTTTCGACATCCCGGGGCATCGGCTTTCAAAGCTTCCCGGGATACGTTCACTTTTCGGAATTCTGCTTCTCATCCTTGTACATTTTATAGTTAATACTGTCCACAAGAGCCTGCCAGCTCGCCTCGATGATATCATGGGAAACCCCGACCGTACTCCAGTGGTCCGTGTCGTCGTGAGACTCGATCAGCACCCGCACCTTGGCTCCCGTTCCGTTGATGCCCGGCAGTACGCGCACCTTGTAGTCGCTGAGCACCATCTGTCTGAGTTCCGGGTAGAACTTTTCGAGGGACTTGCGCAGGGCGTTGTCCAGCGCGTTGACGGGGCCGTTGCCCAGGGCGGCCGTATGCTCCATGTTTCCCCCGACCTTGATCTGAATGGTGGCCTCGGCCACGGGGTCCTTCTCCTCGCTCAGCTTGTGGTCGATGACCCTGAACCCGACCAGTTCGAAATAACGCTTGCTCCTCCCCATTGCCTTGTTGATGAGCAGTTCGAAGCTGGCCTCGGCTGCTTCGAACTGAAATCCCTGGTTTTCCAGGTCCTTGAGTTCCTCGAGCACCTGCATGGCCACCGGGTCTTTCTTCGAAATGCGCAGTCCATAGTCTTCGGCCTTGCGCTTGATGGCCGCCCGCCCCGAAAGGTCTGAAACGAGCACACGCCGCCTGTTTCCGATCAACGCCGGGTCGACATGTTCATAAGTCGACGGATTTTTCTCGACGGCGCTGATATGGACTCCCCCCTTGTGAGCGAAGGCGCTCCGCCCGACATACGGCTGGTAGCGGTTCGGCGGGACGTTGGCGAGTTCCATGATAAATCGGCTGACCGGCCTCAATTTGGCCAGGTTTTCGGTAGAGAGACAGGGCACGCCCATCTTGAGGCAGAGGTTTGGAATAATCGAACACAGGATGGCATTTCCGCAGCGTTCTCCAACACCGTTGATGGTTCCCTGCACCTGCACCGCTCCCATTTCCACGGCGGCAAGGGAATTGGCCACCGCGAGGTCGGAGTCGTTATGCGTGTGGATGCCGAGGGGAACGGACGGAAGGTGGTCCTTGACCGCTCGCATCGCGTTCCGTATGGTGTCCTGCAGGCTTCCTCCGTTGGTGTCGCAGAGGATGACGCAGTGAGCACCCCCTTCAACCGCCTTTGTAATCGTGGCAAGTGCATACTCGGGATTCTCCCTGAACCCGTCGAAGAAGTGTTCCGCATCGTAAAAGACGGTTTCCACGTGCTTGCGCAAATACGCCACGCTGTCACGAATCAGCTCGAGATTTCTTTCGAGGGTAGTGCGGAGGGCGTCCCGGACGTGAACTGTCCAACTCTTACCGAAAATGGTGGCCACCGGGGTTCCGGCTTCGATGATGGCCTCGAGATTCTCGTCGGTTTCGGCGGTCTTCGCGGGATGATGCGTGGCACCGAAGGCGGAAATTCGAGCGTTCTTGAGATGGTAATTCCTTATTTCTTCGAAAAAGCCTATATCCCGGGGGTTGGAACCCGGCCATCCGCCTTCGATGTAGTGAAGACCCAGATCGTCCAGCTTCAGTGTAATCCGGACCTTGTCCGCCAGGGAGAGGGAAAAATCCTCCGCCTGCGTACCGTCTCGAAGAGTAGTGTCGTATATCTTCACATCTTGCATGGAAACAGCCTCCGGCGTTATGGATTCTTTGCATGCCCTGCCGCTTGGAAGTCCGTGAAGGCGGCAGCCGTTCGCCCGGACTTCGAAAGGACACCGGAAACAAGTCTCGGTACTCCCCCGGCCTTTTCTCTTGTTATCCAAAGTCGGGAAGCAGACAGCCGAGCGTGAATACCGCGGGGAAAAGGTTCGACACTCCACTCCGCACTGCCTGAAGACAGCCCGGGAGCCTCCTGTCCCGCCAAAAAAGCTCTTCGCCCCGGCATCGGATACAAGATCACGGCCTGAAGATGAAACCGTCCGGGAGCGGTTTTCAGCAAACCCTCGACACCCCGGATCCTGATTTCGGAAGCAGTCTTGTACCGAGAATGTAAAATAACAGTCAGGCATCCGCCATGACAAGGGGGCATTTCACTCGTCATTTCTTCCGGTTCATCCGGCAAACGAGTACCTCCGGTGCTCTTCACGCAAAAGATCGACGGCATCCCGACGTCATTCGGTATCCCAACGGCATTCCGCTGTAAACACCAAATTCATTCCCCTGAAGACACGAACGTCGTCATTCCCGCGACCATCAACAACGTCATTCCGCCAAAAGGCGGGAATCCAGTCAACAGCCTGCCAAACGCAGATCTTGCTGTACTCTCCACCCAGTATTTGCCCTGCTCCGTCCATGTCCTCACAGGCTCTTTCCATTGGCTTGAAAATGTTTCGCCATGCACGGTTTACTACTCCTGGATTCCCGCCTTCGCGGGACTGACGTTGTTGATGCTAAATGCCGTTGTGGTACCGAATGCCGTTGTGATGCCATCGATCCTTCGCACGAAACGCACCATAGATACTCGCTTATGAGACCGTGTCGTATCGATTTATAACATTCGAGTTGGCGCGACGGCTATCCACCAGATGCCCAAGGGCGAGTTGGTTGATTGCCAAATCCAACCACCGGCAGGCGAGGAGAAGTCTGCAAGATGCTT
>JABUEY010000146.1 GCA_013314815.1 Syntrophobacteraceae bacterium
AGCCATAGCCCTTTTCCTCCTGCTCTCAGGGCTACACTATACCACATAACCTTCCGATTTGCCTATTTTTTATTCCTATTAAACCATAAAAATCCACTCCCAGGCCCTACAATTACGACACAGTCTCGAAGGCGGGAATCCAGGAAGAGTGAGTGTGCACGACGAAACATGCATCATGGCAGGCAGACGAAAGGGTACGCTGCACGTCGGTGTAACATCGAATCCGGTGCAGCGGGCAGGGCATCACAAACAGGGCGCGGTCGGAGGATTCACCAGGCGATGTGGAGTCAAAACGAGAGATCTTCATGGCGCGATCTGCACTTGGACTGGATTTTCGCCTTTTTGCGGGAATGACGTTGTTGATGGGAATGACTTTGGAATGCCCAATGACTTGGTGACGCCGAATGATGCTGGAATGCCATCGATCCGTTGCGTGAAGAGCACTGGAGGCAATCGTTTATGAGAAAATGCCGGAACTGTTTGGCCCGTTTTCTTAGGAGATCAGCTGACTGCAAGTCCTTTGTGTGTTTTCATGGTTGGTTGTGAGCCCACGGCTTATGGAGGTTTGTCGGTTGAAGCTGAAAAATCCCGCGGCGGAGACTACCCGGACTGGAGTGGCAGTTGACTTCATCAGGACCATATGCTAAGAGACGGCGGGATTTTACTTCGAGGGAAACTTGAGCACGGACCACGATTCCAGAGAGACGATCGCCTTGGAGCAGGAATTCATTGTTGCCAATAAGCTGGGCATTCATGCTCGCGTTGCTGCTCAGATCGTTAAGGTCGCCAGTCAGTACAAGTCGGAAGTCTGGCTGTCGAGGTGTGGAATGAAAGTGAACGGCAAGAGTATCCTCGATGTCATGACACTGGTGTGCCCTCATGGAAGCAGAGTGCGGGTTTTGACCAGCGGCCCCGACGCTCCCGACGCCATGAGTGCGCTGGCGAGCCTGTTTCAGACCAAGTTCGGCGAACTTTAGCGGAGTCCTGCGTCAGGTTTGCCCTGATTCCATCTCTACCCCACCACCCAGACAGGCACGAAACCGTATCAGTGTCCGCCCGTACTGGCCGGACTCCTTTTTCAACGGTTCGGATTTCTCGGATATTCCGACTCCGCAGGTTTTCTTGATGGAACATACTTCCAAAGTCATCCATGGAATCGGCGTATCGCCGGGAATTGCAATCGGCAAAGCCTATCTTCTTGAACGCGGGCGCATCCCGGTCCCCCATTCCGTTCTGCTGGGGGAGGAGGCCGTCGCCCAGGAATGCAAACGCTTCGAAGATTCAGTGTCCAGGGCGGTGAGTGACCTGGAATCCATCCGTCAAAGCATCCATCCGGACTACAAGGATCACTTTCACGTCCTTGAAGTCCACCAGATGATCCTCAAGGACCGTCTTCTCTACGACGAGACTCTGCGCCTTATCCGCGAAGAAAACTTGAACGCTCAATGGGCCTTGATGCGCAGTCTTGCCAAGGCCAGGGAAATCTTCGGCGCTCTGGATGATGAATACATACAGAGCCGGGTTGCAGATGTCGATGCGGCGGCGGAAAGAGTGCTTCGAGTCCTCTCGGGGCAGGAAAGAAACACCTTCGAGAATATTCGGGAACGGGTCATCATCGTCGCCCACGATCTCTCTCCAGCCGACGCGGCACAACTCCAGATCGAAAAGACCCTGGGACTCGTCATTGAAATGGGCGGCCGTACCTCCCATACCTCCATTATCGCCCGGTCTTTGAACATTCCGGCTGTTGTCGCCGCCGAACACGCGACGAGGTGGGTGCCCATGGGGGACATCCTCATCGTCGACGGCACCACGGGCAAAATCATCATCAATCCTTCAGAAGAGGAAATCAGCACCTATTACGAACGACAACAGGAGCTCGAGAATTACCTCAAGGAAATCAATCGAAAGGCTCACCTGCCCGCCCGCACCCGTGACGGCCACTTGGTAAAGGTCGAAGCAAACATCGAGATGATCGAGGAGGTCGTGGCCGCCAAAGACCATGGAGCCGAGGGAATCGGACTGTATCGCACCGAGTTCTTCTTCATGAACCGAACGGACTTCCCGGACGAGGAGACGCTCTTCAAGGAATACAGGGATCTTGCCGAACTGATGGCACCCCAGTGGGTGACCATGCGAAGCCTCGACCTGGGCGCGGAAAAGCTCGCCACATGGTACCCCAGGATCGAAGAAGCCAACCCTGCCCTCGGACTTCGTTCCATCCGGCTGTGCCTCCATTACCGAGACCTGTTCAAGACGCAGTTGAGGGCCATCCTCAGGGCGAGCAGAGACACGGCAAATATCCGCCTGATGTTTCCGCTCGTTTCGGGTGTCGGAGAACTGCTTGAAGCAAAACAGGTGCTCAACGAGGTCCGTGAGGAACTGACCCTCCACAGGATCCCTTTTGATGAAAGCATGCCTCTAGGAGTAATGATCGAGGTCCCGTCCGCAGTTGCAGTAGCCGATATGCTCGCACGCGAGGTCGACTTCTTCAGCATCGGAACAAACGACCTGATTCAATACAGCATCGGCATCGACCGGGCAAACGAACATGTGGCGTACCTCTTCGAACCCCTGCATCCGGCTGTCCTGCGTTTTATCGGGCAAACCGTGGAAGCAGGCCACAAGGCGGGCATTCAGGTGGCCCTGTGCGGTGAAATGGCCGGAGAATCCCTATATGTTCCCATCATGCTCGGCCTCAAACTCGACAGTCTCAGCATGAACCCTCAGTCTGTGCCCCGAGTCAAAAACCTCATCAGCCGGTCATCCCTGAAAGAATGCCGCCGCCTGGTGAGCAAGGCTCTCAAGCTCACCACCGCCGGGGAGATTCAACAACTCCTCGAAAGAACAATGATCAAGGACTTCCCCGAGGAATTCCGGGTGTTCAATCCGAATTCGCTCACCGTGGAAGAATTCACTGTCCTGACCAAACGACGAACCAGGAACAGGAAAAGGAACCGTCCATGACCGGCGGTGTCCCGGGCAGGGTCCAACATGGCTAAAGCGAAAACCGATCCGGAAAATGCCATCCGAATCGTCTGCCGTAACAAGAAAGCTCACTTCGATTACGAAATTGTGGAAAAATTCGAAGTGGGAATCGTTCTTGTCGGTACCGAAGTGAAATCTCTCCGGGATGGACGTGCAAACCTGAAGGACAGCTATGCCAGGGTCAAGAAGGGAGAAGTCTACCTCTACGGCTTCCACATCAGCCCGTACACCCACGCGTATCATGACAACCATGAACCGGAACGGGTTAGAAAGCTCCTGCTGCACAAATCCGAAATCAGGAGACTCCTCGGCAAGACCCAGGAACGAGGTTATTCCCTGGTCCCCCTGAGGGTCTATTTCAAAAGGGGAAAAGTCAAAGTGGAACTGGCGCTCGCACGAGGGAAGAAAGTCTATGACAAGCGCGAGAGCATCAAGCGCAAGGAAGAGAACCGCGAACTTGACCGGATTCGCAAGCGCAACAGGCTGACTTGACATGAAACGAGAAATAGCCTTGTCCGACAGGTTTTTGCCCGCCGTTTCTCATGTCGAGGTTCGACCGGATCCCAGACAAAGGACCGTGCGCTTCCGCTCACACCTGCTCCTGGGGGACTCCCCGTCATGAAGTGTCTGCGGCTCGAGTCCCCCGGGAAGATGACGCTGCAGAAAGTCTCCCTGTCGAAACCGCGGGAACGGGAGACAGTACTCCAAATAACTCACTGCGCCGTGTGCCGGACCGACGCAAAGATGTGGACGCAGGGCCACCGCGACCTGATTTTGCCTCGAGTTCCCGGCCATGAAATATGCGGAATGCTGGGCACCCAGAAGCATGTTGTCTGGCCGGGCAGATCCTGCGGCAGATGCGTGCAGTGCCTGCGCGGCGCTGAAAACCTCTGCCCGGCCATGAGGATACTCGGCTTTCATATGGACGGAGGCTTTGCCGAAGCCGTGATCGTTCCTGAAGAAAGCCTGGTCCCTGTTCCCGCCGAACTTCCCGGCCACATTGCCTGCCTTGCCGAACCTCTGGCCTGTGCCCTGAACGCACTGGACCAGGCGGGAGAGATCCCGGGAAAGACCCTGCTGATCTACGGCGCAGGCCCAGTGGGGCTTTTCATGGCCATGGCCGCCCTCGAGTCGGGTGCACGACCTGCCGTTGTCGAAATCGATCCCGAAAAGGTCCACCGCACCAGCCGGTTCCTTCGGCGAACCGGGATAGAGATATGCACGGATCCGGATCGAGGTGATTTCGACCTCGCCGTGAATGCCGCCCCCAGCTCTGAAGCATTCAAGGACGCTTTGCCCAGGTTGAAAGCCGGAGGACGTTTCTGTTTCTTCAGTGGCCTCACGACCCGGGAAGGCATCCAGGCCGATCTGTTCAATGAAATCCACTACCGGCAGCTGGAAGTGGTCGGGGCGTACGGCTGCACCAGGGAGCAGATGAATCGCGCCGTTCAGATTCTGGCTCGCCGGCCCGATGATGTGGAAACACTCATCGATCGGCTGATTTCATTGCACGAAGTCCCGTCCATTCTGCCTCTCGTCCTGTCGGGAAAGGCACTCAGGTTCGTCGTCAGCGTGGAGGGCTCAACGTCCCGTTAAGAGCACTGAATCTCTTTCGAGTTCCAGTCATATACCCTTGAGAGGTGGAGTATGCAATTCGAGGAAAGTTTACGAGAGTTCGGCCGGCTGATCTGCAGGGTGGCCGCAGGCGAGTTCCTGTCCCGCCAGGAATCACTCGAAGCCTATCGGCAGGTGATTCTCAACGAGCAACCCGAACTCCAACAGGGCGCTTTCCTGATGGCTCACATTACCCGCGGGCCTTCGACGGAAGAACTGTGCGGAGCCTGGGACGCACTTGATCTCTACGACACCGCCAAGATCAAGACCACGGTGGACGGGCCGGTCTGCGACATCGTCGGCACCGGCTCCGATCCCCTGAAAACCATAAACTGCTCGACCCCGGCCGCGCTCATCGCTTCTGCTTGCGGGCTGCCCGTGGCCAAAAAAGGGGCCCGACTCGTAACAGGGGTCTCCGGTGCTTCGGACATCCTGGAGGTCCTCGGCATAGACCTTGGCGCACCCCTGTCTCAAGCCGAGAGATGTCTCGATGCCAACGGAATATGCTATCTCCCGGGGGAAGCATTCCTCAAGTCCGGCTGGGCGAGGCTTATCCGGTCCATGCGGTTTACCTCGGCTTTTAACATTATCGGCCCTCTTACCCGCCCCTGCCCCGCAACAAGTTCCATCGTGATTGGAGCCTATTCCCCACGAGTGTGCGACCAACTCATCGCGGTATTGAAAGACATCGGAATGCCGTCGGCTGTCGCTCCCTACGGGATGGTGGACAGGATCGACCGATCCCTCGGAATGGACGAATTCTCACTCTCGGGACCAACCCGCGTAGTGGAACTGCGCAACCGGGATGTCCTGGTTTATGAGGTCACGCCTCAAGACTTCGGGCTCGACGTCGCGGGATTCGAATCCATTGCCAGCCGCCGGAATGCCCCGGAAAACGCCGCGGTCATCCTGGATGTCCTGCAGGGGCGATACGATACGCCGGCTGCGGACTTCTTCTGCATGAACGCCGCCGCCGCACTCTACATCTCGGGTGTCGTCCCGACCTATTCCGCGGGGACCGACATGGCCAAACAGGCCCTCGCACAAGGAAAGGCCCTCGAAAAACTGCACCTGCTGCAGCAGTTTCAGGGAGCCGGCTCTCCAGGCAGCAATTCTGCGTCCTCGTGAACGAACGGGCACTCTCCCAACGTCATCCAAATGTCAGAACATATCGGAGGATCCCTTGCCGCTGCCGCGCCGAACCAGGTCGATGATGGTGATCTCGGGGGGAGACAACACCCTGATCGGCGGACCCCACGTTCCCGAACCACGACTCGCGTAGAGCATCGATCCGCCATCGAGTCGGTGCATGCCGTTCTGCATGGGATAGGCTAGACCTGTGATCCACCTGAAAGGAAAGATCTGCCCGCGGTGCGTGTGGCCGGAAAGCTGCAAGTCGAAGAGCCCCCGGCTTTCCGGAGGTGAAGCCGGACGGTGTTTGAGCAGCAGAGTGAACAGGCCGTTTCGGGCCATGGAAAGGACGGCGGTTTCATCCGGCTGCGTTCCGGAAGCCGGATCGTCCACACCCGCCACGTTGATGATATCGTACACATTTACGCAGGTGCCTCGCAAGACCGTGAACCCCAGGTGCTCGGTCACTCGAACGGCATCCTTGACGCCGTAGTAGAATTCGTGGTTTCCCGTCACGGCGAACTTGCCGTAACGCGGTTGGATCTCATCGAACAAGTCGCGCAATCCGTCCGGCGAACCCATTTCTCCGTCAACGAGGTCCCCCGTGCTCACCAGGATGTCGGGATCTTCCACCTTCACTTTCTCCAGGATACTCTCAAGGCGGTCCCCCCTCACCAGCAGGCCGAGATGGATATCGGATATCTGGGCAATCCTCAATCTTTTCATGTGCAAAGGCAGTTTGTCCGTCTCGATGACTACCCGCTCCGTCCTGATCCGCTTCGCGTCGATGTACCCGTAAAAGCACGCAAGGAAGACTCCCGCAAGAACACATAACACCGGGAGCGTGCCGGCCGGGGGATCGATGTTGACCTTACAGGTGATGTTGATCAGGGTCGGGACGAGCTGGATGATTGTCAGGGCAAGAAATCCGCAGAAGGCAAGGAAAACGAAGGCCATCCAGGGAAAACCCGCATGGGCGAGAATTCGGGCCGCGGTTTCGTGGCCGTTTCGCTCCAGAAGCCGTGTTGCGACCGGCATGATCACCATCAGGCCCAGGAACAGAATGAACCCCGCGCGCGTGAACCGGGAGGCCGGAAGGAGCTCTTTCACGCTCAGGAAAAAGACGGCATGCATGAGGGAGTAGACGGCGAGAAATACAGCCAGAAAGAAGGTCATCTTCAGTGATCGATCCTCTGCTTCTCTGTTATCGGTCCCGTTCCGGTTCGCGACATTATACAAAGCGAAACTCGTTACGGGTAGCTGTTCGGAAAATGTTTCGTCGATTCGCCTGATTTCTTCACCACAGATCCGGAAAATAAGATTCATCCGGCAGACGAGTACCTCCGGTGCTTTCAAAGCATCCGATGCTTTTCACACAAAGGGATTCATTGTGAATGGACGGGGTAGGGGCGGAAAATTTTTCGCCCCTACCATCGGGGCAACATCCAGGGAAATGTCCTGGGTAGTGTTTGGGGCGAGGATCTTTTTCCTGAATAGAGCGGGCAGAGCCCCTTGAGTGAAGCTCCACCCTCTATCTGCCTGGATCCCACAGCGCGGTTCATAGCTGCTGCAGGAATGGTCCCTATCTATTGTGCCCGGAATTCACCGCCCGGGCGGACCGCATTCACCTCCGACAGGTTGCCGGGCAGAAGGTGGAAGCAAATTATCGGGGTCGAAAGCCGGCCGGGACCATCTGCACCGGATTCGGTCGCTTCCGATTGCCTGCAGCCTGAAGCGGGAACTCCCCGACAGGCGCCGACCTTCATCCATGGTGCCCATACCCGGTGATATCGAACATCTCGGCAAAATCCTCTTCGAACTGAAAATGGCGAAGCAGTTCCCGGTAATCGTTTTCTCCCAGGAACCCGCGAAGCTCCTTTACCTGCCTGCACCGCTGCCTGTATTCCCGCCAGAATGCTTCGATCTCCTCGATGTTTCCGTCCGATCCCACCAGGATGGAATTGAAAGACTCTGCACACTTCGCGTAGTTCTCAAACATTCTGCAGCCTGATGCATCCATCGCCAGCAGAAAGAGCACATCATGGATGGTGAGGTGGTCTCCGTCGGAATGTGTGGTCAAAAAGACTCTCATTTCCTTGCCCGGTTTGGAGAGCCGACAAAGGAAGTGATCCAGTTCATCGCTTGATCCGGCATCATGGTGGATCGGGCTTGTCTCCACTTTTCTCAACTCCATGGTGATCTGGTGACGATCAATAAGGTTGCCGATATCTGTCGTCGTTTTCATGGCTGTCCTCCAATGGAGTTCACACCAACACGGCGGGTTGAACGTTTGGGATGATGATTACCCCGAACAATTGTGCCAACGGAGAAGGGAGTCCGGGCGCGAAGCGAGTATTGTGAGAATGCGAGATCAATCAGAAGCCGAACACACGGGGAACAGGTTGGGGTTTATACGTGTTGCACAATTGTCTGCTTTTGCCGTTTCATTCCTGATGTTGCTGATAGAATAGGCAGGAAATGGCTGGAATGGGTATGGGGTAAATCAGGTATTTGGTCATCGAAATGCGGGTATTTTCACGTGGAGCTGAAGGTATGAAGTGGCCGGCCTGTACCGGCCACTTCATACGATCTACCTGCTCAGGGCAGTTGTTTGAGCTTCTTTTCCGCGGCCTGGGCCTGGGGTGTACCCGGGTACTTCTCCACTACTCTCTCGAAGAGAATCCGTGCTGCAGTATTGTCGCCCATGGCCTGGAATGCGGATCCCTGCTTGAGCAATGCATGAGGAACCCTGTTGCCCCGAGGGTATCGATCCATGACCTGCTGGTATGTTTCGATGGCATCCGAATACTTCTTTTCCGCGTAATAGCATTCCCCGACCGTAAACAGGGCGTTATCGGCAAATTCAGATTTCGGGTATTTCGACAGGAATTGCTGAAGTTCCTTTCGTGCATTATCGAACTTGCCCTGCTGGAACGACTGCATGGCCTTGTCGTACTGGACCTTTTCGGGATTTTCCTTTTCCACGGGGGGGAGAGGAGGCGGCGGCGGGGCGGTTGTGGCGGCTTGAGGAGCTGGAGCTGAAACTGGAGGCGATGCCGGTGGAGGGGCCGATTCGGAGGAGGGCTGAGCGGGCGCGGGAGGATGTTGGGCCTGGGCCCGTGCTACCTGGTTGATCCGGTGTTCAAGTTCCTCAATCCGTCCGTTCAGGGCTCCTATTCTGACCTGCAGCTCATCCATTCTGGCGTAG
>JABUEY010000147.1 GCA_013314815.1 Syntrophobacteraceae bacterium
TTTCACCATGGCCTCGAAGGATATCCCCTGTGCTCCTTCAGTGAACCCGACCAGCTGCCCCGTATCCTGGCTCGGAATGAAATCCTTCGGGATAACGCAAAAGAGGTAGCCCGTGAACACGGTCAGGAAGATGCACAGGCCGAGGGTAACGGAGCTGTGACGAAGGACCCATTTGAGGGTGACGTCATATACCCGGAGCATCCCGTCGAAGAAGGACTCGGAAATCCTGTAAAGGCGCCCGTGCCGTTTCCTTTCGTGGGAGACGAGAAACCGGCTGCAGAGCATGGGCGACAGGGTCAGGGATACGAAGCCGGACACCAGGATAGCGACACTGATGGTTACGGCGAATTCGTGGAGGAGCCGCCCCAGGATCCCGCCCATGAAGAGAAGCGGGATAAAGACCGCCACCAGGGAGAGGGTCATGGATAGAATGGTGAACCCGATTTCCCGGGAACCGTCCAGGGCGGCCTGCATCCTGCTCTTGCCCATCTCCATGTGGCGCACGATGTTTTCGAGCATGACGATGGCATCGTCGACAACGAACCCCACGCTGAGGGTCAGTGCCATCAGGGACAGGTTGTCGAGGCTGTAACCCATCAGGTGCATGACGGCGAAGGTGCCGATGATGGAAAGAGGGAGTGCCAGGCTTGGGATCACCGTGGCGGAGAGGTTTCTCAGGAAAAGGAAGATGACCAGAACAACCAGGCAGACTGCAAGGTAGAGTGTGAATTTCACATCCTCGATGGATTCCTTGATGGATTCCGAACGATCGTACAGGATGTTGAGTTCGATAGACGCAGGCATCTGCGCCCGGAAACTGGGCATGAGAGACTTGATGGCTTCCACGACTTCGACGGTGTTCGTCCCCGGCTGTCGCTGGACAGCCAGCACGATCGCCCGGCTGGAACTTTCTCTGGTGTTGTACCAGCTCGCCACCTTGTCGTTTTCGACACTGTCGATGACATGGCCCAGTTCCTGGAGTCTCACCGGAGACCCGTTGCGATAGGCCACGATAAGCGGCATGTATGCCGCGGCATTCATCAACTGACCTGTAGCCTGCACCGTGAAGGCCTGGTCACGGCCGTAAAGAGCACCCGTAGGCAGATTGACGTTGGCCTGGGCAATGGCCTTCTCCACTTCGTCTATGCCAATGCCCAGGGAGGTCATGGTGTTGGGATTCAACCGAACTCGAACGGCGTACTTCTGGGAACCGTATACCATAACCTGTGCGACGCCGTTGACCATGGATATGCGCTGGGCGAGGAGGGTCTGTGCATATTCGTCCACGGTGGAGAGCGGAAGGATCGGGGAATTGAGGGCCAGGTGGAGAATAGGCTGGTCGGCGGGGTTGACCTTCCTGTAGGACGGAGGATAGGGCATATCCGTCGGCAGCAGGCGCTGCGCCTTGGAAATGGCCGTCTGAACGTCCTGGGCAGCCCCGTCGATATTCCGTTCCATGGAAAACTGCAGCGTTATGCGGGTGACTCCAAGAGCGCTTATGGACGTCATGGAATCCAGGCCGGCGATGGTCGAAAACTCTCGTTCGAGTGGCGTGGCTATCGAGGCAGCCATATTTTCAGGAGCTGCCCCCGGCAGGTTGCCGGACACCTCGATGGTGGGAAAATCGACGTTGGGAAGTTCACTCACGGGCAGAAGCCGGTATCCCATGATCCCGAAGATGAGAATCGCCAGCATGACCAGGGTGGTCATAACGGGTCTGCGGATAAACAGTTCGGGCATGTTCATTGGAACTGCTCCCCGCCACCCGGTTCGACGACCCTGATCAAGGCCCCCTGGGCCAGTCGGAGCTGTCCGTCGGTCACCACTTTTTCATCGGCCGCAACGCCCTGCCGGATCAACGATTCTCCATCCACGGTCCTCCCCAGGGTTACAGGGCGGTATTCAACAGTAAGGTCCGGCTGGACGACGAACACATAGTGTCCATGCTGCCCCGTTTGAACAGCCTGCGCAGGAACCACTACCCCCGATTCCGTCGAGAGAGTCAGAACGACGTTGACGAACTGGCCCGGCCACAGGGTCTTGTCCCTGTTCTCGAAGGAGGCTTTCAGCTGGATGGTTCCTGTGGCGGGATCCACCGTGTTGTCCACGAAATCCAGTTGACCGCTCACCGGATACTCTTCACCCCCGGGAATGACGGCCAGGACCTCCAGCTTCCGTTCGGCCATGTGTCGTCTCACCTCGGGCAGATTCATTTCCGGCACCGAAAAGGAAACATAGATGGGGTGAACCTGCCGGATGGTCACCATCGGGTTGTCCGTGTCGTTGGCCTTGATCAGGTTCCCCTGGTCGACCTTCAGCTCCCCGGTCACTCCGTCCAGGGGCGAGCGGATCGTGCAGTACTTCAGCTCGAGCCTGGCCTTTTCCACCGCGGCTTCCGCAGCCCTCGCAGCAGCTTCCAGGGCAGCGGCGTTGGTAACCACCTGGTCGTGGACCTCCTCGGATACGAAGCCCTTCGAAACCACTGCCCCGTAGCGTTCACTCTGCCTCCGTGCATTCTGCAGTTGAGCCCTGTCCCTGGCGAGTTTGGCTTCGGCCTCCCGCAACTGCGCCTCAAAAGGCCGTGAGTCTATGGTGAAAAGGAGGTCCCCTTTTTTCACCTCCTGCCCTTCCCTGAAATGAACGCTCAACAGTTCCCCGCTCACCTGTGCCTTGATCATCACCGTGGCATAGGCAGACACTTTCCCGATGGCAGACAACTGCACGGGAATTGTCTTCGTGGAAGCCACACCCACCATGACGGGAACAGGCGGTCTTTTTTTTGCCAAATCCGCTTTGGCCTGACTCGATCCATCCCTCGAACACCCGGCTGCCTGAAAAAGGAGCAGCAACGCAAGGCTCAGACCGAGAACATTCAGCCCGCGTAAACCAGGAAAACACGAATGATAAAAGGGGAGCTTGCGAATAGAGGTCATTCACTCACCATTATAATATTCCGCTGCTCTTATCTCCCGCCAGCACCGCAACACGCGGCATGGCTGTTGTCCGCCGCCCTGCAATTATACAGCAACCCAGAGCCCTCGAAAACATCCTTAACCGACGCCTGGAGCCAAGTTCTTTGCCGGATGAACCCAAGAACGAACAGGGTTCAACCCTGACGCCCGGAAGCAGGCTCACATGATCCCAAGGACCGCTTCGACCAGGTTGTTTTCATCCGGGATGTAGAATCGTTCGAGTGGAGGGCTGAAGGGAACGGGAATATCCGGACCCGTCACACGCCGAAAAGGAGCCTTCAGGCTGTTCAATGCGTCCTCGGCAACAATCGCACATATCTCGCCCGCAAAACCTCCCGTTCGGGTCGCTTCGTGAAGCACTACGAGTCTGCCGGTCTTCCTGACGGAAGTCAACAGAGTCTCCCTGTCCAAGGGAAGGAGAGTCCGAAGATCGACCACTTCAGCGTCTACGCCGTTTTCGGCAAGAATCTGAGCTCCCTTCAGGGCGACTCCAACCATCTTCGACCAGCTCACAATGCTCACATCCGATCCCACGCGCTTCACATCCGCCTTTCCGATCGGTATCGTGTATTCTTCCTCGGGGACCGGGCCGGGAATGAAGTAGAGCATCATATCTTCGATGAATACAACGGGGTTGTCGTCGCGGATGGCGGATTTGAGCAGCCCCTTGGCGTCGGCAGGCGTGCCGGGCATGACTACTTTAAGTCCGGGACAGTGGGCCATCCAGGCTTCGAGATTGTGGGAATGCTGGCACCCGGCGCCAAAGCCGGCTCCACTCTTCATCCTCACCACCAGCGGAAAAGTGGACTTACCTCCCGACAGATACCGCAGCTTGGCGGCATGGTTGACAATCATATCCGAGGCGATGGTCACGAAAGGGTTGAACATGATTTCAACAACAGGCCGCAAGCCCATTACGGACGATCCCACCGCCAGTCCGGCGATGGCCGCTTCGGACACGGGTGTGTCCTTTACCCGTTCCGGGCCGAAGTCCTTGAGCAATCCGGCGGTGGGCATGAGTGGATTGTCGTGTATGCTCACCCCCACTCCCTCACCCGCAATAAAGACATTAAAGTCTCTGAGCATCTCTTCTCTCAGGGCCTGGTTTACCGCCTGTCCCATGGTCAACTGCTGCATGCCTGCCTCCTCAGGGCAATTCACCCCTATCGTTTCGGCCCTCCACTAACGGATGGCTTTCAGTGCGGAAAGACGATCCGGGACGACCTGGAATATACTATGAAATGCCTTTTCCGGCGGGACCTCGTTATACATAAACGTCTGTAAACGCCTCGGCGACATCCGGGTAAGGGCTTTCCTCGGCAAAACGCACGGCTTCCTCGACGGTCTTCCTGATCTCCTCTTCCAGCCTGTCCAGCTCTTCATGGGTCATCAGCCCCTGTGCCAGCATCTCTCCCCGAAGCCTCGGCAGGGGACATTTTTCCTTCCATGCCTCGATTTCCTCCCTGGGCTGGTAGACCTGGTGGTCGCTTTCGCCGTGTCCCCGGCACCGGTATGTCTTACACTCGATGAGCGTGGGTCCCAATCCCGCCAGAGCCCGCTCCCTGGCTCTCACGGTCGCCGCATAGACCGCCCCGGCATCGTTGCCGTCCACCACCTCGCCGGGCATGGCGTACGCCGCAGCCCTGTCTGCGATATCCCGGATCCTGGTGTGCTCCTCGTGTCGTTGAGCTCCTGCATACAGGTTGTTCTCGCAAACGAAGATTACGGGCAGATCCCAGAGGGAGGCGAGATTGAGAGCCTCATGAAAGGAACCCTCGTCCGCTGCGCCGTCTCCGAAAAAACAGACCGTAATACTCTTCCGGCTCGTATATTTTTGGGCAAACGCGGTTCCAGCTGCAATGGGTATTCCACCTCCAACCACGGTAGTGGTGCACAGAGCATTGACCTCGGGGACCGCGATGTGAAGCGTTCCGCTCTTTCCCTTATTACACCCCGTTATCTTCCCGAAGCATTCGGCCATGACTTCGCCGGGATCGGCACCCTTGGCCAGCAGGTGCCCATGACTCCTGTGGTTGGGAATGATCACGTCGTCCTGTTCGAGAGCGGCGCATACCCCCGAGGCTACCGCTTCCTGCCCGGTGCACAGGATCATCATCCCGGGAACCTTGCCCGGAATTTGGCAGAGCTCCATCAGTTTGTCCTCGAAACATCGCGTGAGCAGCATTGTGCGAAGCATCTCCAAGAGCTTTTCCTTTGAGGGCTGCATGCATCATCCTCCCTGTGCGGTTGATAAATTCCCGAATGGTTCCCGTGCGATCGTTTCCATATCGCAACTGCACGGCATTTCATCATCCATGTCTGTGGAAATCCGTTCGATCAGGATCGTCCGTTCGATGAACCTTCAGGGAGCGATATCCCAGCCGCCGCCGAGCGCTTTGTACAGCGCAACCAGGTCGCTGGATATCCTCTGTTCGCTTTGTGCGAATTCATCCTGAGTCAGGTAAAGCGCACGCTGGGCTTCGAGCACGTTCAAGAAATCCACGAGGCCTCTCGCGTAGAGTTCACTTGCAATTTCGAATGCGCGGCTGTTCGCCGTAACGGCATCTTTCAAAGAAGTCCGGGTCGCCTGCTCTTTTGTGTAGGCAATCAGAGCGTCTTCGACGTCCCGCAGGGATACGAGCACTGTTCTTTCATAAGAAATAAGGGACTGCTCCTGCCTGGCGTTCTGCACCTGTATGTTGGCCCTGATTCTTCCCGCATCGAAAATGGGCCACCTGATGGTGGGCCCGATGCTGTAGAACGTGCTTCCAGACGAGCCTATATTGCTGATGTCCGTGCTGAGTTGGCCGACGGCGCCCGTAAGGGAGAAGCTGGGGAAGAGATCCGCCGTTGCGACACCGATCCGAGCGGTTGCCGCGGCGAGTTCGCGTTCGGCACGTCGAATATCGGGGCGTCTTCGGAGGAGTTCCGACGGAAGACCGATGGGCACCTCAGGAGGCACGGGAGGCAGCGGTTTTTCGACGAGGAGTTCATCGAGAAGCGAGCCGGGCTCCTGACCCAGGAGGACTCCAAGCTGATGCACGGCCTGCCTCGCGGATCTCTCCAGTGCCGGAATCCGAGCCTGGGTTGTGGCGAGTTGAGCCCTGGCCTGAGAAACGTCCAGTTCACTGCTCAGCCCGGCTTCGAACCGCACCTCGGTAAGTTCCACTGTTTGCTTTTGTGAAACAATCGTGTCCCGTGCAATCGCAATACGCAGTTGGTCTCCACGAAGTTGAAGGTAGTTTCTGGCCACTTCCGACAGCAAGGTCACCAGTACATCGCGGCGGTTTTCCTCCCAGGCGGCCGTGTCGGCATCGGCAGCCTCGATCGCACGCCGTGTACCTCCAAAGATATCCAGTTCCCAGCTTGCATCGAACCCGGCCTGGAACAGGTCCTGGGGGTCGAAGGCCACCCCCGCCTGCGAGGCGTTGCCGCCCCCCGCACCTGCCTGAGAACTCAAGGCGGCCGAAGAATTCTCGCTGCGCTTGCTGTAGGAATAGGCTCCCGACACATCCACCGTCGGGTAAAGATCCGCTGCCACCACGCGCCGTTGAGCTCTCGCTTCGCGTACCCGCGCTTCGGCGATTTTCAGATCCTTGTTCGCCAGCACGGCCCGTTCGATCAGTGAATCCAGCTCGGGGTCGTTGAACCGGGTCCACCATTGCGATACCTCTGCCGTCCCGTCCGTGACCCCATGAGCTGTCTCACTCCATTTTGCAGGCATTTGTTCAGGAGGTTTCCTGTAGTTCGGCCCCACTGTACAGGCGCAAATCAATGCCGAAAATGCTGAAAATAAGCACAGCCACACAAGCGACCGCAACAACGACTCTCTTCTGATCATCGATTTGCTCCATTCACCCCATACTCACCGGGTTGCCGGTCGAGGATATTCCTTTCATCGCCGCAAATGAAAAACACGTGACGTGATCCGCCAGATGTTCGATTTCCACAGGCCCGAAAGTCTGAGAAAACAGCCTGGTGATTACGGACCTGGCATGGCCGAAATAGACGCACTGCCCGATGATGCTCATGGTGCAAAGCCTCACCTTTTCATCGTTTGAATCCGCTCCCAGTAGATCCCTCACAATCCCCATCAGTCGATTGCTGAGGGGGCGTATGGCTTCGTCCACCAGTTGATCCAAAGCCGCTGTCGGTTGAGCGACTTCCTGCATCATGAGCTGTCCATGCCAGGCCGGCCTTCCTTCGTCGAGAATCCTGAAAAGAAACGAGCGAATGAAGGCTTTCAAGCGTTCCACCGGGGACGAGCTGTTTTCGAGACCCAGAGTCGGAGGATACTTCTCAACCGCCTTGCTGAAAGTGTACTTCACTACGGCCGCATAAAGCCGTTCCTTGTCACCAAAATAGTAATTCACCGCCGCAACATTGGCTCCGGCCCTCCGGGATATCTCCCTTACCGTTGCAGCCCGAAACCCCCGCTGAGCAAAGATCTCCCCGGCAGCATCCAGCAGTCGCTCCCGCGTGTCCCGGCCCCTGCTTTCCTCTTCCCCCATAACCACAACTCCAGGGTCGTCGTCAGAAACGACGCCGTGTCATCAGTCCGATTATGTCAGACTTGAATCCCCTGATCAAATCCACCTGTCCGCGTCGCTTCATGGATGCGATCCTCAAGGCTGTTCCTCCGTCTCCTTCTTGAATTTCGACCGCCAGCCACTGCCTTTTTCGCGTAATCTCTGGAAGGCATAATACATGGGCGGAACAAGGAAGATTCCGAGCAGTGTCGACGCGAGCATCCCGGAGACAACCGCCGTACCGATGGCCCGCCGACTTCCGGCGCCGGCTCCCGTTGCGATCATCATGGGCGCCACGCCCAGGATAAAGGTAAAGGCCGTCATCAATACGGGGCGGAATCGGATTCGGGCGCCTTCAGTGGCTGCATCGAAGGCCGAGAGGCCCTGTTCCCGGCGGTCTTTGGCAAATTCCACAATAAGAATCGCGTTCTTGGCGGCCAGGCCGACCAGCAGCACCAGGCCGATTTGAGCGTAAATGGAAAGCGGAAGTCTCAGCAGCCACAGGCCGGTCAGAGCACCCAGGGTGGACACCGGGATGGACAGCATGATGGAAAGCGGGATGTTCCAGCTCTCGTACTGTCCCACCAGGAAGAGATAGCCGAAGAGCAGGGCCAGCCCGAACAGGAACACCACCTTTCCGCCGGCTTCGCGCTCCTGAAAGGACACCGAAGACCAGTCAAAATCGTATCCGGGAGGCAGGGTCCTGGCAGCCACCCGCTCCATGGCCGCCATGGCCTCCGCCGAGGAGAAGCCTGGAGCGGCGTTCCCGTTGATTTGCACACTGGTGAACTGATTGTAGCGGTAGACGAGCTGGGGCGCCAGAACGGTCGAGAGGGAGACCAGGCTCTGCAGAGGCACCATTCTGTCGTCGTCACTGCGGGTATAAAGCCGGGTAATGTCGTCTACGGTGTCACGAAAGTTCTTCTGAGCCTGGACCTTAACCTGGTAAGTCCGGCCGTAAAGAGAAAAGTCGTTGACGTAGCCTCCGCCCAAATGCTGCTGGAGCGTACTGAACACCCGGCCGACCGGCACCTTGAGGGTCTCGGCCCGAGTCCGGTCGAGATGGATAAAGACTTGGGGAGTATCGGCTGTGTACGTGGAGAACACTCGGGTCAGAGTCGGATCCTGGTTGGCCGCGATCACGATCGCCCTGGTTACGGCAGCTATATCCCTGGGCGGCTGGTCTTCAAGAGCCAGCAGGCGGAAGTCGAACCCTCCCGTGGTTCCCAGCCCCTGGATCGGTGGCGGCGTGAAAGCAAAAAGGTTTCCAGCGGTAATGGCGGAAAGCCGCCCCATGGCCTGGCCCACAATGGCGTTCAGTTGCTGGCTCGGCTGCTTTCTTTCATCCCAGGGCTTGAGCACGGCGATACCGAAGCCGACGTTTTCGGC
>JABUEY010000148.1 GCA_013314815.1 Syntrophobacteraceae bacterium
CGGTTTGCTGACCATGGGCGCCAACCGCTGGCGGTTCAAGGAGGAGCTCAATTTCACCAGGGGTTTTGAGGCGTTTCCGGATCACCTGGCTTTCATTGAAGTGACGGCAGGTGCGGATTTCTTCACAGCGAACAACGATTACGGACCAGCGGGAGGCAAGTTGGAGCAGGACCCGGTTTATTCCATTGAAGCACACTTGAGTTATGACCTCACCAGGAGATGGTGGGTCTCCGCGGATTTCTATCAATACTGGGGGGGAGCCAAGACCATCGACGGGGTGGGGGATCCCGGTCTCACGAGGGCCGCCCAGCAGGTCATAGGCGGCACCGTGGCCTTCAATGTCAGCCGTGGCTGGCAGGTTCTCTTCCAATACAGGAGGGATGTGGCGATCGAGAATGGAGTTCCCGATCAAACGCTCCTGCTTCGCCTGCTTTATGCCACGGACTTCAATAAATTGGTCCGCCAGTTGCATTGACCTTTTCGGGAGACAGGGACATGAGAGCATTCAAGATCTGCGTGGGATGCCTTGCGGCAATCGTGGTCATGGCGTGGAACATGCCTTCGCTCCAGGCACAAGGGGAACCTCGGAAGGTCAAGGTCAAGGTGGAGATGAAAAAAGGCGACGCCGTGACCTTTTTCTACGGAGGCAGCACTGACATCAGGGAAGTGTTTCCGGTCGGGGAGACGATGGGTGTCTATGCCCGCGACCGCGCCTTTGGCCTCAATGAAAATGTGAGGATGGGCAAGGTCAGGATAACGGGGTATGCGGGCGACAATTATATCAAGGCCGAGGTGGTCGAAGGCAGAATCGGCCCCGGAGACGTGGTCAAACTCAAACCCGGTCCCGGTGCAGCCGGGATGGTTGTCCCGCCCCTGCCCCAGAAATAGACCGGGCGCCTCGAACGGTATCGAAAAGCCCGCACAGATCCTGCGATCCGGGCTCATCGACATGCCTCAAACCCCGGCCTTCTTCGAGCCGCCGCATGTCGCTGACCCGCGTGGTCCCTGTCGGCCTCACGATAATCCGGTCTATTGCCGACTTAAGATTGCGATGGTGGAACATTTCGGGTTCTTTCCATAAAACGCGACCCGGACAGTTGTCGCGCAAAGGTGGAATACACCCGCAACAACATCATTCCCGCAAAAGGCGGGAACCCAGGAAGGGTAACCGTGCATGGCGAAGCAGTTCTTTGTATACATCATGGCTGGCAGCCAAGTAGTAATCTGTACGTCCGTGTAACATCGAATCCGGGCAGCGGGCAGGGCATCACCATCAGCGCGCGGTCGAAGGATTCACCAGGAAGCATGGAGTCAGAACGAGAGATTTTCGTGGTGCGACTACGCTCAGACTGTGAGAAGCACCGGGGTACTCGGTTTATGAACACATTTTTACCGGCATCCGCGCGGCACGCCGCGGCGAAGAAGTATAGTTGTTTTTTGCACGGGAAACGCCGCGGCCGGTCGAGGCGGGGCTGCGATCAACCGCCGGTTCCTGAGTGTTCCCGTCACAGGCGGCCTTCATGATTGCCAAGACCTACACCTGCAGCCTGCTCGGCATCGACGCGTTTCTCGTGGAAGTGGAAGTGGACATCTCCGCGGGCCTTCCGAACTTTTCCACCGTGGGGCTTCCCGACAACATTGTGCGCGAAAGCAAGGACCGAGTCAAAGCGGCACTGCAGAACAGCGGCTACCCTTTCCCGTCCGACCGGATCACCGTCAACCTGGCACCCGCTCACCTCAAGAAGGAAGGCGCCGGGTTCGATCTGCCCATCGCCGCCGGGATTCTCGCGGCCATGGAACTGGTCAACCCGGAAAAGACCCAGCAGACCGTACTGGTGGGAGAACTCTCCCTC
Organism: Syntrophobacteraceae bacterium; assembly: GCA_013314815.1. Taxonomy (GTDB): domain Bacteria; phylum Desulfobacterota; class Syntrophobacteria; order Syntrophobacterales; family Syntrophobacteraceae; genus JABUEY01. Next base: position 1,854 of record JABUEY010000148.1, read on the forward strand.
GACGGCAGGGTCAAGCCCGTCGCGGGAAGTCTTCCCATGGCCATCCAGGCACGGGCATGCGGCTACCCGGAAATGCTTCTCCCCGCCGCAAACGCCCTCGAAGCGGCTGTCACTGAAGGGATCCGCGTTCTGCCCGTCGGGCATCTCTCCGAGGTGGTCGAATACCTCAACGGCAGGGCGGAAATCGACCCGGTGCGCTTCGACATGGAAACGGTCCGCGGATCCGAATGCGCCGACCAGCTGGATTTCGACGAGGTCAAGGGGCAGGAACACGCCAGGCGCGGCTTGGAAGTGGCCGCCGCGGGTTCGCACAACGTTCTGTTGGTGGGCCCTCCAGGCGCCGGAAAGACCATGCTCGCACAGCGAATTCCGGGAATTCTGCCTCCCCTCAGCTTCGAAGAAGCCCTCGAGACATCGAAGGTCCTCAGCGTGGCGGGCCTGCTCGACCATTCCCCCCTCGTCCTGAACCGCCCCTTCCGGTCTCCTCACCACTCCATCTCCGACGCCGGGCTCATAGGCGGAGGCCACATACCGAGGCCCGGCGAGGTGAGCCTGGCCCACAACGGCGTGCTCTTCCTCGACGAATTCCCCGAATTCCGCAGAAACGTTGTCGACCTGCTCAGGCAGCCCATGGAAGAGGGCAGCGTAACCATAGCCCGCGCCGCCATGTCCCTCACCTATCCCGCCCGGTTCATGCTCATCGCGGCAATGAACCCCTGTCCGTGCGGGTTCGCATCGGATCCGCTGCGGGGATGCACCTGCGGAAGCCACAGGGTTCAGCGCTACAGGAACCGGATCTCGGGACCCATCCTGGACCGGATCGACCTCCATATCGAGGTGCCCGCGGTCCGCTACGAAGACCTTCGATCCACCGAGACGGCCGAGTCCTCCGAGACCATCAGAAAGAGGGTGGTGGCTGCAAGGGATCGGCAACTGGAGCGATTCGACGGTGACGGCATCTATTCCAACGCCCTCATGCGGCCAAAGCACATCAAGAAATACTGCAGGCTCGACGATTCATGCGAGAACCTGCTGGCGGGAGCCGTGAGACAACTCAGGCTCAGCGCCAGAGCCTATCACCGGATCTTGAAGGTGGCCAGGACAATCGCCGATCTGGACCAGCAGGAAAGCATTGCTCCGCATCATTTGCTGGAGGCGATTCAGTACCGGTCACTGGATCGCAGGATGTTTTGAAGGGGAGGGCATTTTGGGGCTGAAAATCGGAGGCCGAAGCGCCCCCGTGCGGATTCACATGCGAACTGCATCGGCCATGTCGTTGTTTCTTCGCGAAGTGTCGGCAGTCGTCACCCGGAAGAGTTCATCCTCATGGTCATGGATGGAGCGGGCTGGCACAAGGCTGAAAAGCTGGCGGTACCGACGAACATGCACCTGGTTTTCCTTCCGCCTTACAGTCCGGAACTCAACCCGGTCGAGCACATATGGGAGAGCATCCGTGAGAACTGGCTTGGAAACGAGGCATTCGAAAGCATGGACAGGGTGGAAGACCAATGCGTCAAAGCTCTCTTTGCTCTCGAAAATGACCCAGCAATGGTGCAGAACCTGACCGCACTTCCATCGATCGTTAGCATCAATATGAACGCAATTCAGTATCACTTCAATTCCACATCACTACTCAATCCCAGTTCCTGCAACGACACTTTCGTTTCTTCGATCTGGCCTGTTCGAAACAGAGAGGGGCTTTCATTGATCGGACTCAAATGGAGGACAACTTTCCAAACTCGTTTGACTGCCTCTGAGATCAGGGGGAAGCACCTTTTTGAGTGCTCAACAGTTCGATTATATAATAAAATACAACGATGAAGCACACTTTCCTTACGTGTGACCTGAAGGGTGTCTGGACAACTCACTATTCCGTCAAATTCTAGCATGAAAAGCAAAATCAGACAGGAGTTTAAGAGGTGATGGGTCGGAAGGGCAGAAAATGGATATGAATTCGCACTGTTACGATGATCGTGGGTGTAAGACCTCACCGGCGATCTCGTAGCCGAATGCCGCCAGGATTTGCGCCTGAACGTCGCTTGGCTCCTCAATCAGTCGCTCCGGCTTCCTCGTAGCTGGAGCGTAACACAGGCATGAATGGAGCCAATGCTTTGGACCAACACCAGCACCTTCTTCAACGAGGAGCCTTTTTAGATAGCCGCTTTCCCCCATCGCAAAGAGGACCATGCTCTGGTGAACTCGATCAAGCGTTGTCTTGGCAGATGTAAAATTGATCTTTTCCCCTTCGAAATACGGACTGGTTCCCTGCTGCGGCTTTCCGAGGATGTCAGCGAAGCTCAGTTGTTTGGCAGTCTTGACTTTCGGTTTTTCCGCTTTCTTCTGATCCGGATGGTAACGATCAACTGGACTTCTTCGGCAAAGAACGGGCCACGGATTTTGACGTGGACTTTGAGTCTTTCCAGGATATGCGATAGCCCCATCGACCCCCCTGTCAGCGAACACTATCGCTGAAACAGTCCAGGTTTGACTCCTTACCTCTTGACAATGCTAATTAGAATGATTCTAATGTTTCTACGGCCACAAAGGAGGTTTCTTGGAGCTGGAACATAAGAGACAAGAAATGGAGCAGGCTCTTCGGAGGGCGGGGTATCGTATTACCGGCCAAAGAAAAGCTATTCTGGACTACCTGGTCTCCACTCTTGAGCACCCCGGCGCCTACAAGATCTTTGAAGAGGTGAAGAAGGTCCAACCCAGATTGAGTCTGGCGACGGTTTACAACACACTGCATGTTCTTACGGAGAACGGCCTCATCAAGATGTTGACGCTGAGAGATGACAATCGATACGAATCCAACCTCTGTTTTCATATCAATCTTATCTGCACATCGTGCGGGAAAATACAGGATTTCGAGGCTGGGACGCACACGTCTCCGGAGGATGTTCGCGAGAAGATTGGTTTCGAGGTGATGGGCTATCGGATGGAGTATCACGGACTCTGCTCGGAGTGCAAAGCCGGGGCCGACCAGAAGGGGGAGAGCGGGTAGCTTTCCAGCGGCGGATGGAGTCCACAAGGAGAACGCCAGGCAGCGTGGACGGGGCAGACCCGGGCCAGTATTGCCGGTCTGTGAAGAGGCCTGCATTCTCTGTCTTGCGGTTGGGTTGCTCGAGGGTTTCTGATGATCCTAACCGGACGTGACTTCCATCTTCAATCGCCTGTTTGAGACATACCGACGCTGTTCAACAATTCACAAAACAAAAGGAGTGAATATCATGAGTGAGGAAAGCAAGTCCGCGGTGACGGGCAGGGCTCAAGAACACACTGTCGGCGGCACGAGGAACCGAGAGTGGTGGCCGAACCAGTTGAAACTCGATATCCTACACCAGCATTGCTCCAAGTCCAACCCGATGGGCGAGGACTTCAACTACGCCAAGGAGTTCGAGAGTCTCGACCTTGCCGCTGTAAAGAAGGACCTCCATGAACTGATGACGAATTCGCAGGACTGGTGGCCTGCGGACTTCGGCCACTACGGACCTCTTTTCATTCGTATGGCGTGGCACAGCGCCGGCACCTACCGCATCATGGACGGCCGGGGCGGGGGAGGCAGAGGCAGCCAGCGCTTTGCTCCCCTCAACAGCTGGCCCGACAATGTGAACCTCGACAAGGCGCGCCGGCTGCTCTGGCCGATCAAGCAGAAGTATGGCCGGAAGATTTCCTGGGCCGACCTGATGATCCTCGCCGGCAATGTCGCCCTGGAATCGATGGGTTTCAAGACCTTTGGTTTCGCCGGAGGGCGTGAGGACATCTGGGAGCCGGAAAAGGACATCTACTGGGGCTCTGAAGACGAATGGCTGGGTGACAAGCGTTACTCCGGCGACCGGGAACTCGAAAATCCGCTCGCTGCTGTGCAGATGGGTCTGATTTACGTCAATCCGGAAGGCCCGAACGGAAACCCGGACCCGATCGCCGCGGCGCAAGATATCCGCGAGGTTTTCGCCCGCATGGCGATGAACGACGAGGAAACGGTTGCACTCATCGCGGGCGGCCACACCTTCGGCAAATGCCATGGTGCCGGCGATGCGAAACATCTGGGGCCTGAGCCCGAGGCGGCCGGCATCGAGGAGCAGGGCCTGGGCTGGAGGAGCAGTTTCGGCACGGGCAAGGGTGGCGACACGATCACCAGTGGCCTGGAAGTCACCTGGACCAACACGCCGACGAAGTGGAGCAACAACTTCTTCAGGATCCTGTTCGCCTTCGAATGGGAACTGACGAAGAGTCCGGCCGGTGCGTACCAGTGGAAGCCAAAGGGTGACGCAGGCGCAGGTACGGTGCCGGATGCACACGACCCGTCCAAGCGCCATGCGCCGGGCATGCTGACCACGGATCTTTCTTTGCGGTTTGACCCTGTCTACGAAAAGATTTCACGGCGCTTCATGGAGAATCCGGACCAGTTCGCCGACGCGTTCGCCCGGGCGTGGTTCAAGCTGACACACCGCGACATGGGGCCCCGCACACGCTATCTCGGCCCGGAAGTTCCGGCTGAAGAGCTCATCTGGCAGGACCCCATTCCTGCCGTCGATCACGAACTGGTCGATTCACAGGACATCGCCTCCCTCAAGGGCAAGATCCTGGCTTCCGGCCTGTCTGTATCGGAGCTGGTCACGACCGCGTGGGCGTCGGCGTCCACCTTCCGTGGTTCCGACATGCGCGGCGGTGCCAACGGTGCACGCATTCGCCTGGCGCCGCAGAAGGACTGGGAAGTCAACCAGCCTGGCCGACTGGCCAAGGTGCTCAAGATTCTGGAGGGCATCCAGGGCGCTTTCAACAGTGAGCAGTCCGGCGGCAAGAAGATATCACTGGCTGACCTGATCGTTCTGGCCGGTTGCGCGGGCGTCGAGCAGGCTGCCAGGAACGCCGGTCACGAGGTGGCGGTTCCCTTCACGCCGGGACGCATGGACGCATCGGAGGAGCAAACCGATGCGGCTTCCTTCGCCGTACTCGAACCGATCGCGGACGGCTTCCGCAACTACCAGAAGACCCGCTATTCTGTACCGGCCGAGGAACTGCTGGTCGACAAGGCGCAACTGCTGACCCTGACAGCACCCGAAATGACCGTGCTCGTGGGTGGCATGCGCGTCCTGAATACCAACTTCGGGGGATCCCGGCACGGAGTCTTCACCAGCCGTCCAGAGGCGCTCACCAATGACTTCTTCGTGAACCTGCTCGACATGAGCACGACGTGGAAGGCAACCGCCGAAGACGACAGCGTGTTCGAGGGTCGAGACCGCGCGACCGGAGAACTCAAGTGGACCGGTACCCGTGTCGACCTTATCTTCGGTTCGAATTCCCAACTTCGGGCCCTGGCGGAAGTGTACGCATGTGAGGACTCCCAGGAGAAATTCGTGCACGATTTTGTAGCAGCGTGGAACAAAGTCATGAACCTCGACCGTTTCGACCTCGCCTGATCGCAGCATAAACGCCTTCGAGGGCCTCCGGAAGGGCGGATAAAGAAGAGTCAGCTCACAACCGGTTCAGTGGCGGCGGTACGCCGTCCACTGAACCGGGACCGCGAATGGAGTGTTTCATCATGTTCAGCGTCTTTTCTTCCCCTTCGCGATATACGCAGGGGATGAATGCCACACGGAATCTGGGCAGTGAGATGGCATGCCTGGGTATCGCAGGCCCGGCTCTCATTGTTGCGGGTCGATCGGCACGCGCACAACTGTCCGATACATGGGAACAAGCACTGGGAGAGACGGGGTGCGGGTACAGTATCCATGCGTTCGGAGGCGAGTGCTCCCTGGCGGAAATCATGCGCATCCGGCATGCGGCTGAAGAACTCGGTGCACGGGTCATGATCGGAGCAGGAGGAGGAAAGGCGTTGGATGCAGCGCGCGCAGCCGCCGCCGAGCTCCGTCTGCCTTTTCTGAGCTGCCCGACCCTGGCTTCGACGGATGCTCCCTGCAGCGCGGTGTCCGTCGTATACACGGAATCGGGGGCAGTGGAGCAAATCCGTATTCTGCCGTGCAACCCGGTCCTGGTCCTGGTCGATACACAGGTGATCGTGCACGCTCCTTCGAGGCTCCTGGCTTCAGGCATGGGGGATGCTCTTGCAACCTGGTTTGAAGCTCGAGCCTGCACGGCATCCCATTCCCAGAACGTTCGAGGAGGAACTTCAACGCGCAGTGCGCTGGCTCTTGCCGAGCTTTGTTACCGGACTCTTCTCGAGGATGGGAAGGAGGCCATGAAGGCTGCCCGGCAACGCGAGGTCACCCCGGCCTTCGAGCGTATCGTCGAGGCCAATACTCTGCTTTCAGGGCTGGGATTCGAGTCTTCAGGTCTGGCCGCGGCGCATTCCATCCACAACGGCCTCACCGTTGCCCCGCAAACCCTTTCCTTTTACCACGGCGAAAAGGTGGCCTTCGGGACGCTCGTGCAGCTTGTACTCGAAGACAGCGCAATGCCGGAAATCGAGGAAGTGCTGGGCTTCTGCACGCAGGTTGGGCTTCCCGTCACCCTGGCCCAGATCGGCCTCCATGCATTATCCCGTGAGATGCTCGAAAAGATCGCCCTGCGCTCGACGCAGACGGGTGAGTCCATTCACAACGAACCCTTCGAGGTATCTTCAGCCCAGGTTCTGGACGCCATTGTGAAGGCGGACCAGCTGGGAGGCTCATGGCTGGAGAGCACGAAAGGCGTGTAACGGAAGACGGCTCCCTGAAGTGCTAACCTTCGTCCTTTACATCCTTTCGCGGCACGCTGAACGTCCCGTCGGTGATCTCGTGCAGAACGTCATTCTGGTCGAAGAGTTTTCCGCTGAACGTGCCTTTCACCAGGGCGCCTTCAGGACCGAAGTTGTCGATCTTGAGGCGCATGATCATCCTGTCCTCGTCGCCGGTGTCCAGCCCGGCGGTAAAATGCCTGATCCCTGCGGGCTGGCCGTCTTTTGCGGGCACGAGTTCGTACCACGTGAAATACACCGGCATATCATCCGCTGAA
>JABUEY010000149.1 GCA_013314815.1 Syntrophobacteraceae bacterium
TCCACCCCACCGCAACCCGATCCCCCTCAACGAACCACTGACCAAGATCGGCTATCCCTATGCCGTGGTCGACCCGAAAAAGGTCGTCGCCGTTCTCGAAACGGACGAACCGGACCGGGTTCCCAAGTTCTCGCAGGCGGATGCACGGAGCCGGAAGATTGCTGAGCACGTGGTTCGGTTCCTGTTGGATGAAATGCTTGCGGGACGAATTCCCGACGAGTTCCTGCCGCTCCAGTCCGGAGTCGGCAATGTCGGCAACGGGGTCATGGCAGCCCTGGGGGAAAACCCTTATATTCCCCCTTTCAAGATGTATACCGAAGTCTTCCAGGATTCCCTGGTGGACCTCATGGAGCACGGCAAACTCCAGTCCGCCAGCACCACCTCACTGACCGTGACCCCAGAAGTCCTTCAGCGGATCTATTCGAATATGGACTTCTTTGTGCCGCGCATCGTTCTGCGGCCGCAGGAACTGTCGAACCATCCGGGAGCCGTTCGAAGGCTGGGCGTTATCGCTCTGAACACGGCCCTGGAAGCCGATATTTACGGGAATATCAACTCGTCGCACGTCTTCGGCACGGATATCATGAACGGGATTGGGGGCAGCGCCGAATTCACCAGGAACAGTTACCTGTCCATCTTCATGTGCCCGTCCATCGCCAAGGGCGGAAGGATTTCGTCCATCGTTCCCATGTGCCCTCATATCGACAACAACGAGCATTCCGTGCAGGTCATCGTCACGGACCAGGGACTGGCGGACCTGCGGGGACTCGGCCCCATGCAGCGGGCAAGAACCATCATCGAGCGCTGTGCTCATCCCGCATACCGCGACTACCTGTACCGGTACATCGACAAGTCGAGAGTCGGGCACATCCGCCATAACCTTGCAGAATGCTTTGAACTGCATTGCAATCTCATGGAACACGGTGCCATGCTGCCGGGGCTGGACCTGTCAGAACACGAGCATGATTGAGAATCCCGACGGCGGAACTGAAGGAACCGAATCGAAGAGTGCCGGAATCAGGCCTCTTGCCCGAAGACCGGGATTTTCGAGCTTGACCCCCATTGCCTGCTTTGTTAGAAGGGGTCATTGCGTGGGAGGCCGGCCGGTTCCGATGTCGTGCTGACTTTTTAACGGTTGCGGCGGAGCGTGCCGGAGGTGGAGGTGAGATCAGTCCACAGCTGGATACAAACTTGAAACCTGGTGAGGCCGTGGAGGTGAAATCCTGCTGCGGCCTTTTTTTTCAGCCGGGAACGATACACTGGAATGGATGGATGGCCGACTGCCCATGGGAAGACTCCGGTCATCCCGGCAGGAAAGGATGAGGGTTCAACGGTGTCTGATCGAAAAATCCTTCTTGGGAACGAAGCAATAGCGCACGGGCTGCTCGAATCGGGCTGCACCATGGCAACATCCTACCCCGGCACTCCGGCGTCGGAGGTGTTGAGCACGCTTGTGCAACTGAAGAACGCGTGTGGACTGTCCATTCACCTCGAATGGTCCATTAACGAGAAAGTCGCCTATGAAGTGGCGCTGGCCAACAGTTACATGGGGCGACGGTCCGCGGTCGTCATGAAGCAGGTGGGCCTCAACGTTGCAACCGATCCGCTCATGAGCTCCGCATACACGGGAGTGAGGGGCGGGTTTGTGGTGGTTTCAGCCGACGACCCGGGGCCCCACAGTTCCCAAACCGAGCAGGACAGCCGTTTCACCGCTATGATGGCCAAGATTCCCGTCCTGGATCCGGCCAGCCCTCGTGAAATTCGCGAACTGGTCCGCGTGGCCTTCGACCTGTCCGAACAGCATGAAATCCCCGTTATGCTCCGGCCAACCACCCGGGTCTGCCACGCCCGGCAGGACATGGAAGTGTTTCCCTTTGCCGACCGGAAGCTGTTTCCCCTTTTTGAAAAGAATCCCGCAAGGTGGGCTGCCACTCCCAAGTTCAGGCTGGTTCTTCATCGGCAGCTAAACGAAAAACTCTCGCGCATCGAACAGGACTCCACACTGGCTCCAAGACTCGTGAACGATGCCCCTCTTCGTACCGGGAACCCGAGTCGATCCCGCGGTGACAAGACCTGCGTGGTTTCCTCGGGAGTCGCTCTCAGTCATATCAAGGAACTCATGATCGAATTGGGCCTCTGGGACCGGGTGCCTCTTTTCCAGGTCATGATGCCGTTTCCCCTTTCACGCTCTTTTATAGAAACCACCCTGTCGAACTACGACAGGATTCTGGTCATCGAGGAAACCTACCCGGTTATTGAACTCCAGCTTCGGCTCCAGGCCAAGGTTTTCGGCCGCCTGACAGGCACGGTACCGTCTGCCGGGGAACTCCTTCCCGAAGGGATCGAGGATATCCTGCGCGGGTTTTTTCTACTCCCCGAATCCGACCGCAGCGCGCCGCCGGACATCCCGGGAAGACGTCCGACCCTGTGCGCCGGCTGTCCGCACCGCGCCGCGTTTTTCGCCATCAAGAAAGCCTTCCCCAAAGGGATCTACCCCGGGGACATCGGATGTTATACTCTGGGATTAAACCTGGGAGCCGTCGACACGGTGCTTTGCATGGGTGCGTCCATCAGCCACGCGGCCGGGTTCTACCATGCTTTCAAGGCTTCACGTGAGGACTTCCCACCGATCTGCGCCACGATCGGCGACTCGACCTTCTTCCATTCAGGTGTAACCGCACTCATGAACGCCGTCGTCCAGGGAGCCCGGTTCGTCCTGGTGATCCTCGACAACGGGACGACCGCCATGACCGGTCACCAGCCCACCCCGGCCCGCGGCAGGAACCTGGACGGTGAGGCCGTTCCCTCGCTTTCCATCGAGGAGATTGTCAAGGCCTGTGGCGTTCGGTCGGTGGTGGAAGCAGATCCGTACGACACGGAGAGACTCCTTCAAACGCTCCGTGAAGCCGGTGATCACGCCCGTTCCGCAGACGGCGGGATCTCGGTGGTCATATCGCGCCGGCCCTGTCTCATGGACCGAAATCGGGCGGGTTCCTGGCCGAAGTTCGAAATCAGGGTGAACGAGAAGTGCAGGGGATGTGATTTCTGCATCAAGCAGTTCGAATGCCCGGCTTTGCAGGCTCAGGGAGAAAAGGAACCGGTGCGCATCGACCGTAACCTTTGTTCCGGGTGTGGAGTCTGCGTCAGCGTCTGTCCGCACGGGGCACTCGAAGCCGCTTTATCCGGCTGACGGCGTCATCGGGAAGCAGCTCTCCCCGATGCTTCGTTTAAATCTGTTTTGATCGGTATCCCAGACAAATACGAGGTTCGCATGCAGCAGATCATCGTCAGTGGAATAGGCGGCCAGGGCGTGCTCTTCGTGACGAGACTTCTGGCCGAAACTGCGCTCGACCGGGGCTACTCGGTTTTCATTTCCGAGACTCACGGGATGGCGCAAAGAGGCGGCAACGTCATCAGCCACCTGAAGGTTTCCAGGTGTGGAGCGCACGGGGGTTGTCCGCCGGAGTCCACATTCCACAGCCCACTCATCAGGCCGGGACGAGCCGATATCCTGCTGGCACTGCACCCCGATGCGTACCGGGTCCACGGGTATTACCTGAAGCCCGACGGAATCGCCTACGTAAACTCTCCCTCGGAGAACGGCCCCTTCATACTGGACGCCGGGAAGATCGCCGAAGAACTCGGAACCCCCGTGGCTTCGAACCTGGTTCTGCTGGGATTCGCCATCGGGTTCGACGAGTTTTTCTGCAGCAGATCGGACGTGGAGATGGTTCTCGCGAAATTCGCGGGCAGTCGCCTCGAACTGTCGCTCAAAGCGTTCAGGGCGGGATGCGCCGAATCAGGAACACGTAAACACGTGCCCCTGAGCCCATGAATGTCACTTCATCACCCTTTGCATCGGCACACAGACGGCTTCAATGATGAACTGGCACCTGGCCCCTTACTTCTTCGTATCCGGAATCACCAACGGCAGCATTTATGCGCTGATCGCCCTTGGCTTCTGCCTGATCCAGAATGCGACCGGCCTGGTCAATTTCGCCCAGGGTGAGTTTGTCATGCTGGGCGCGATGATGGTTTTCACATTCTATCATATCATCGGCCTGCCCATGCCCGTGGCATTCATTCTGGCCGTCGCGGCCGTCGCACTCATCGGTGTCGCTCTTGAACGCGGGCCGATCAGGCATTCCAGGAACCGGGACATTCTCACCCTGGTCATGATCACCGTGGGGGCATCCATTTCCATTCGAGGAGCAAGCATGATGGTGTGGGGAAAGAACGCTCACATCTATCCCGCCTTCGGAGGAGACTCCCCGGTTTTCATACTGAATGCCGCCGTCCTCCCCCAGTCCTTGTGGATTATGGGATTGACGCTGGTCGTTCTCGTTCTTCTGTACCTTTTCTTTCATCGCACCCTGCTCGGGAAAGCCGTGCGAGCCGTGGCCGACAATCCCCATGGAGCGGTTCTGATCGGGATCTCGGTCAGGAGGCTGGTGGCTCTGGCATTCGGCCTGAGCGGAGCCATGGGTGCCATGGCTGGGATCCTGATCACCCCGATTACGAGCATGAGCTATGACGCCGGGCTGATGCTCGGCCTCAAGGGCTTCGCCGCCGGCATACTGGGCGGTTCTGGAAGCACCCTGGGCGCCGTCGTCGGCGGATTGCTCCTCGGCGTTCTGGAATCGTTCGGAGCGGGCCTTGTGTCCTCAGCCTACAAGGATGCCATTGCTTTCCTGATTCTTTTGCTGATCCTTTTCGTGAAACCCGCAGGACTCTTTGGAAGTGTCCGGGTGCGCAGGTTGTGATCCGGAGCGGAACCCGGACCCTGTTCGCTGCGGACTGAGGCAGTTTTTCATTTCGAGGATCTCGAAGATCACAATGTCCCTTCACGTCGCTCCTCCCAGGAACTGGAAAGCGCTGCTGCTCACCGCGGCAATCCTCTGGGCGATTCCCCTGGCGGTCAGGAACGACTACTTTCTGCTCCTCTTCAACGTAATGGCCCTGAACGCCCTGGTGGTCCTCGGTCTCAACCTCCTCATCGCATCCACGGGCCAGGTGTCCCTCGGGCATGCCGCTTTTTACGGCCTTGGAGCCTACCTGTCCGCCATAGCCAGCACCACGCTGCAGTGGCCTCTTCCACTCGCTTTCCTTGCGGCCCTTCTCTGCGTAGCCCTGATTGCCTTTCTGCTGGCGATCCCCACGCTGAGACTCGAAGGCAACTACCTGGTGATGGCCACACTCGGCTTCAACATCATCGTGACCATCCTCTTCACGCAGATGGAAGAATTCACCGGGGGGCCCTCGGGCTTTCCCGGTATCCCGAGACTCTCCCTCGGCCCCCTTTCGATTTCCACCGACAGGCACTTCTACTACTTCATCTGGACCCTTTTTCTCATCCTGTTTGCGTTTACCCTCAACCTGACCGACTCCCGGGTAGGCAGGGCCCTTCTGGCCATTCACGAAAGAGACCTCACTTCGGAAACCCTCGGAATCCCGACCTACCGCTACAAGGTGACCACTTTTGTCCTGAGTGCTCTCTACGCCGCCCTGGCCGGCTTCTGCTACGCACACTATGTCACCTTCATCAGCCCCAAGACCTTTGACATTCTCTACTCGGTGCAGGTCTTGACAATGGTCGTCGTAGGCGGCATGGGGAGCATCTGGGGAGGGCTTGCAGGTACCGTGGTTCTCACTTCCCTGCCGGAACTCCTGCATCGCTTTGAAGACCTGCACGTGCTCCTCTACGGGCTGATTCTCATGGGTGTGCTCATCTTTTCTCCCCAGGGGCTGGTCCCCGCCGTCCTGTCTCTTCTGCAACGTGCCAGGCCCGACAGCGAAGCAGCCGGATCCGGAAACGAGGCCCTGCTTGTCGAGCGCGCCCTGGAATCCCTGCGCTCGGGCCGAACCCTGAATCTTCGATGCGCCCCGGCCGGAACAGGCACTGCATCCTCAGGCCCTGAGGGCGCCGGAGGTCTCCTCGATATTCGAAATGTCAGCCTGGGATTCGGGGGTCTTCAGGCATTGAACGAGGTCGGTTTCCAGGTGAATTCCTGCCAGGTGGTCGCCTTGATCGGACCCAACGGGGCCGGCAAGACCACGCTGCTCAATGTGATATCCGGGCTGCTGAAACCCGACATGGGCCAGGTCGTGCTCGACGGCAGGGACATGGTGGGAATGCCGCCGCATCGTGTGGCGGAATGTGGAGTCGGCCGAACGTTTCAGGCGGTGCAGATCTATCAGCATTTTTCCGTGCTGGAGAACCTCCTTCTGGGATACCATGTGGAAGGAGGAGCGGGGTTCCTGAGTGCCGGCCTGCGCACTCCTTCCGAGAGGCGGGAGGAGCGGCGCCTGCGCGAGAGAGCCATGGATCTGCTCGCGAGCTTCGACCTGTCGGACAAGGCATCCCTCCCCGTGATGCAGCTTACCCTGCTCGAACAGAAACTCCTCGAAATGGCCAGGTCCCTGGCCTTTTCTCCCCGCGTGCTTCTCCTCGACGAACCCGTCGGAGGGCTGAACCCGAAAGAAAGCGAGGTGCTGGTGGGCTACATCACTCTCCTGCGGCGGAACGGCATGGGGATAATCCTTGTCGAACACGATATGAACGTCGTGATGCGCATAGCTGACCGAATCGAAGTTCTCCAACACGGCTGCCTCATCGCATCGGGGACCCCAAGGGAAGTGCAGCAGAACCCGAAGGTTATCACGGCATACCTGGGAGTGAGAAAGTCCTGAACGGGAGGAGGTTGCGGCATTGCTCAGAGTCAAGGGGCTTTCAGTTCGATACGGCACCATGCAGGTTTTGCGGAGGGTGAGCTTCCATGTGAGCGCAGACGAAATCGTGGCGGTCATCGGGGCCAACGGCGCAGGTAAAAGTACCCTGCTGCGGACCCTAAGCGGACTTCATCGGCCCTCTGAAGGTGAAATCCGCTTCATGAATACTCCAATCCACCGGACGGCACCGGAGCGTATCGTGCGACTCGGCCTCATCCAGGTTCCGGAAGCGAGGCAGCTCTTCCCGAACATGACGGTACTCGAGAACCTCGAACTCGGAGGCTTTATCTACGGTGGGAAACACGTGGAAATCTCGCTGCCGCAGATCTACGAGATCTTTCCGGTGCTTTCCGACCGCCGCAGGCAGAAGGCCGGGACACTCAGCGGCGGAGAGCAGCAGATGCTGTCCATCGGCCGGGCCCTCATGGCCAAACCCAGGCTGCTCGTCCTGGACGAACCGTCCATGGGACTTGCTCCGCTGATTGTCGAGGAGATCTACCAGACGATCCAGAATCTCCACCGGATGGGAACAACGGTTCTCCTTGTCGAACAGAACGCCATGGGAGCTCTGGCCATTTCGGACCGCGCCTATGTCCTGGAAACGGGACGCGTCGTTCTTTCGGGAAAGGCGTCTGACCTGATGGAACACGACGATGTCCAGAGGGCGTACCTGGGCAGGGATTATCAACACAAGTGGGAAAGGTAGAGGGAGGGGTGACCCATGCCGAAGGATTCCATCGATTCGCTGTCCCGGGATTCGCTTCACCAGCTTCAGATCGAGCGTTTGCAAATGACTCTCAACCGAGCCTACTTCCATGTGGACTTCTACCGCAACCGCATGGATTCGCTGAACCTGCTCCCTGAAGAAGTGGGAACCTTCGAGGACCTGAGACGTTTCCCGTTCACCACCCGGCAGGATCTCACCGATCATTACCCTTACGGGCTGTTCGCCGTGCCTCTGAGAAGCATCGTGCGCCTCAAGATCACCACACCGGCTCTGGGAGACCAGGGCAGACCCATTGTGGTGGGATTCACCCGCCATGATTCGAGCATGTGGCATTCCCTGATGATGCGACTTTACGAGCAGCTGGGAGTTACGGACCGCGACATCGTCCAGGTCGCCTTCAACTTCAGTCTCTTCCCCGGCGCGTTCACGTTCAACCACGCGGCGGAACTGCTCGGCGCGACTCTCGCCCCGTCATCGACCATCTCCGCCACCCTGCAGCTCCAGATCATGCAGGATTTCAGATCCACCGTTCTTGCCACAACAGCGGCATTCGCCCTCCACATCGTAGAAACAATGGAACGGCTCGGTATGGAACCCGACAGCCTGCATCTGCGCCTGATCCTGCTCGGCCCCGATCCGCTCCCCGACACCACCCGGGATCGCCTCGAATCCGCCTTCGGCATCCCGGTTTACGGTCTCTACGGTGTGACGGAAATGGGAGAACCGGGAATGGCTGGAGAATGCCCGGCCAAGGCAGGTCTTCATCTGGCCGAAGACCAGTTCCTTGCCGAGATCGTGCACCCGTTGACGGGAGAACCCGTCCCTTCCGGGCAGGAAGGAGAACTCGTCCTGACTACACTCACGGCTGAAGCCTACCCTCTCATCCGCTACCGAACCGGGGACATCACCGTCCTCAGGGAAGGACCCTGCTCCTGCGGCAGGACCGCTGCGCGCATTGTTCCGATTCTGCGCCGCACGGACAACCGCGTGTCGATCAGGGGCATCCCTCTTTATCCGGAACAGGTTGAAGAACTTCTCCGGAGCATCGATCCCCTCCTGGACGACTTTCGACTTGTCATTCACACCCGGTACGGCGTGGGCGAGCAGTTGGACATACTGGTCAGCCGCACCCAGGCGGCCGATCTGCCGGGAGGCGGCCGTGCCCAGTACCTGGAACTCCTGCGCGCCACCATTCGCCGTGCCGTCGGACTCGGAACAAGGGTGCA
>JABUEY010000150.1 GCA_013314815.1 Syntrophobacteraceae bacterium
GGCATGTCCGGATATTTCACCATCGCCTCGTCTCTTTGTGGCCATTTCAGGGACCATGGACCTTTTTCCGCCAAAGAACTGGCGGAAGTCACTCCCGACCAGTGCACCCGGATCTTTCACCAGGACCCTGACAATGTCGTCGTCAGCGAACTCATGCGGCTCTTCGCCAGGGCATTGAACGACCTCGGAAGATACGTTTCCGAAAGGTTCAACGGCAGCTTTTCCGCCGTGGTGGATGCAGCGGAGGGATCGGCTGAAAAGTTCGTCAAGCTGCTCACCGCCATGCCCTGCTTCAACGACATAGAGGTGTACGACGGCTTGCTGGTCCCGTTTTTCAAAAGAGCCCAGCTCGCCGCGGCGGACCTGTCCCTGGCTTTCCGCGGTGAAGGACCGGGCCGGTTTTACGACCTCGACCGGCTGACCATTTTTGCGGACAACCTGGTGCCGCATGTGCTCCGAGTAGACCGGATCCTCATCTACGATGAAGCTCTGGTTTCCCGCATCGATCGGGGAGAAATCATCCCGTCGGGATGCCACGAGGAGGTTGAAATCAGGGCGAACGCGGTGCACGCGGTGGAACTCGTCGTTCAGGAACTGCGCCGAACCGGGCACAGCGTCAAGGCCATGGACCTCGACTATCTTCTGTGGAACCGCGGGCAGCAGTCGCACTACAAAGAAGCACACCCCCGGCACAGGACGAGAACCGTCTTCTACTGATATGCGGCTGGATCACCCGCACCAGCGCGTGTCCCTCGGAAGAAGGACATTGCCGCAAAACCGCCGGGAATGCAAATGAATGGTGAACCCGGCTTGTTCGCCTGCCGATAGAAACTTATGACGGAGATCAGATGAATCGAGGTCATCCATCCCCGGAACCGGGAGGTTCCGCTGGGGATCAAATCGCTGTTTCCGGAGAACGAATTCCATGCACCAAATGGATCTTCTTGCTCACATCGGGCTGGCTATCGTAACCGCCACCGGCTTTGCACTCATCGCCAAGGTCTTCAGGCAGCCCCTCCTTCTCGCATATCTCGTCGCCGGCATTGTGCTCGGTCCAAAAATCGGGTTCGGGCTCATCCAGGACGAACACAGCATCGGTCTCATATCCGAAATCGGGTTGATCCTGCTCCTGTTCATCATCGGACTCGAAATCGATCTGAAGAAACTGCTCTCCGCAGGCCGGACCCTCGTTGTTTCAGGCGTATCCCAGTTTCTCATCTGCCTCGCGCTGGGAATCGGCTTTTTCCTGTTCATGGGCTTCGAGATGGGCAACGGCCGGTTCGACGCACTCTACCTGGCGGCGGCCTTGGCTTTGAGCAGTACCATGATCGTCGTGAAGCTTCTCTACGACAAGTTCGAACTCGCCACCCTGCCCGGGCGCATCACCCTCGGAATTCTCGTCTTCCAGGACATATGGGCCATCCTCTTTCTGTCGCTTCAGCCCAGTCTGCTCAACCCCGGATTGTCCATCATCCTTCTGTCTCTTGTAAAAGGAGCCGGCGTCGTTGCGGTGAGCCTGGCCGTCAGCAGGTATCTTCTCGAGCGTGTCTTCTCGTTTATCGCCAAGACCCCTGAACTCCTGCTGGTTACCGCCATAGCATGGTGTTTTCTTGTCAGCGGCATTGCGGGTTCGATCGGTCTGTCGAGGGAAATGGGAGCCCTTGTGGCGGGAGTGAGCCTTTCGACGTTCCCTTATAACATCGACGTCATCGCGAAGGTCATCAACATCCGGGACTTCTTCGTAACCCTGTTCTTCGTCGGGCTGGGCCTCCAGATTCCCACTCCAACACCGTCTCTGCTCGCCTACGCCGCCATGGCCTCCCTCTTTCTTATCCTCACCCGGTTCCTTTCCATCTTTCCAGTCCTGTATCTACTGAAGAACGGGTTGAGGACCAGCCTTATCCCGTTCATCAACCTGGCACAGATGAGTGAATTCCCGCTGGTGATCGCATCACTTGGCCTGGCCTTGAAGCACATCGACAGCCGGGTGGTCCTGATCCTTACCTTCGTGTTTGCCGTCACTTCCGTCCTGTCCACCTATATGATCCAGTACAATCACCAGATCCAGGAACGGCTGGCGGCTGCTTTGAAAAGGCTCGGGTTCCGGGACATCGACAGGGATGACCTGGGGGAGAGTGACGGGGACGAACACAAGGATGTTGTATTTCTTGGGTTTTTCCGGGAAACGAGTTCCATCTTCCATGAATTGGACGCTGCCGGCAGGGGTTGCGGAGAAGACATGACCGCCAGGGTCCTGGTCATCGACTTCAACCCGGCCGTCTACTGCGAGTTGAACAACCGGCAGGTGAAGTGCATATACGGAGACGTTGCCAGCCTGGATACCCTGCAGCACGCTCACGTGGAGGCCGCCAAGGTGGTGGTGAGCTCCCTTCCCGATTCCATCCTGCGCGGGACAACCAACGAAAGGCTGCTGCGCGCGGCCAGGCGAATGTGTCCGCAGGCCCGGATCATCGTCACCGCAGACACCATCCAGGCCGCACTCGAACTCTACGCGGAAGGCGCCGATTTCGTCTTCGTCCCGAGAATCCATTCGGCAAGATACCTGGCCGAGATTATCCGGCAGGCCCTCAACCGGTCCGTCGACGCATATCGAGAAAGGGAAATACAGGATCTGGCCGGACGCCGTGAGGTCCTGGCCTGATTCCATACTCGACGCAACGATCCGGCACCGACTCCAGCCCGAGACCACCGGGCGGCTGCCCGCATCCGTCGATCAAAAATTGTATTCGGCGCCCACAAAAAGAGAATATTCCAGCAGGCTTCCGAATTCTGTGTCCGGGCCTCCCGAGAAGTAGTCCCCCACGGCAAAAAGTTTGGCGTGATTATTGAGTTCATATTCCACGATTCCGACGGACCTGCTGGAGCCGTCATCCAGGTCACCGATCCATCTCAGGATCACGTTGAAGACATTCCTGATCCGGGTGTCGAAGGCCTGGACCAGGATGTAGTTCTTCCTGATCAGGACATCGTCGAAACTCGAATCGTTGAACGGCGGGAAGCAGTTTCGAATGGAATCCGTGCAGCCGGCTCCGTTGTAGTAGTATTCGAGCGTAAGAGTGGGGCCGAGCCGCAGGGTGTAGCTTCCTCCCACAAGCACGCTGCCGTCCTCGCTGTCGGAGGCGCTTCCTTCGATGTGCAACAGGAGTGCATCGGACGCGGCCCAGCCTCCGAAGAAACCGATCCTGAATTCATCGGATTCCCTGTAGGAAGGAATCACGCTGAAGTATTTTTTGTGGCCCGTATAATCGAATTTGAAGGCGTAGGTCTTCTCGAAACCGCGCAGGAAATCCATCTGCCCCTGGTCGGTGTTGGCGATAAACGACGCGCTGAATTTCGGCGAAGGGATCCACACCATCCGCGCATAATCGAGCCCGGGCACCTCGATCATGGGATTGTTTCTGCCGTTGTCCTTGTTGAAAGGGTTGGACGGGGAAATGAGATAGGACGGCCCCCATTGAAGGTTTTCGCGACCGTAGGACGCGAACAACTCCTCCGTGAGCATGTATCTTGCCAGCCACTCGTTGACATAGATATCGTAATCGTAATCCGATTCGCCGCTCCTGACGCCGTCTTCCCAGCGCTTCCAGTCGAAGTCGAACCTGGGCTTGACACTCAACTCCACCTTCCTGAATTTCAGACCCAGATCGGGCCTGATATCGAGTTCAGCCTGGTACCTGTTGATTTGGAGGACGTTGTCGGGATTCAGGTCGGAGTTCCGGGGCTGCTGCACGATCCCGAAACCGAGCACCCTCAGCCGCCAGTCGAAGCCTTCGCGCAGTTCTTTGAGAAGCGCCGATTCATCCGTTTGAAAAGGGGGTGCCGGTTTGGCTGTATTCTCCTCCGCGCCTGCATCCGCCGAGCCATCGGGCACTTTCAAGGAAGCGGACAGGACGAAAAACGACACGACAATCCAAAGCAGTCGAGTGAACCTCATTTCCCGATCCTCCGATCAAGCTTCCAGGATGTTCAATCACTTCACGACTTCCCTTATTTCGCAACACCAGACCGGCGAACAATATCGGTTTGACCATTCCCGTCACCGGCGGAACCCCAAAGCATGCATGGATGCGGGGCATGCCAGCGGGGACTTCATTTTCGCTCTGCTGCAGGATTACCTGGCCAGCAGGTTGAGATTGTACACATGGTCGGGGATCTCTCTCAGGACGGTCTTGTCAAACTCGAGAGTAGTCGAATCCGCTGTCATGAGGACATCCTGGATTTCGATTCTCGAAATGAAGGGCCGCCTCTCTCCGTCCACCTCGACAAATTGATCGTATTCCATGGATGCCTTTTTCAGCATCTTGCCCGACACGGTGTAGTACTCGGCCTTGACGCCCACCAGCCTTTCCCTCGAAACCCAGTAGGTGATGCGGTCGTACGTCACCTTGTTACTCCTGCCTTTGAGATCGTATACATGGCACGGTTCGTCGGCGACGTTTTCATCTCGCTGGTGGATCGCTTCATAATCGGCGGCATAATTGGTGGAAGCGATGTCTCCATAAGAAGCCATGCCAACCAGCTTCTGTCTCTGAGAAATGGGGACGGGCTTGCTCAGCCCGGGCTTGTGGAACCACATGTTTCCGCTGACAAGAAGGATCTTGTTCCCTTTGTCCTTCGCCGGGAAGAGTGATGTTGCCAGGACATCGAATCCCCTGGCCTGGACAAAAAAGACCATTTCCGTCGTTCTTTCCTTTTCCTTGGAAACAACGGAGACTTCCCATTGGACTCCCTTGAGATTTCCCCTCGCTTCGTCCGCCTTTTTCAGGATCTCTTCCGTCGACAGGTCCGCCGATGCCGACCCAGCCAATAGCAACAGAACAAACAATACCCGAAGCGGAGTCACACTCCACGGCAGCCACTTCCGTTGCTTTCTCACAGGGTGTCGAAAACCGTCAGGTCGACTTCTACACGTGTCCAAGCGCATCCACGATTCCCTTCAACGCCGCCTTGCGGGCGGGCAGTATGGCCGATAGGACGGAAAGCAGGATGAGAAACACGAAGCTTACGGCCATGTAACCGGGGACGAGGTGCACTTCGAGTGGCACCCTGTAGGGGATATTGGGCGGAATCCAGCTGGGTTCGATGACCTTGACCAGTCCCCAACCGACGAATGTGAATACTATACCCACAAGCGACCCGATCAGCCCTAGGACCGAACTTTCGATGGCAAACAGCTTCACTATACCTCTGCGCTTCAGCCCGAGCGCACGCAGTGTACCGATTTCCTGGGTTCTTTCCATTATGGCCATGCTCACCGTGTTCACGACACTCATCACGACAATGACGAAGACGATGACGAAAATGAACAGGAATATGATATCGAACATATCTTTCACCTTAACGTAGAAGATGGACAGGTCTTTCCAGGTCATCAATTCCACATCGAGCCCCGCATCCGCGAATATCCTTTCGAAATGTTCCTTCACTGGAAGAGTAGACCTGTCCTCGGTGAGGAGCACGGTTATTCTGTCCGCACTCGTCGTATCATAGAGCGACTGCGCAAAATCGAGGGGCGCCATGAGCAGCTTGTCGTCCAGTTCCTCATAAGGGGAATGGAACACCTGGAAGACCTGCATGTCCAGGGCATTGATCTGTCCATGGATGGTCGGAGACATGGCGATCGCCTCGGAACCCTGATGGAGATCGAGTTTTTTTGCCAGGCCGGCGCTGAGACCCACTCCGTGAGGCACCTCGTCCACGAGGTTCCTGCCTTCATACAGCTTGAGCCTGCCGATCATGCCGGTCGCCCTGCTTCGTACAAAGGTCAAATCCGACGGGACTCTTCCCACGCCCACAAAGATCGTGGAAACACTTCCGTTGCTGATCAGTCCGGTTATCATCAGTTGAGGCGTTACCACCATCACCCTCGGATCCTTGCGGCACAACTCCCTGATGAGTTCCGTCTCCGCCTCGGAAAGCATGAACTGGAAAGGATCGAGTTTCCCCTGGGCGAGGAAGCCTTTCTTGAATATGGTCAGGTGCCCGTTTCCCTGAGCGTAAATGAACGAATCCTGCAGGCTCTTGAAAATATATTCGGTGAATCCGCCGAACACGTTCACCGCCGCATAACCCACGGCGATGGCCAGGATGGTGAAAAGCGAACGTCTCCTGTTCTTGACGATGTTCCGTATGGCGATCTTCATCCAGGTGATCATTGCTCTTCCCGTGTACCCCTGTGGTTCTCGAAAAAACGCGGCCTTATTCAAGGCCTGCTACAAAGAGCTACGAAGCCTCGTCGGCAAGCATCCGGTCTTCCACGATCACCCCGTCCTGCAGATGAATCTGCCTTTTCACGCGATCGAGCAGCCGCCGGTCATGTGTGGAGAAGACGAAAGTGGTATTTTTCCTGCCGTTCATCGTGCGCATCAGGTCGATGATCCTGCGGGCGTTCTCTGAATCAAGGTTGGCCGTGGGTTCATCGGCGATGACAATCATGGGGTCGTTGACCAGTGCGCGGGCGATGGCGACCCGCTGCTGCTGGCCGCCAGAAAGTTTATGCGGCCTGTGGTGTATGTGTTCGCCTAGGTCCATTTCCTCGAGGCTTTCTTCCGCTTTCTTCCGGGCGATCGTGCTCGATGTCCCCTTGATTTGAAGGGGGAGCATGACATTTTCGAGGGCCGAAAGAACAGGGATGAGGTTGAAGCTCTGGAACACGAATCCGATGGAATGATTCCTCAACTCGCTCTTTTCGTCGTCGGTCAACGACACGCCTTCTCGTCCGAGGAACTGGAGCTCCCCGGAACTGGGAGTATCGATCATGCCCATGAGATTGCACAGGGTCGACTTTCCGCAGCCGGACGGTCCCCAGACGGCCACGAATTCGCCTTCCTCGAGATCCAGATCGACACCGCGCAGCGCGGCAATTCGCGTCTCACCCAGTTGATAGTACTTCCAGATCTTTTTCATGCTCAAAAACGGCATAACGCCTCAATCCCCCCGACACTCGAAACCGTCCGGCAGGCCGAAATCCTCACCGGTCCATTGCCCGAGGTACAGGCCGTCCACCTTCCCTTCCGCGGCTAAAGCCGCGGTGTACCCGTCGCATGGAGCGAGGTCTTGAAAGGACCACCCTTGCATTTCCTTCAAAAGTCCTCCTTCGTCCACGAAGCAAGCCTGTCCCCCTGGAAGGCGGGAAACATCGAAGTGATTCAGGGGAACCGACAAACCCTTACCCGTGGCCTTCAGATACGCCTCCTTTCTCGTCCAGATCCTGAAAAACGCATGGATTCTTTCATCTTCCGGAACTCCCGTGATGAACGCCGCCTCGCCGGGGGCAAACTGCCGTTCGGCAATCCCGAGCCAGTTCACGCGCCGGCGGATATACTCGACGTCGATGCCGACTCTCCTCCCCGGAGCGGCTATGGCATAAAGTGCCAGACCATGAGAATGGGATACGTTAAAAGCCGGCATCTCCCTACCCCGGTGGGACTCCAGGGCCGGCTTGCCATAGACACCGGCCCTGAAGCGCAGTTCTTCGGGCCGAACATCCGTATAAGCACCGAGGATTATCCTCAAGACCGCCCTCGCAACAATAAAATGCCTGCGCCTGGCTTCGACGACAAGTCTTTCCGCCCGATCGAGTTCTTCCCCGGAAAGAACGCGCATTAGAGTCCGGGCCGTTTCTTGAGGCACATCCAGGTCTGCGCGCCATACGTGGACGTCCAGGCTCCCTGAACACAAGACCCGCCGACGATCGGTACCTGAGTACAGCGACTCCCGCCCGCAACAGTCCATTTCGACAGGACACTCCACTTTATCGAGTCTCACCCTTCACAATGGAACCACGCACCTGTTCTATGCCTCCGCGGCGGTCTTTTCCGCCTCTCCCGACAACCTTTCAAAGAAAAGATGTGTCAGTCGCGATACACTCGGCCCCTGCATAAGTTCAACGGTCGGAACGGCCACTCCCATGTCTGCTTCAATCCGAGCTTTCAATTCGACGGCCATCAGTGAATCCAGGCCGAGCTCGTTGAGGGGCTGTTCGGAATTGAGTTTCGTCGAGGAGGTGCCGAGCACCCTGGCCGCTTGTTCGCGCAGGTATCCCTCGAGCAGCCCCCTTCCCTCTTCTTCAGGAACTGAAAGGATAGTATCCCGAATGCGCGGTCCCTGCTGCACGGACTGGCCGTCTTCCTCGTCGGTCCCTATCAGGTGGGCGAACCTTCGAGGCGCCACACCCGCAACTCCATACGACTTCAGCCACTGGCGCCAGTCCATTCGCACTACGCCCATCTGGACGGGATTTTTCCGGAGCAGCCTTCCGAGGATCCGAGTGGTGAGTTCAGGCCGCATCCCCTTTATGCCTATTTCCGACAGGCGCTCCCCGATGCTCTCGTTGCGTGCCAGATAGCCCACCTCGGCCAGGTGCCCCCAGTTGACGGCCATGGCGGGCAGACCCTGGTGTCGCCGGAAACAGGCGAAACTGTCCAGGAATGAATTCGCCGCGTTATAGCTGGCCTGCCCGGGATTTCCTATGACCGAAGCCACAGAAGAGAAGAGTACGAAGAAATCGAGCGGGAGGCCTCGGGAATGGATGTGCAGGTTCCATGCTCCAAGAATCTTCGGATCCAGCACGCTCCTGAAGCGATTTTCGTTCAACTGCACCAGGATACCGTCGTCTATGACCAT
>JABUEY010000151.1 GCA_013314815.1 Syntrophobacteraceae bacterium
TAAGAAGTTTAAGGGAAAGGTGGACGAGATCCGGCAGTCTTTTATTTCGTGGAAGCCGCGTTGCGGAAAAGTCATGGTGATGAAGTTGGTCGCCGACGATTTTGCGCTGACAAAGGGAAAGAAGGTTTCGTAGTCTCCCACCCTGACCTGGACCAGGAAAGCGGGCATAAGGGACTTTCTGTTCACCAGCCTGATTCCGACGGGCGATTTGGTCCCGGCGAAGACTTCCTCGGGAAATTCAAGGATTGCGTTCAGTCCGAGGATGTTCTTCCTGCCGAATATCCCCGACACCAGCATGTAGCTCATCAGGGCCGAAGTGACGATGAACACCAGGTTGTTGCCGGTATTGACGGCTGAAAAGCCGATAAGGACAGTGGTAATGATATAGAGGTAGCCCGCCCTGTTGATCCTGATCACACGGGGACGGGTATTTCTTCGAGTATTGATTTGACGATCTCCTTTTTGTTCACGTTCTCGAATTCGTCTCTGAACAGAACCCTGTGAGGAATGACATACTCCCAGACAGTCTTCACATCCTCGGGAACAACATAACCCTTTCCTGAAAAGAACGCGTGAGCCTTCGCCGTGCTCACCAGGGCCAGAGCGCCACGGGTGGAAAGTCCCACGGAGAGGTACCCGTTGTTCCTGGTTGCCTCGATGATGTTCAGCAGGTAGTCGAGGATCCTGTCCGATACATGGATCTCGTTTCTTATCCGGTCCTGGATTTCAATTACCTCTTCCTGGTTCAGAAAAGGCTCGATGGAATAAAGTTCCTTGCGCCTGCTGCCCCCTCTGAGGATATCCTTCTCGGCCGAGCGGGGAGGATAGCCTATGTTGATTTTCATCATGAAGCGGTCGAGTTCGGATTCAGGGAGGGGAAAGGTGCCGAACTGTTCGGTGGGGTTCTGGGTGGCTATGACCAGGAAGGGGCGGGGCAGATCGTAGGTTCTCCCCTCGATGGTGACCTGTTTCTCTCCCATGGCTTCCAGCAGAGCGCTTTGAGTCTTGGGTGTGGCGCGGTTGATTTCGTCAACGAGCACGATGTGATTGAATATCGGGCCGGGGTGGAATTCGAAGGAATTTCGATTCTTGTCGTAGATGGAAACTCCCGTGATGTCCGAGGGGAGAAGATCGCTGGTGCACTGGATGCGTCCGAAGGTCAGGCCGAGTATCCTGGCCAGGGCTATGGCGAGCGTCGTCTTGCCGAGTCCCGGCAGGTCTTCTATGAGCAGGTGCCCGCGGGAGAAGAAGCACGTGAGAGCGAGCCTCAGGGCTTTATCCTTGCCGTGCAGATAGCCCGACAGGAAGTGGATCGCTTCCTCGATCTTCTCTTGCTGATTCTGCATGATCATGGGGAATGCCGCCGGAAAGGTTCAAATGAGAAGAACGCGCTTCACTGGAACAACACAGGAGGAGCACCTTCCTCCCTCGGGATGATCTCGCCCAGGCGATATGCTCCATACTCCATGGCATTCAGAAAACCGATGATCTCATCGGACTTTCCAGGTTCGACCACCAGGACATACCCGATGCCGTTGTTGAAGACACGGTACATTTCGTCCTCGGATATCTCCCCGCGTTCCTGCAGAAATCGAAAGATCGGAGGCAGATGCCATGAACCCTTTCGTATAAGCGCCTGGCAGGTCTTGGGCAGGATACGGGGGATGTTGTCGTAAAACCCGCCTCCGGTAATATGAGCCATCCCGACCACACGGAATTGCCTCGTTACCTTGAGTACCGGTTCGACATAGATCCTTGTAGGCTCCAGCAGTTCTTCGGCGACCGTTCTGTTGCATTCCGTCAGAAGACTGTCCGGCTCCAGTTTCAGTTTGTCGAACACGATTCGCCGAACCAGGCTGTACCCGTTGGAATGCAGGCCGCTGGAAGCGATGCCGATGATCTCGTCCCCCACGTGAATGGTGGAGCCGTCGATGATGTCGCTGTTGTCCACCAGGCCCACGGCGAAGCCGGCCATATCGTATTCATTTTCCCTGTAAAGGTCAGGCATTTCGGCCGTTTCGCCTCCTATGAGCGAACATCCCGCCTCCCTGCATCCCGCTACGATACCCGATATGATCTGTTCGACTCGGTCCAGGTCGACGCGTCCCATGGCCAGGTAGTCCAGGAAGAAGAGAGGCCGGGCTCCCTGGACGACGATGTCGTTCACGCACATGGCCACCAGGTCTATGCCCACCGTGTTGTGCCTGTCCGCCCAGAAGGCGACCTTGAGCTTGGTTCCGACTCCGTCCGTCGAGGATACGAGAACGGGCTGCACGAGATCCCGGCAGTTGACGGAGAAGAGTCCACCGAAGCCGCCGATATCGGTGATTACACCTCCCGTGAAGGTGGATCGCACCATGGGCTTGATTCGACTCACCAGTTCGTTGGCTTTGTCCAGATCGACGCCGGCTTCACGATAAAGATTCCTGCTCATAAATCCTGGTATACCCCCTGTGGAATAGTCTTCTTTTTCAGCAGTGCGCCGGCTGACCGGCGATTACAACGGTTCGAAACAGGCGACCCGATCCTCCGGGCAAAGATGGAAAAGGGTGGCATGCAGACGTATGCCCATTCTCGACCGCCGATCAGGGGTTCCGACATGGGACCAGGTGCCGCCGGGGTCGAATTC
Organism: Syntrophobacteraceae bacterium; assembly: GCA_013314815.1. Taxonomy (GTDB): domain Bacteria; phylum Desulfobacterota; class Syntrophobacteria; order Syntrophobacterales; family Syntrophobacteraceae; genus JABUEY01. Next base: position 2,630 of record JABUEY010000151.1, read on the forward strand.
ACTGCAAGAACCAACTCCAGCAAGATGCATGACGGCGAAGAGGAAAGATCATGGTTCTTGCATAATGCTGCAATCTTAACACGACCGCTCATTTTGATAAAGGACAGACCGTCTGGACTCCCCCCTTTTCTTCCAGAACCTTGTCTCCGGGTTTGACAAACCTGTAAAGAACACGCGGTAAACATGCCGGAACGGCGACGCCGCTTCCTTGGAAAGCCTTGATCGAGTGACCTCGGCGTTGTTTCGCCCTTCTTTTCATGTTAAATGAATCAGACTGTTGGAGGAGACGATGTCGGGTGCGGAAAACGTGAGAAGGACGCTTGCGTGCGTCCTGCTGAGCATAGCGGCCGTTATCCTTTTCGGAGCGGGTTTTCTGGCTTTCCAGTTCTGGATATTCCTGAAAATGCCGGGGAACTCCGTTCGCGAGGTTCGCCGGCTGACCATTCAGCCCGGAACCGGCGCCTTCCAGGTGGCGGAGCTGCTCCACCGGCACGGAGTCATTACGGATCCCGAAAAATTTTATGTTCTTTGCCGGGTTCGTGGAGTGGCAAACCGGCTGCAGGCCGGCGAGTACGCTTTCCTCCCGCTGTCCGGCCCCGGCCGGATTCTGGATCAGATAGTCCAGGGGCGGGTCATCGTACATTTCGCCACTTTGCCCGAAGGTTCGACTCTTCGAGACGTGGCAAGGATCATGGAGAGTTCCGGGCTGGTTTCGGGAAGTGAGATCCTGCGCTACAGCCGCGACAGGAATTTTATCGCTGCCCTGGATCTCGATGTGCCGAGCCTGGAAGGTTACCTATTCCCGGATACCTACCACTTTTCGAAACCACTGGACGCCCCCGACGCCTTGAAGGCAATGGTCCGGCAGTTCCATCGCCGCCTTCCCGAAGGATGGCGCCAGCGCTCCCGTGAACTCGGAATGGACCTCCACGAAGTGGTCATTATGGCTTCCCTCATCGAAAAGGAAGCGGTTCTCGACTCTGAACGGCCCATTATATCGGCGGTATTTCACAATAGGCTCAGGATCGATATGCCGCTTCAAAGCGACCCTACCGCCGTTTACGACCTGGCCGATTTCAGCGGTGCCATCACCTCCGATCATCTGAAGCGAAACAGTCCGTACAATACCTACGTGAACAAAGGGCTGCCTCCAGGCCCCATTTGCAATCCCGGGGCCAGATCCATTGAAGCCGCCCTGTATCCGCTCAGCGTCCGATACCTGTACTTTGTCAGCAACAGCGATGGAACACACCACTTCTCCGAGACACTTTCCGAGCACCGAAAGGCCGTGGCCCGGTACAGGGAACGGCAGAAGGTTCGAAGCGGACGGGAAGGCGTGCCCGCAGGGTCTACACCGCCCGAATCCGGTGAGAATCAAACGGCGGAAGGCGAATGAAGGAAGAGATCACGAGGGAGTTCCGGGCAGGATGTCAGCTTGGTCCCCGCGCCGTTTTGAAAGGATGAAGACTCATGTCTTTGCAGGCTGCAAGCGTGATTTTCGCAGCGGGAAAAGGAAGCCGCATGATCGGGTATCCAGGCAACAAGACCCTTCTGCCTCTTATCCCTTCCGCATCGCCGTATGAAGGGGAGCATCCGCTTCTTGTCGAGGTCTTGAACAATCTGCCCGAGGGTCCGAAAGGAATCGTGGTGCACCACTGTGCGGAACAGGTGAAGCGAGCGCTGGCCGGTATCGTCGGTGTATCTTTTCACTTCCAGCCCTCGACCAACGGCACCGGAGGAGCACTCCTCGCCGCGGCTCCCTTTCTCCAATCCGTTTCCGAAAACCTGGTCATCATCACCATGGGGGATGTCCCTCTCATCCGCCGTGCCACCTACGAACAGATCTGCAGGGAGACGGCACGCCATGACCTGGTTGTGCTTGCCTTTGCGCCGCGGGACCGGGCTCAATACGGCATGCTGGAAATGGATGGACATCGGGTGCTCGGCATTGTCGAATGGAAGTACTGGCGTGAATATCCTCCTGAAAGAAGGGCGGCTCTGCGCTTGTGCAACGCGGGAGTCTACGCTGCAAGGCGCGATGCCCTGCTGCCCTATCTCGAACGGCTCGCATCCAGGCCTCACACGGTTCGTAAACAACGCGGACAGGAATGGGTTACCCTCCAGGAATACTTCCTGACGGATCTCGTGGAAATGATGAACGAAGACGGGCTGAACGTGGGTATGGTGGAGGCGCCCGAGAGTGAAGTCACCGGTGTCGACACTCCCGAGGCCCTCGAACAGGTTCAGGGAGAATTCGCCCGGCGCAATGCGGAATCCCCGTCTCTCAGCGCGTAAGGGCAACTCTCGACCAGTAGCGGCCTCCCTCCTCGACGACATGGACAGGGATTCCGAAGGCTTCTTCCATCATCCCGGATTTCAGCACCTCTTCCTTTCTGCCCTGAGCCAGGCAGCGGCCGTTTTTGAGCATGAAGACGCGGCCGAAGGCGGGCATGATCTCCTCGAGATGATGCGTGACGAGGACCATTGTGGGAGGATCTTCCGAGTGGGCGAGGTCTTCGATGGTGTGCAGGAGCAGTTCGCGTGAAACCAGGTCCAGGCCGGCACACGGTTCATCGAGGATGAGCAGGCGAGGACGGTGGATGAGTGCCCGGGCGATGAGCAACCGCTGTTTCTCCCCTTGAGACAGGACTCCATAAGGGGAATCGAGCACGTGGTCGCACCGGAGCTGGGCGGCCAGGTCGCAGGCCTGCCGGTAGTCTTGCTCCTCGGGCACTTCAAAAATCCCGATGGAAGCGAACTTTCCGCTCACGATGAGATCGAGCGGCCGCTGGGTAGACGGAATCTGAGCCTCGAGAAACGATCCGACCCAGCCGATGCGTTTTCTCAGCAGGCGGAGGTCCACCTGGCCGAAGCGTTCGCCGAGGACGGTAACGCGGCCTCGAGTCGGCCAGAGGTAACCGGCGAGCATCTGAAGAAGCGTGGTCTTCCCCGAACCGTTCGCTCCAAGCACGACCCAGTGGTCACCGGCAGAAACGTTCCAGTTGATCTGATCCAGGATCATCCGCCTGCTGCGCACGAAAGACACATCTTCCATGCGTATCCAGTCATGATTCGACAGAGGTGCTTCACTCACCCTGTTGGACCTTTTCCTTTTCACTCCATGAAAGAACGATCTTGCCGAAATAAAGTCCTTCCCGCATTGCCTGGTGAGCCTCTTCCGCGTTGTGCACGGAGTATACGCGGTCGATGACCGGGTGTACTCTGCCGGCTTCAAGCAGTGGAAGCACTTGGTCCCTGAAGGATTGAACCAAGAGCGCCTTTTCCTGCCCGGATTGGCTGCGGAGCACGGAGCCGATGATGCGCAGGCGCTTGGTGAGCAGCGGGGGAAGATTGATTTCCGTTCTCGTCCCTCCCATAAGACCGATGATGACCAGGCGGCCCCTGGTCTTGAGGATGTCGATGTGCCGTTCGAGGTAGCTCGCGCCGATCCAGTCCAGGACGACGTCGACGCCTTTCCCGCCCGTGATCTGCATAACCTGCGAGGCGAAGTCTTCCGTCCTGTAGTTTATGCCGTAATCGGCACCGAGGTCGAGGCAGCGGCGGACCTTATCCGCAGTTCCCGCAGTGACGATCACCTGGATACCCGCGGCCTTCGCAAGCTGTATGGCGGCCGTCCCCACTCCGCTGCCTCCCCCGTGGACCAGGAGAGACTCCCCGGCCTGCATGCTCGCCTCGATGAAAAGATTCAGATGGGCGGTGAAAAAGACCTCGGCCACGGCCGCGGCTTGAACATAATCGAGTCTGTCCGGAATGGGCACCAGGTGGTTGGCGGCTACAGAGACGTATCGCCCGTACCCTCCCCCCGCCGTAATTCCGAAGACGCGGTCGCCGGGCTCCCACCCTGCCACCCCCTCCGCCGCCTCGGCAATCTCCCCGGCGAAATCCAGTCCCAGGATGGAAGATGCACCCGGAGGCGGAGGATAGAATCCTCTGCGCTGCAAGAGATCCGCCCGGTTGACGGAACAGGCCTCGACCCGGACGAGCACCTCCCCCGGCTCCAGGGAAGGCATGGGCACGTCCCGAATGTCGAGCGTGTTCCAGTCTCCTCGTTTTCCTGTTTCGACGACCACCACCGCGGGCATCCGTTTGTCCTTCATTCGAGTCCTCCGTTTTCGGCAAAAGAAAAGTGCCTGGGGCCTGCGATGATGATGTGATCGTGAACGGTGATATCCAGGTCGTTCAAGATTCTCTTCAGCTTGCGGGTCAACTGCCTGTCGGCCGCCGAAGGGCTCGGGTCCCCGCCGGGATGATTGTGAGCCAGGATCACCGCCGTCGCACTGTGTTTCAGGGCTGCTTCGACGACCTGGCGTGGGAAGACGGCAGTACGGTTTACCGTTCCCCTCTGGATTTCCTCCATGGCGATCAGGTCGTTGCGGCTGGTCAAGGCCAGGATGCAGAAGACTTCCCTGCGCTCGTTGGCCAAGCGCGCATTCAGGTAGGTAACGGCTCCGTCAGTGGAATTGAAGGTCTGGTCCCGCTTCCACCGGCTCTGCTGATAAACGTCCAGCAGGCGTGGAATGGTGCTGATCAGCCGGGCCGCATGTTCCCCGACGCCGTCGACCGATCTGAGGGATTGCAGCGGAGCATCGAAAACGCCCGCCATGCTTCCGAAGCGATCGAGAAGCTTCTTCGCGGCAGGCTTCACGTCCCGCCGGGGAATGGCATAGGAAAGCAGCAGTTCGATCACCTCGTGGTCGTGAAACCCGTCGAACCCACTTCGTTCGAATCGTTCTCGAAGGCGTCTGCGGTGTCCCTCGGGTCCGATATTCATGGGGAATGTCCCTGCCGGTTCGCATGTGTCCTTTCCGCGTCAGGTCCGGGCAAGCTCGGCCACCCTCTCGCGGATGCGGTTCAGGAGACTGTCGAAGGATTCCCTGGCAAGAATGGAGGTAAACTGGCCACGGTAATTGTCGATGAAGCTGATACCTTCCACAACGACATCGTACACCTTCCACTCTCCGCCGTCCAGGCGCATGCGGTAGTCCACCTTCACGTCCGAATTCCTGTAGTTGACGATCCGGGTAAAGACCACCGCGTAGTTGCCGTCGATGTCCTGCCTGTCGAATACGACCTGTTCATTGCCGCTGGTATAGGTTTCCACTCGGCTCACGTACGTGTTGAAGAGAAGATCCTTGAAGAGCCTGACGAATTCCTGCTGTTTTGCGGGAGGCTGGTCTCTCCAGGCGCGTCCGAGTGACCTTCGGGCCATTTCCTGAAAGTTGAAATACCTGTCGACGATCGTCAGGATCTCATCTCTTCGCTGACGAATGGTCGGCCCGCCTTCCGACTGGGAGGATCTCAAGATATCGAGTGCCTGTTCGGTGCCGGTCTGGACCACTGTGAGAGGCGAGGCCGGAGTCGCGGCGTTCGCCGATGGAAACGGGAGAAAAAACACGCACAGAGCAAGCATTCCGAACACCAGGTGCGCTAACGATCTGACATGCATTACACCATCTCCTGTAAACACAAATTCAATCCATTCGCAGTGTTGGGCAGTTTGCATTTCCAAAATAATCATTTTACCAACAATTAGGATAAAGCCGGAAGTTTTTTTTGGTTCATCCGGAAAACGAGTACCTCCGGTGCTTTTCACGCATCCGGTGCCATTCGCGAAAAGGGTCGATGGCATCCGGAGGCCACTTGGCATCGGAACATCATTCCCGTGGATATTACTGCGTCATTCCCGCCAATCCCACCCAACGTCATTCCCGCAAAAAAGGCGGGAATCCAGTCACCAGCCTGCCAAGCGCAGATCTCGCCGTGCTCTCCTCCCGGGATCGTCCTGCTTTATCCATCGTGTCTTCCAGGTTCTTTCCCATTTCCTGTAACTGTTTCGCCATGCACGGCTCCTTTTCCTGGATTCTCGCCTCCGAGACCGTGTCGTATCGATTTATAACATTCGAGTTGGCGCGACGGCTATCCACCAGATGCCCAAGGGCGAGTTGGTTGATTGCCAAATCCAACCACCGGCAGGCGAGGAGAAGTCTGCAAGATGC
>JABUEY010000152.1 GCA_013314815.1 Syntrophobacteraceae bacterium
CCGCACAGGTTTCTCGTGGGTCTCGGGACGGAAAACCCATGCCGGAAGCATGGCGCGATGAGAAAACAGGTCCGTCCGGAATTCTCTCATAAACGCCTACCCGTACCGTTGTCGCACAAAGTTGGAATACACCCGCGAGAATGTCCTTCCTACGATCAACTTCTTCCCACGATCAACTTCTTCCGCATCACAACGTCATCCCTGCATCACACCGTCATTCTGGCAAAAAGGACAGGCGCGCCTCCCGGCCCGATCCCTGGGTCGCTGTTGAAGAAAAGAGGGGGATGAATGGGTGATCGTGCCGAATCGTATTCAGGCAATAAGATGGATTGTCGATGCACCTGTAGGGGCGAAAAACTTTTCGCACTGCACAAGGAAGGCTGAACAACCCTTATCACCGCGGCTGTTATGGAGGAAGTCCCCTCACGGGATGAAGCAGAGTCAGTTGCGCAGGCCGTTGCGTGTCAGCCTCGCGTTTCTTTTTCGGGCGCTCTTCAAGTGGTGGAGTCTGAACATCCGTTCGAGCCTGTCCTTGTAGGCGATGGCGATCAGCAGGACCACGATTGCGGCTCCCACCAGGATCGAAAGCTTCACGTATTCGTGCAACCGGATGTAGTTGCCTCCAAGAGTGAGCAGCACCGTTCCGAACAGGCGTCCTCCCCCGCCAAGGATCAGGAATTCCGCGGTGGAGATTTCTCCGAGACCCAGGATGTAGCACAGGTAGTCTTTCGGGAAGCCGGGGATGAGAAACAGGAGGAAAACAAGAAAAGCACCTTTGTGGTGAAGAAGGTAATTGAAGCGATTCATCGTGGATTTGGAGACGAATTTTTCGACAAACGGCCTTCCGAAAACCCTGGAAAGAACAAATGCTGCATAGGAGCCAAGAGTCAAGCCGACGGTTGAAAGAATCAGGCCCAGGTATGGTCCGTACAGGAAGCCTCCCAGAAAGCCCGTTACATCGCCAGGGATAGGGGCCACGATGACCTGTACCGCCTGCAGCAAAATGAATCCCGCAAACGACCAGGGTCCGAAAGTGTCCAGGAACTGGATGAGCCTGTCTTTTTTCAGGAAGACCTGGACGTAGTCCAGTTGGTAGAGAAGCATAGACACGCAGGCGACGGCAACGAAGACCAGAACGAACTTCATGATGGTGTGGTTCTTCGGGCGATCGGTATTGAAAGCGATTGCCTTTTCATCGGGCGGTGTTGTCATGGGCCTCACCAGGTCTCCTGTTGAATCCATTGCGGAGGAAAGCGTTGCACGTTCCGATATCGGATCCCGCTTCCTGGAGACACAATCAATGAAGGATGTCAAATCAGCGAATGATAACCAGATACTACAGGTTCGTCCAGACCTGCCCGTCATTGAGTGGAGCGGGACAAGGTGCGGGGGCGGGATCATGCCGATTCCCGCGTCGGTTCACTGTTTTCAAGAAGAGCCATCGCTTGCACAGATCAATGCTGCGGAGAGAACGAAAAACCGATGATTCGGAAGTCCCCCTGATCATTCTGGTACACCATGTCCGCGGGCATTGTCAAGTGATGTATAAATGGATCAAGCAGGCGATCTTTGAAGAGAGTAAAGCATAACGGAAGCAGAAGAAGCTGTTCAGGAGGGGCTGCCGGGGTATTTGATGTTCTTTTTCTTCATTTTTTCGATCAGGGTGGTCCGGTTAAGGCCAAGCAGCCTGGCCGCCTTCTGTTTGATCCCTCCAGCCTTGTCCAGCGCTTCCAGGATCAGGCGGCTTTCGAGTTCTTCGATGGTTTCCCTGAGATTGATGCCTCCCTCACCGATTTCATAATGCCTGGTTCCCTCACCATGATGCATCCGCATGCGCATCGGCAGATCATCGACCCGGATTTCATCGCCCTCTGTCATGATGATGAGTCGTTCCACGACATTCTCGAGCTCCCGAACGTTTCCGGGCCAATGAAATCGCTCGAGGCACTCCAGAGCGTCGTTTGAGATTCTTTTCGGCTGCATCTGCTTCTGATTGCAGTGCTGCCTCAGGAAATGGTGCACGAGAAGAGGAACGTCCCCCTCCCGCTGCCTTAGAGGAGGAACGGAGATGGGGATCACGTTGAGTCGATAGAAGAGGTCCTCCCTGAACTCCCCTGCAGCCACTGCCTTCTCGAGATTCTTGTTGGTGGCCGCCAGTATTCTCACGTCCACTTCAATGGTCCGGGAACCGCCGAGTCTTTGAAACTTCTTTTCCTGGAGAAAGCGAAGCAGCTTGACCTGAAGCTTTGGACTCATCTCCCCGATCTCATCCAGGAGTATAGTGCCTCCGTGTGCAAGTTCGAAGCGTCCCTTGCGCTCTCTCAATGCCCCCGTGAAGGCTCCCTTCTCATGTCCGAAAAGCTCGCTTTCAAGCAGTTCTTCAGGGATCGCTCCACAGTTGATGGGAACAAAAGTCATGTCTCTCCGTTCACTGTGGTAGTGGATGGCATTGGCAATCAGTTCCTTGCCGGTTCCGCTTTCACCCATAATGAGTACGGTCGAGTGAGTTCCGGCGACCCGGCGGATAATGCCGTAAAGAATCTGCATGGCCTGGCTGCGGCCGATGATCTTGTCGAAGCGGTGTTGTTCCTGGATTTGAGAACGAAGGCGGAGGTTTTCGTCCTTCAGTTCCTTGATCTCACGGGCCCTTCGCAGGGTGAAGAGGAGTTCGTCGAGGTTGGCGGGCTTGGACAGGTAATCAAAAGCGCCCCGTTTCATGGCTCTGACAGCCGTTTCAATAGTGCCGTAGCCGGTTACGACTATCACAAAAGTTTCCGGGTGATTCTCGGTGAAATAGGACAAAACGTCCATCCCGCTCATGCCGGGCATGGCCAGGTCCGTGATTACGACGTCGAATTCGCGCTTTCGTGCGCAGGATACTGCTTGTGTGCCGCTGGAAACCAGCAGGACGTCGTAGCCTTCCATCTTCAGGTTCTCCACAAACAACTGGAGAGTCAGAGGTTCGTCGTCGATCACCAGTATGCTCAACGGCTTTTGCATCGGGAGAAGGCTTCCGGCAGTCATGAACGGTTGATGGATCAAAGTGCACAGTGCGTCGATAAACATAAAGAGTCTACCACAATGCCGATATTTTCCAAGCCCGCTTGTTTACAGGACAAAAAACGCTTGACAAACTCCCCGACTTCCCATTAAGCTTCGACAACATTCAAGGAGATTACACGCTATGCATGCCTCTTATCGATTTTATTATTATTATTGCTTCTGCGCCAACGGGGAGACTTGGGGTATGCGCCGCCTGTAACAGTCCTGAAGAGATTTATCAAGCCGCGGATATCCTGAGATGATCCGCGGCTTTTTGTTTTTTGGGGGTTCCATTGGAAAACCTGGAGGCTGCGGACCTGATCCTGTCCGTGGCCTTTTTTGTTGACGGGAAGGAGCATCAGACCGCTTGAGCCGGTGTTGGAGCTTCTCTCCAGGTTTTATATCATTCACGATTTTGAGAAGGAAACGGAACCCATGATTATTGTACTGAAACCCGACCATGACGAAGAAGATCTTCACCGAATCATTCGCCGTCTTGAAGACCTCGGGCTGCGAGCTCACATATCCAAGGGTGAGCACCGGACCATCGTGGGGGCGATCGGCGACGAGCGTGTGTTGAGAGAGGTCCCTATCGAATCGCTGCCCGGGGTGGAGTCGGTTCTTCCCATCCTGAAGCCTTACAAGCTGGTGAGCAGGGAGTTCAAACGGGAGAATACGGTTATCAACGTGAACGGCCGGCAGATCGGCGGCGAGCACATTCATGTGTTTGCCGGGCCCTGTGCGGTGGAGAGCAGGGAGGTCCTGGAGGAAATCGCCGAGTCTCTGCTGCCTTCGGGGGTTTGCTTCCTTCGGGGTGGAGCCTTCAAGCCGCGCACTTCTCCCTACAGTTTTCAGGGGTGGGGTGAAAAGGCCCTCAAGTTTCTTGCAGGAGTCAGAGACAGGACGGGCCTCCAGGTGGTCACGGAACTCATGGACCCCAGAGACACCGTTCTGGTGTGCAAGTACGCAGATGTCGTACAGATCGGCACTCGGAACATGCAGAACTTCAGGCTGCTCACCGAAGTGGGGAATATCGACAAGCCGGTCATTCTCAAACGGGGATTGTGCTCGACCATCAAGGAATTCCTCATGTCTGCCGAATACATCCTGGCTCAGGGCAACGAAAGGGTGATCCTGTGTGAGAGGGGAATTCGAACCTTCGAGACGGAAACCCGTAATACGCTTGACATCAGTGCCGTCCCTCTGCTTAAACAGTTGACTCACCTCCCCGTGATCGTGGACCCGAGTCATGCGGTGGGCAGGGTCGACCTTGTCCCCGCCATGACCAAGGCTGCCATCGCGGCCGGGGCGGACGGTCTGCTCATCGAGGTGCATGTGCGGCCCGAGGAGGCCTTGAGCGACGGGCCTCAGTCCCTGCGTCCGTCTGCATTCACGAAACTGATGGAGGAATGCCGACTCGTGGCCAAAGCGGTCGGCCGCAGCATATAGGATCCGGTGACAGGTCTTATTGCGGATCGGTTGGCATAAGGGACGCCTGTTGAAGGTTCGAACTGGATGGATGAGAATCAACCTGCGTGCAGGAGAGGAGAACACCGGTTGACCGGTTGCGAGGAAAAAGACAGGACGAGGCATCCGCCCTTCTGGGAGCCGGGGCGGATAATCGGAGTGATAGGCGGTCGGGGTGAAATGGGCCGCCTCTTTTCCGACTTCTTCAGACAGTGCGGTTACAAGGTGATTGCAGCCGATGTCGGTGCTCCGCCCGATGCGCGTGAGGTCATCGAGGCCTCCGATATGGTTCTTTTCGCCGTGCCTCTTCATAGAACGGTTTCCATCATCCGGGACCTCCTGCCGTACGTGCATCCCAGGCACCTTCTGATGGACTTGAGCAGCCTCAAGGTGGCTCCTGTGAAAGAGATGCTGCGGTCCTCCTCCCAGGTGCTGGGACTCCACCCCATGTTCGGTGGACGGATCTCATCCTTCGAAGGGCAGACATTGGTGGCATGCCCGGTGCGCATTGAACGGGAGGCATGGGAGTTTCTCCGCGGTCTTTTCACCCGGATGGGGATCAAGGTGAAGGAATGCACGCCGGAAGAACACGACCGCATGATGAGTGTTATCCAGGTGCTGTTTCACATGACCACGATGCTCACGGGCAGGGTATTGAGGGAGTTGGGAGTGGACATTTCCGACACCCTGGAATACACCAGTCCGAGCTATCGGCTTGAAATCAATCTCCTGGGAAGGATCTTTGCCCAGAACCCCGCTCTTTACTCGGCCATCACCCAGATGAACCCCTACACCCGGAATATCCTGACTCTTCTCAAGGAAGGTCTAGAAAGCTACGAAAACTGGTACGGCAGCGAGAACCTGGAAGGATTTATCGAGGATTTTCGGAAGAGTGCAGACCACCTGGGTCCATTTTGCCGGACCGCCTACCAGGAAAGCTCGGCATACCTGGATTATGTCACCCGGTCCTTCCATGCGCACTCTGCGCCCAAGGGGGGTGAATGTGCCAGGGAGGCTCAGGATTCATCCTGACGATTCGATTCGGTTGTTCGATCCATGCATTTCTGCAGGCATTTCATGCAGTCGGAAGTTCTGGTTCCTTTCGTGCAATAGCGGGCGAAGGCGTCGAACCAGTCGATGCCTGTTCGAGGGCAGATGTGGATGAATTCGAGGAAATGCACGAGCCGCTCGATTGCCGCCGGGTCGATAGCGTGCTCGATGCGGCAGGCGTTTGCTTCGGCATCTTCCGGACTCAACTGCAGAGCCGTGACGAAGAATTCCCTCAGGGTGTTGTGCCGGTGGATGATATCCCGCGCAATTTCCCTCCCGGCTGCGGTCAGCGTGACAAAACTGTAGGGTATGTAATTGATGAGTCCCCGGCCGGCCAGCGCCTTCAGTGCACCGGTGACGGATGCCCGCTGAACGCTCATCTGGTCGGCAATGTCCTTGGCCCTTGCAACACGGTTGGACTGTTCCAGGTGAAAGATGACTTCGAGGTAGTCTTCAAGGCTGGCAGACAATCCTTCGCATGCGTCGTCATCATGGAGCATCTCTTATTGCCCTCTCTCTCGATGTGTTTGCAGTTACCTTATCCATTTGCGGTAAGTGCGTCAAGGATCATCGGGTTCGATGCTCAAATTTGGAACACTTTGACTTGCTTGAAATAAACTGTTAAAAAACCCTGCACGTTTCCCCCTGGCAGTCCCATGGGGGACAGGATGACCCGCAATGCCCTGAAAGGAAGAATCTTATGGACAACAGCCGGCCGTTCTCCGCGACGGATTCTCACAATCTCATGCAGCCTGTTCTCGATCTGCTGCAGGGTACTGATCCCGAAGTCGTCTGCAGGCGCTACGGAATCACCCGCTCCGAACTGGAATCCAGGTTCGAAGCGTACCAGATATCGAGAAGGCAGATGGCTCTCCAGGACCACTTCGCCGCCGAAAAAGCTGGACGCAATGACCCGTGCCCGTGCGGTTCGGGGAAGAAATACAAGAAATGCTGCCTGCCCAGGCATGAGGAAGCCAGAAGGAGCCTTCCCCCTGACAAAGTCAGGGAGATGGAGGAAAAAGCCGGACTTCGCCGGAAGATCGAAGAAGAAGTCAGAAAAGGGTTTGAACTACTCTATGCCCGGGACTACGGCAGGGTCATGCGCCTTGCTTCCCGCATGATCGAAGTCTATCCGGAAGATGACCGCTTTCATGACATCCTTGTCAACGCCTGCCTTGCCACGGGCGATTACGACAGTGCCTTTCATGTGACTCGGCGCCGATGGCAGGTTGCGGTGGAAGAGAAGGCATTTTACCAGGAAAACGGCTATCACAAGCGTGAAGGCCTGGACCGTGCCCAGATGGTTCACTTCTATTCACCGTCCACCTGGCTCGACAAGTTCTGGATTGCCAACAGGGCAAGAGTCTACCGGGAAAAGTTTCCGGCGGCGGCTGATTCCGGCCCGGCCGCGATAGTCGACGGACTCCAGGCGGCCAACGACACGAACCGTTTCCCCGCGCGCCAGGAAGAGGGTTATCAGGCCCGCCTCGAGGCCCTGGCCCCCGTTTTGAACAGGATTCGGGCCGAAGGGGAAGCGGCTGTCCCTTACCTCCTCCCTCTCACCTACTGCTTTACGTGGGCAAGCCTTTTCGTTCCCGACCTGCTGCATGCGTGCGGCACCCGTGAGTGCGTTCGCCTGCTGGCCGAGCTTTCCATGTTTCGTTTTCCGTATTTTTCGCAGAAGTGCCTTTCCTGCCTGGAAACGTTCGGCGATGTGGCCGTGGAGGAGATCCGGGAGGTCTGGAATGAAAACCCCGCCTTTGACGAACTCAAAGTCGGCCTTGCAGCCGCACTCGGCAATATCCGTACCCGGCAGAGCTTCGACCTGCTGGTCAGTCTTATGGAACACGAAAGCCCCTACGTCCTGAACTGGGCGACCCGGGCACTGGAACGCCACGGCGATCCGGAAGCGGGACCGCACCTGGACAGGGCGAAAAAGAGACTGGAAGAGTTCGACAAGATGGCCGGGGTGATCCAGGAGCTTGCGGAAACGTTCAAGTAAACCGCCCTTGTCCGGCACCTCGCTGCATCGCCTGCTTTCAGTCATTTCTCCGCTTTTTCGAGTTCAGCGGACCGGTCCCTGGTCAGGTCCGCCGAACCGAAGGAGCTTTCTTCTCCAGGCAGTACCAGCAGAAACCTGTTACACAGGTCCACCTCCACGGTTCCACTTGTCATGGAAAAATCGAGAACATGACCTCCTGCCTGAAAGTCCTCGGAAAGAAAATGCAGGTGATATCCGGGAACCGTAATGGCCTTTGCGAACTGAGGCGCCCGGAACCCGACGATCGTCCCTTTGATTCGCTCCAGTTCGAATACGGGCTGGTTCTTTGTGACTTCCGTGAGGGGAGGATAGGGCTTCCTTTGTGCCGGCACGCTTCGCACCTTCATATATGCAAAGTGGCCCTCGATCCGCAGCGCACAGAACAGGTTCATGTTCGGTGCCGCCCTGTCGACGAGCCTCTCCATGCCCCCGAAGTCCGTATCCGTTGAAACGGGAAGGGAAAGGTCCTTCCTGAATGCCACCGCGCATGCAAAAGGAAGGGTGTGGTCCGCTGAAGGACGATAAACCTTCCCGTCCGCCCTCACCTGGTAAATCTTCCCGTCAAGCAGGATCATTTCACCGTCAAGGCTGTCGAAGGTGCCGATTCCGAAATCCCCGTATTCGAGAAGCCGGCTGCAGGTCGTTTGACCCTCATAGACGCCTGCGAGGAGAGCGTCAATGGTGGAAAACTGGGTAACGGTGTTCTGGGGAGCACTCGCACAGCCTGCAGGGTTCAGGCAGCAGGCGACAACCATCAAATACAGAAGGATTCGCTTCATTCTCATCCTTTCCAGACCATGTTCGTCCCTGACCACTCGACAGAAGAGCAGGCTGCTGCGTTCCAGAGAGCGGCTGCCCTCGTTTTCGAAGGCGACGCCGAAATGCGCTGATCCCCGCCCGCTCTAATGAATAAAGACACTATCACAAACGGAGATCTCCTCCCATGCAAATGCATAGAACTCCTGCAAAC
>JABUEY010000153.1 GCA_013314815.1 Syntrophobacteraceae bacterium
AAGCATCTTGCAGACTTCTCCTCGCCTGCCGGTGGTTGGATTTGGCAATCAACCAACTCGCCCTTGGGCATCTGGTGGATAGCCGTCGCGCCAACTCGAATGTTATAAATCGATACGACACGGTCTCCTTTTGCGGGAATGACGGTGGGTATGTTCAGCGGGTATGACGATGTGATCTTCGTTACGTTGTGATGCCCAACGACCTTGTTGCAGGTGTACTCCACCTTTGTGCGACAACTGTCCGGGTATGTGTGCTATGAGAAGATGCCGGACTGCTTGGACTGTTTTCGGGCCATGGTGGTCCTCCTGCCTTGGGTTTGTCCATTCAACCGGGGTTTAATCCCGGCTCCACCTGTTTTCATAGTTGGTTGTGAGCCCACGGCTCATGGAAGTCTGCCGGAAGAACTGAACAGAACACCTCTTCCCCATCCACCTCTTCCCCATCCGTCGTTTCTCCCTTTCTTGTAAAAGTGTGCGCCTTGCGTTATGTTTCCGGAGTCGGGCGCACGGCGCCGAACGTGTGAGGCAGGGCCAGTCCGGGATTCGAAAGCCATTCCTGGATCATCGATTTTATCATGGCAGGGTGCCATTTATGTCCATTCCCTTTTCTGAGATCATCGGAATCATGGGCAGTGAGAACGTACTCAGCTCGCCGGAAGAACTCTACTGCTACAGCTATGACGCGAGCAAAATCAAGTCCGTGCCGTCCTGTGTGGTCTTTCCAGGAGATGTACTTGAAACTGCCGAACTGGTGAGGCTCGCAAACCGGGACCGTTTTCCCCTGTTTCCCCGGGGGGCCGGTTCAGGCATGGTTGGAGCCTCGGTTCCATGCGCCGGAGGCGTGGTGGTGTGCCTGAACCGGCTCAAAAGGATCATCGAGATCGATCCCGACAACATGATCGCCGTCGTGGAACCTGCTGTCGTGACCGGCGAATTTCAGAAGGCCGTACTCGAATACGGCCTGTTCTATCCCCCCGATCCTGCCAGCCTTCACTTTTCGACGCTGGGGGGCAACGTGGCCATGTGTGCGGGCGGGCCCAGGGCAGTGAAATACGGGGTCACCCGAGACTATGTTCTGGGGCTCGAGGTCGTGCTTCCCACGGGCCGGATCATCCGCACCGGGACTCGAACGGTCAAGGGAGTGGTGGGATACGATCTCACCCGGCTCATGGTCGGTTCCGAAGGGACACTGGGAATCTTCACCAGGATCATCCTTCGCCTCATCCCTGCCCCGGAAGCCGTGCGCACACTCACAGCCACCTTCGAACACCTCGAAGACGCTGCACGGGCAGTCTTCGAAATCATCAAGAGGCGCGTCGTGCCCTCTACTCTGGAACTCATGGACCAGGCCACCATCCGGGTCGTCGAAAACCATCTTCATGCGGGTCTGCCCGTAGATGCCGAGGCGATTCTCCTTATCGAGGTGGACGGAAGGCAGACGGTCCTCGATGAAGACGTATCGCGGATCGTGGAAATCTGCGGCGCGTCGGGTTCAGCTCAAGTGGAAATTGCACAGTCCGACGCCGACCGGCAGCGCCTGTGGCTGGCTCGTAGATCCATTTCCCCCGCCCTGGGCAGGATCCGCCCCGGCAAGATCAACGAAGACGTCACGGTGCCCCGCACGAAGATCCCTGCACTCATCCGGTCCATAACCGCGCTCGCACAGAAGTACAACCTGGTCATTGTCTGCTTCGGCCACGCCGGAGACGGAAACATTCACACCAATATCATGCTGGACAAGAAGAACGTCGATGAAAGAACGCGTGCGGAAAAGGCGGTTGCCGAACTCTTCCGCATCGTCCTCGATCTGGGAGGGACACTCTCCGGCGAACACGGCATCGGCATCGCCAAGTCTCCCTTCTTTCAATGGGAGGTAGGACCGGAGGGTCTCGAAACCATGCTTACGATCAAGAAAGCACTGGACCCGAACAATATCCTGAACCCGGGCAAGATGTTCGTTCCCAATCCTGCCTTTTTCCGCCAATGACGGATAAGGGCGACCCTCCCCGGACTGTTTCAGACCATGCTTTGCACTCACCACGTCACAGCGGGATGCGGGATAAGAAGACAAGGACAAGCCATGAACGCCGTACCGGCAGAAAACGTTACCTGGAGGCTGGAAGACCTTTACTCCGGCCCGAACGACCCGAGGATCGAATCCGAGAGACAATGGTGCAATGACCAGGCGGGCAGACTGGCCGCCGATTTCAGAGGGAAGATTGCCGCACTGGATCCTGGCGGTCTCGTCGCTGCCCTGAAGCGATATGAAAACCTTCAGGAATCCTGCCGGAAGCTTACCTCCTATGCCTACCTGTTCTTTTCAACCCAGACCCACGACCCCGCTGCAAGTTCGCTCTGGCAGGCATCCCAGGAGTTCGACAGCCTGATCACCCGGGACACCCTCTTCTTCGAACTCGAATGGACTCAGATCGAAGACGACAAAGCCGACGCATTCCTTAAACACCCGGAACTCGCTCCCTTCAGGCACTACCTCGAATCCCTCCGGCGCTACAAGCCGCATATGCTGAGCGAAAAGGAGGAACAGATTCTGGCGCAGAAGGAACCCGTGTGCACGACATCCTGGAGCACGCTCTTCGACAAGGTCCTGGGCCGGATCCGTTTCGGAGATCGCGGGCGCACCGAGTCTGAAGTGCTGAGCGACCTCTACAGCCCGGATCGCGAAACAAGAAGGCTTGCCGCGGAAGAACTCACCGAGGGGCTCCGAGGCAGCCTGCACATTCTCGCGCACATCTTCAACACCATCATGCTGGACAGATCGATCACCGACAGGCTGCGCAGCTACCCGCACTGGCTGAGAGCCAGGAATCTTCACAACGAGGCGGACGACGCCATGGTTGAAGCCCTCGTCCATGCCGTTTCTTCCCGCTGCGACCTGGTCGAACGCTACTATGCCCTCAAGAAAAGGCTTCTCCACGTTGACCGCCTGTTCGACTACGACCGATACGCTCCCCTTCCCGGCCTTCCCGAAACGTTCATCCCTTGGGAGGAAGCCAGGGACATTGTCCTCGATGCCTACGGCATGTTCTCGCCCCGGATGGCGGACATCGCCTGCTCCTTTTTCGACGGACGCTGGATTCATGCTCCCGTTCGCGCCGGGAAACGCAGTGGAGCCTTTTCGCATCCCACTGTTCCCTCCGTCCACCCGTACATCCTCATGAACTACACGGGAAAACTCAGAGATGTGGCCACGCTGGCGCATGAACTGGGGCACGGAGTCCACCAGTATCTCTCCGCCGGACAGGGACTCTTTAACAGCGAAACCCCTCTCACCACCGCTGAAAGTGCATCCGTGTTCGGCGAAACCCTCGTCTTTCGCTATCTCCTCGGCCGCCTCAAAACACCCGCCGAACGCCTTGCCGTCCTGTGCGGCAAGCTCGAAGACATATTCGCCACCGTATTCCGACAGATCTCCATGAACCGCTTCGAAGACGCCGTGCACAACGAAAGAAGAACAAAAGGGGAAATCGATGCGGAACGACTGTCCGACCTGTGGATGGAAACCCAAAGGGCCATGTTCGGAAATTCCGTCACCCTCCTGGATCACTACCGCATATGGTGGTCCTATATTCCCCACTTCGTTCATACTCCGGGCTATGTCTATGCCTACGCCTTCGGAGAACTGCTTGTGCTGGCACTGTACCGGCAATACTTGGAGGACGGACCGTCCTTCGTCCCTTTGTACCTGCACTTTCTCGAATCGGGGGGCAGGGACAGGCCGGACCGCCTGCTGGCTCCCTTCGGCATCGACCTGGCAGACCACGCATTCTGGCACCGGGGACTGAAGGTCATCGAGACTCTTCTTGAAGAAGCCGAAGACGAAGCCGCCAAGCTTTCATGATCAGGCCGACCTGGCCTTTCACCTCAAACCGGATACCCGAATGGAACAGAAGAAATGAAACCGCGTTCAGAATTCCGACGCACGAAGATTGTCTGCACCATCGGCCCCAGCGTGGCGATGCCCGCGCAGATGAGGGAACTCATCTATGCGGGCATGGATGTCGCTCGCCTGAACTTCTCCCACGGAGACCGTGACACCCACCGGGAGACCATTCGAACTCTGCGCAGAGCCGCAGTGGAGACAGGCAAGGAAATCGGCATACTCCAGGATCTGGGAGGTCCGAAGATCCGCCTTGGAAAGCTCTGTGGCGAAAGGAGGGAACTGCGCAAGGGCGAACGTGTCGTCCTGGTTCCGGGCGAGACCTCCGAACCGGACGCCGTACCCGTAAACTACCCCGGCTTCGCCGAAGATGTGGCCGTCGGAGATCGCATCCTGCTCGCCGATGGTTCCGTTCAGCTCTCCGTTACGGAAAAGAACGGAAGCCGGGTCATCGGAGAAGTTCTGGTGGGAGGCGTGATCGTGTCGCGGAAGGGAGTCAACCTGCCGTCAAGCAATCTTGCGATAGCCGCGTTCACCGACAAGGATTTTCACGACCTGGCGCTGGGTATCGACGAGGGAGTCGACTTCGTCGCCCTCTCGTTCATCC
The DNA here is from genome assembly GCA_013314815.1 of Syntrophobacteraceae bacterium. Lineage (GTDB taxonomy): Bacteria > Desulfobacterota > Syntrophobacteria > Syntrophobacterales > Syntrophobacteraceae > JABUEY01. Next base: position 4,506 of record JABUEY010000153.1, read on the forward strand.
GGAACAGGAAGGATCTGGTTCCCGTTCTGGACATCCTGAACCGCATCGACCGCAGGCCTCTGCTTATCGCCAAGATCGAGAAACCCCAGGCCGTTGAAGGTTTCGACGAGATTCTTGCCCTGGTTGACGGTGTTATGGTCGCGCGAGGGGACCTGGGAGTAGAAATGCCCCTCGAGGATGTGCCCATTATTCAGAAGAGAATTATCCGCATAGCACGCCAGGCGGGAAAGCCCGTCATAACCGCCACCCAGATGCTCACGTCCATGCTTGAAAACCCACGCCCGACGAGGGCCGAAACCACCGACGTGGCAAATGCCATTCTGGACGGCACCGACGCACTCATGCTGTCGGATGAAACGGCCATGGGCCTCTACCCTTTCGAAGCGGTGTCGACCCTGGACCGGATTGCCAGGACCACCGAACCCTACATCGATGAAAGCCGGTTCCTGAACGAATCCATGTCAGACCTTCTGCCCGGGACCGCCGCCGCCATCAGCAGGGCCGCCTGCTGGCTGGCCATCGACCTCCAGGCCGCCGCCGTCGTCGCCACGTCATCCTCGGGAAGCACGGCCCGCCTGGTGGCCAGGTTCCGGCCTCCCTGCCCCATCATCGGCCTCACCGACCGCATCGAAACGCAGCGGCAGCTCTCCTTGTCCTGGGGAGTCATCCCTCAACTGGTAGACGCCTTTCACGATACGGACAGGATGTTCGCATCGGCCAGGTCCTGGGCACTCGAAAGAGGCCTGGCCACGGAGGGAGACCGGTTGATCATTACAGCGGGAGTCCCCGTCGGGGTTTCCGGGACGACCAATCTGCTGAAGGTGATGGAACTGTCCTGAAGGGGGAAAAACGAGGGAACCACAATTTACAGCCTTGCGGGTGAAGCGCAGGACATCCCTCGTTCCGCGAATCCACACCCGCAAACCTGCACGGGCTATTTCTCCTGGACTACTCTTTCCAGCACTTCAAGGTTCCTTCGCAGCCGCGCCTTTTCAGCCTTTAAATTCGCCTTGTTGGGGCTTGCTTTTCTTGCCCGTATCAGTTCAACCTTCTTGGTCTTCGACGCCATGTTTTTCTCCTTTCAATGCAGTCTTCTCTCAGTGCACCACGCCTATATCAGTTTGAAGAGTCAATGTCACGCGAAACTTTTCGTCCACCCGTACAGTGAAAACCTTTTGCGGTTTCCGGTTTCCATCACTCCGCGGACCCGCTGAGTTGTGAATCGGCCGTTCTCTTTCCGGCAGGGTCGTGCGGATCACAAACCCTATTCTTCATCGGACTTTCCGGCTCAACTGTGCGTCCCTCTGCACCCATTGCACCCATCGGCTCAACCGCGGGTACCTTCCCCTGCAGGGCCCGGCCAGCCAGTGCCGCAGTTCCATCCATGCCCTGGGGACAAACCTGAGGAACTGCCTCTTCCCCTTCCTGGCCCCGAGGTTCGCATAAGCCCCCAGGATCTGCAGGTTCCTGCACAGGCGCACCGCTGCATAGTTTTCCCGGAATCTTGCAAGGCCATCCATCGAGCAGCGAGCCGCCAGCATGCGGTAAAAGCCGGCGAGCCTCTCCTGGACCGCCTCGGGCAGCGCCGTGTATGGATCAACCAGCAGGGACGCGAGATCGTAGGCGGGAGGGCCGTACCGCATGCCCTGAAAATCGAGGAGGCGGAGTCCTCCACCACAGACCATGATATTCCGGCTCTGAAAGTCCCGGTGAATGACTGTTCGCCTTTCCGTCACTCCAGCAGCTTCGGCAAGCTGTTCGAAATCCTGCCGCAGATCCTCCGGACCCGCGTCGAGCCCGATGTAGAACTCCAGGAAGAATTCCCGGAAGTATTCGAGTTCCCTTTCGTACACGAATCGTGGGCTGTAAAGGTCCCCGTCGAAGCAGAAGCCGGGATCGAAGCCTTCCATCCCATACCGATGCAAACGACCCATCAGAAGAAGCACCCGTTCGTACGTCCGCATGACTCCCCGCGGCCTTCGCAGGACATGCTCCTGCAAATGCCGGTCGCCCGCATCCTCCATGAGGAATCGGCCACGTTCGACGTCCGCCCACAACACCTTCGGGACCGGGATGCCAATGGATTCCAGGTGCCTGCCGATGGTAAAATAGGAATCGTTTTCGTCTGTCCCTTCCGCTTTGCGGCGAGGCGATACGAGAGCCACAAGATGGAAACCGCGATAGAAGACCCGGTAGAAACGCCTGTCCGACCCGTCTCCGACAAGAGGAACGATTCTTGCCTCCTCCGGGGCAAATCCCAACTCCCGTCCGGCGTCCTTTACCAACTCGCATAGACCGGGGTCGGCTGCAGGCAATCCATCTTCACCGCACATGAAGAACCTCACCCTCGTGAACGCCGCTGATCGTTACCCCGTCGGCCACGATGCATCGGCGGAGCCTGCTTCCAGCTCGCACGTCCACTCCGTCCCAGATGATCACGTCTTCCAGTCGCGATCCTTCGGCAATACGTGAATCTTTGCCCACGTGCACCACGCCATCCAGTCGCGCACCCGGGGAAACATGGGACCGGGGATGAATGCAGATTCGTCTTCCCGTGGCAAGGGGATTCAAAACGCCTTCCCTCATACCTGCCAGTTCAATGTTGAGCCGGAAATAGGCTTCGATGGAACCCGTTTCTCTCCAGAACAGACCGGGGTGATAAAGGGCTCGAGGCGGTTCGCCCCGCTCGATGAGCCCTCGGTAAACCGGGATGATTTCCGATGGTTCGCCCGCAGGCAGGTCCTTCAGAACGGAGGGGTCCAGGAAGTGTATGCCGGTGAAGGCCAGCAGGCGCAGTTCGGGCCGGACTTTCTTCAGGTCGACGGCTTCCCTGCCGAACGCCAGGATTCGGTCATCCGGATCCACCGCAACATTGTTGAACTCGGGGCAGTCGTGCAGGAGGAGGCTCACCCGGCCGCCCGTGTCGAGGTGAAGGCGGTACAGGTGATCGAAGGGGGCGTCGCAGATGATATCCCCGTTCAGGGCGATAAAGGATTCATCGGCGCGCATCAAATCAAGAAAATTTCGCAGTCCGCCGCCGGTTCCCAGCAGGATCGGCTCCAGCCGCACGTGAATGGGCACCGGCCATTTGTTTTCTCGCACCGCCGCCACCATTTCGTCCTTCAACTGAAAGGCGTTCACCATGACGGCCTCGACCCCACTTTGGTGAAGACGATGCACGAGGAACTCGAACACGGGCATGCCCGAAACCGGCACCAGGACCTTGGGACGCACAAGAGTGAGCGGACGCAGGCGCGTGCCCAGTCCCGCGGCAAGGATCATCGCCAGCATGATGCCATTCCCGGCATTTTCCCATACCGATCCTGCGAAGCCTCGGTGGTCATGGCACGCCCGACCTCACCTCCTTGGATTTCAAGCCCGCTCTGCGGCGGATGCGCTGTCCTTGCAGGCAATGCAGCCGACTTCTCCTAAAGCCTCAACAGAACTCCCGCACCCACGGCTATCTGGTACAGGATCTGGACAAGATCCCTCGTTTCCTTCAGCCACGCGGTCTTGTCCAGCCTCTGGGGCACCACCACTATGTCTCCGGGCTCCAGGACCCCGGCCGCACCCGATGCCCACCTGCGCGAGGAGCTGTCCCAGAAAAATCCCTTGCCCGGCTGAACCGCGGTTCCGTCCACCTTCATGATGAAAACCTTGCTCTTGTCCGCAGTCCTGGTCATTCCGCCTGCACGGGCAACGTAGTAGCCGTGGTCTTTGCCGGGCTCGTACGTGAAGCCCGACTGGTTCATGACGGCTCCCACGACCTGGATGACCTGTGGGTTCGAAGGAACATAAAGGGTATCCCCTTCCTCCAGTTCGAGGTCGAAGAGGGTGTTTTTCATCCTGGAGGGTTCGTCGATCTGCACCACCATGCGACCCTTCGCTTCGATGTATTTCAAACTGTCGACAAAAAGCTTCTTTTGCCTCTGGTACAGTTCGAGCCCCGCCACTTCGCTCCTGTCCAGTCCGCTGCCGCCTTCAGCCGACGCCG
>JABUEY010000154.1 GCA_013314815.1 Syntrophobacteraceae bacterium
GAACAGCTTGTGGCCGATGTTCTTTGGACTGTCCTGCTGCTTCATTGAAGAGGCGGCGGCGTTCACGTCTCGCTACGATATAGCCCGGTTCGGATCGGGGGTGTTCCGCGGATCCCCGCGCCAGGCGGATTTGCTCATCGTCTCCGGCACCGTCTTCAAGAAGGTCGCTCCCGTCGTCCTGAGGCTTTACGAGCAGATGGCGGAACCCAAATGGGTCATTTCCATGGGGTCCTGTTCCAACTGCGGCGGTATGTACGACGTCTACAGCGTCGTCCAGGGGGTCGACCAGATCATCCCGGTGGATATATATGTGCCCGGGTGCCCTCCGAGACCCGAGGCGCTCCTTCATGGCCTGATGATGCTCCAGGAGCAGATAGCCGCAAACGAGAGGCCGGCTCGGCCCGTCCTTCACCTCGATGGAGGCGGCCAGGGGTCTTCCAGATCGGTCCTTGTGGACGGCCTGACCAAGTCCAGGGACACACGCGGTCCGGGCTGCCAGGGGACGCCTCTTCGAGGAACGGCTGTGGTTCCACCTCGGTTCTGGGGCAGCCGGTCGGATATCATGTGGACGCCTCCCGCCCGGCGGATCGAGTTGAGTCAAGGAGACCGTTCCCTTTCTCGAATCATGAAGGAAAGATTCGGCGAGGGGATACGGCAGGTTCCATGTACGTCGGATATGCTCACCTTCAAGGTCGATGAAGACCGCGTGAGGGATGTCCTCAGGTTTCTCAAGACGGAAGCCTGCCCGCGGTTTCAAAGACTCGACGACCTGACGGCCGTGGATGAATCGACCCGGCGCGACAGGGCAGGAACGTATCTCGATGCCGACCCCGAGGTGAGTGGATCCTCCCAGCCGGAACCTCGCGTGGAGAATCCTCCCGATTTTACGCTGGTCTACCAGCTGCTCTCGTTCGATTCTGCAAGCCGCGTCCGCCTCAAGGTGGAGGCGCGCGGCAGTCGGCCCGTACTTCCCACTGTTACCGATATCTGGTCCTCCGCCAACTGGTACGAGCGGGAAGTGTTCGATATGTTCGGCATAACGTTTTCCGGTCATCCGAACCTTCGCCGCATCCTCATGCCCCACGACTGGCAAGGCCATCCTTTGCTGAAGACCCACCCGGGACGGGCCACCGACATGCCCCCGTACACCGCCGAGGACGCCCGAGTGCACCAGCCGCTGGATGCCGGGCTTCTTGTCGGTCAGAAGGCCGGCGAAGACCATATCGTTTTGAACTACGGCCCTCATCATTACGGGACTCACGGCGTGGTACGCTTCGCGCTTTCCCTGCACGGAGAACAGATCGTCGACCTCGGCGTGGACATCGGCTACCATCACCGGGGAGCCGAAAAGATCGCCGAACATCAGTCATGGCACCAGTTCATTCCGTATACGGACCGGGTGGATTACCTGAACGGCGTGGCCAACAACCTGCCGTACCTCCATGCCGTGGAGACGCTGGCGGGCATTGAAGTTCCGGACAGGGCGAAATTCATCCGGGTTATGCTGAGCGAGCTCTTCAGGCTGAGCAACCACCTGGTGTGGCTCGGCACCTTCGTGCATGACGTGGGCATGATGAGTGCGACGTTCTACACCTTCCGTGAGCGCGAGATGATCATGGACATCATCGAGTTCATCACGGGAGGCAGGCTTCATCCTTCGTGGTTCCGCATCGGGGGTGTGGCCATGGACCTGCCGGAAGGGTGGAAACGGCAGGTGGACGAATTCGTACGGATCTTCCCTTCTCGGATGAGGGAATACGATTCGATGGTCACCAGGAACCCGATTTTCAAGGCCCGTACTCGAGGCATCGGAATTCTCTCGATGAAAGACGCCATGGACTGGGGAGTCAGCGGGCCGAATCTTCGGGCCTGCGGCATGGAGTGGGATCTCAGGAAGAGGATGCCCTACTCGGGCTACGAGGCCTTCGATTTCGACGTACCGGTGGAAACGGCGGGAGACTGCTACGCCCGCTACCTGGTAAGACTCGAGGAGATGCGGCAGAGCATCCGCATCATCCGGCAGGCGGCCGACATGATGCCCTCCGGCCGCTGGATAACGGAAGACTGCCGGTATACTCTGCCCGACAAAACGGATACGCTCCGGGACATCGAGAGCCTGATCCACCACTTCATCAACGTGACGAGGGGCCCGAAGATTCCCAAGGGGGAGGCGTATGCCGCGACGGAGAACGCGAGAGGCGAGCAGGGGTATTACGCGGTAAGCGACGGCCTGAACATGGCTTACCGCTTGAGGATCAGGAGCCCCGATTTCACGACGCTCCAGGCTCTGCCGCTGATGGCACTGGGGCATCCCATCGCGGATTTCGCCGCAATTCTCGGTTCCATCGATTACATCATGCCGGATACGGACCGGTAAACAAGAGACCGTGCGCCGAATAGACCAGTCATGATCCGGTGCGGCGCGGGTGGAGGGAGCCATGAGACCCATGATCTGCAACAGGGCGGGCCGGGAATGATCCCCGAGGCACTGAAGCGGGAACTCCTGGAAAGGACGGCCCGGGCGGAGCATCCGCGCGAGATGGCCGTGGACGTCATGTACGCGCTGCAGGGATATTACGGGTACATGAGCGATGAAGCAATGGAGGAGGCCGCGGAGATCGTCGGGATGACGCCTCTTGAACTCGAGGAGCTCGCGACGTTCTATGACTTCATCTACCGACGTCCCGTGGGCAGGTACGTCATACGGGTCTGCGACAGTGCCGTATGCTGGATGGAAGGGTATCAGTCGGTCGTCGACCATTTGACTTCACGCCTGGGCATCGGCCTCGGAGATACAACGGCGGACGGTCTTTTCAGCCTGATCCCGGTGTGCTGCATCGGCTACTGCGACCGGGCGCCGGCCATGCTGATCAACCGGAAGGTCTACGGGGAATTGACTCCCGAGAAGATAGACAGGATCCTTCAGAAGCTGGCAACAGGGAAGCCTGCTGCCGGTGAAGAGTAGAAGGTGCAGATGCTACCCCAGGTGCTTTTCCAGAACCGCAAGCCCCGGCGCATCGCTACGATGGAAGAATACTGCCGGAGCGGCGGCTACCGGGTGCTCGAGGATATCGCCCGCGGGAAGTATTCGCCGGCGGACATCTGCCGGATCGTGGGTGAAGCCGGGCTTCGAGGGCGGGGTGGAGCGGGGTTTCCCGCGGCAACCAAATGGATGTCCGTTCCCGTCGACGGCGCCTATCCTCGATACCTTGCAGCCAACGCGGATGAGATGGAGCCCGGAACTTTCAAGGACCGGATGCTCATCCATGTAGACCCGCACACCCTCATCGAGGGGATGATCATTGCCGGTTACGCCATATCCGCATCCAAGGCATTCTTCTTCATCCGGCCATCGTATGACAGTTCCGCCATGATCCTGGAGAGGGAACTCGAAAGGGCCAGGCAGGCGGGTTATCTCGGGGACAATATCCTCGGAAGCGACTATTCCTTCGACATCATCCTCCACAGGAGCGGCGGGCGGTACATCTGCGGGGAGGCGACGGCCCTTCTGAACGCTCTCATGGGGAAAAGGCCCAATCCCATGAAGCCGCCTCCTTATCCCACGGTAAAAGGCTTGTGGAACCGCCCGACCGTGGTGAACAACGTGGAAACGCTCGCCAACCTTCCGCACATCCTGAGGAACGGTCCTGAATGGTACAAGGGCCTTGCCCGAACGAAAACCGGCGCGGGGACCAAGCTTTTCTGCATCAGCGGCAAGGTGAACAGGCCCGGATGCGTGGAGCTTCCCATCGGGACTCCGCTGAGGGAAATCCTCGAGGAGCATGCGGGAGGCATGAGGGCCGGATCCGAGTTCAAAGCCTGCCTGCCGGGTGGGGCGTCCACGCGCTACCTGACGAAGGATCTTCTCGACGTCGAAATGGATTTCGACAGCCTGTCCGCCGTCGGCCACAGGCTGGGCACTGCGGCCATAACGGTCTTCGATCAGAAGACATGCCTGGTGGGAGTCACCTTGAACCTGCTGCAGTTTTTCGCCAGGGAATCCTGCGGCTGGTGTACTCCCTGCCGCGAGGGGCTTCCCTATATCAGGGACCTGCTGTGGCGGATCGAGAACGGGGAGGGCAGGGAGGAATACATCCCCATGCTCCGGCAGATGAGCCGGGACGTGTGGAACGCCTACTGTGCTCTGGCTCCCGGAGCCGCCTCCCCCGTGGAAAGCCTGCTCACTTTTTTCGAAGATGAAGTACGCGAGCATATCCGTCTGAAGAAATGCCCGTTCAGTCGGCCTCGCTGAGGATCGCCATGCCAAGGCTGGTTATAGACGACCTGCAAATCGAAGTCCCCGAAGGGACCAAAGTGATTGAAGCGGCTGAGCGGCTTGGGATCATGATCCCGCGCTTCTGCTATCACAAGGCGCTGGGGTCGGCGGGAGCCTGCCGGATGTGTGCGGTGAAGTTCATTCACGGCCCGTTCAAGGGGCTTCAGATGAGTTGCATGATTGATGCCCAGGACGGCATGGTGGTTTCGACCACGGATGAGGAGGCGGTGGCTTTCCGAAGGCAGGTCATCGAGTGGCTCATGATGAATCACCCTCACGACTGCCCCGTGTGCGACGAGGGCGGGCAGTGCCTGCTGCAGGACGAAACGGTGTCGGGAGGGCACGGGCTGAGGCGCTATCCCGGCAGGAAGCGCACCTATCATGACCAGTACCTCGGGGAGTTCATAGCCCACGAAATGAACCGATGTATTCACTGCTACCGCTGCTCGCGGTTCTACCAGGACTTTGCCGGGTACCGGGATCTCGGCCCGATGCAGATCGCAAACCGGGTCTATTTCGGTCGATTCCGGGACGGCCCGCTCGAAAGCCCTTTTGCCGGAAACCTCGTGGATATCTGCCCGACGGGCGTCTATACGGACAGGTCGTCCCGCTACAAGGCGAGGCGGTGGGATCTGCAGAGGGTTCCCTTCCTGTGCATCCACTGTTCCCTGGGCTGCAGCACCGTCGCCAGCGCCCGGTACCGGGAGGTGGTGCGCATCGAGGCCCGTTTCAACGAGTCTGTCAACGGCCACTTCATTTGCGACAGGGGACGGTTCGCGTATCCTTATGCAAATCTCGCGGACCGGCCACGCCGGGCAAGAGTGGACGGCGAGGATGCCTCGCTGGCTGAAGCCGTTCGTGCGGCTTCCGGGAGGCTCGACCAGATCTCGATGAATGCCGGCCCGGATGCAGTTGCCCTGGTTGCCTCGGATCGCTGCAGCCTCGAAACGCTGGCCGTGCTCAAGCGGATCAGCCGGGAAAAGGGATGGAGGCATCCGGCCGTCTTCCCCCGTCCAGACCTCGAACACAAAACGCGCAGGGCCGTTTCGAGGCTGGATCGGCGGCTGGCGGTTTCCATGCGCGAACTTGAAAGCGCGGATTTCATCCTGGCCGTGGGAATCGATCCCGTCCATGAAGCGCCCATGCTGGCTCTTGCTTTGAGGCAGGCATTCAGGGAGGATGCCGGCATTGTCGTGATGGATCCCCGGCCTGTATCTGCGCCTTTCGATTTTGATCATGTGGCGATTGCCCCTGCGGAGATCGGAGGCTGTCTCAGCCGGATAACGGAGGCTCTAAGCGCCTTGCAGGCGGATTCCGCCGCGCAGGGTAAAGAAACCCGTCGGCCGGAAGCTGCAGGTCCGCTCCGAGCGGACCTGGATTCTCGAATAGCCGGAATTGTTGAAAGGCTCAGAGGCAGCCGGAATCCGGTCATCGTATGTGGAACGGATATCGTTCGGGATTCAACGCCCGACCGCGCCGCCGACCTGGCTCGGCTCCTCCTGCAACTCAAAGCGAGGCCGTGTCTTTTCTTCGTCCTCCCCGGCCCGAACTCTTTTGGCGCGGTGCTTCTGGCTGAATCTCCGGGCAGGTCGTTTTCTGATGTCGTCCAGGACATCGAACAGGGAAAGGTGAAGGCCCTGCTCGTTGTAGAAAGCGACCCGTTCAAGAACTTCCCGGATCGTGAAAGACTCGAACGTGCCCTGGACCGGCTTGACCTGCTGGCGGCCATGGATTATCTGCCTACGAGCGTCGTCGGGAGGGCGCACATCGTTCTTCCGACCTGCACGGTGTTCGAATGCGGGGGAAGCTTCATCAACCAGGAAGGCAGAGTGCAGAGAGTCGAACCCGTGCACGAGGGAGGCATTCCTGTGCACCAGGTGAGCGGGGGAGGTCATCCTCCACGGGTGTTTTCTCATGAAGTACCGGGGGGAGAGATCGAGGCGGCGTGGCGGACGGCTTTGGAAGTTGCCGGATATACGAATGCGCGGGACAACCTGAGCATCCTGAAGATCATGGCCGAGGAGCACCCCGGTTTCGCTCGATGCCGGGATATCCCGACTTCTCGAAGCTTCAGAGTGCTGCCCGACGCAGGGGATCGCCCGCCGGTCTGCGAGGAAACGGGCGATCGAGCCGCTCCCGAAGCCGCGGATACCCTTGAGGTTGTCCTCGTGGATCGCTTTTTTGGAACAGAGGAGCTGTCCGGTTATTCGCCCGTGATCCAAAATGCGGATTCGGAGCCTCTGGTTTTCCTGCATGTGCGGGATGCCGAACCCCTGGGGATTGCTCACAGCGACTGGATATCCATCGCTCTGGAAGGCGGCGGACTGGAGGTGCGTGCAGGTGTGTCTGCGCAGATGGCCGAGGGTGTACTCGTCATCCCGAGGCACAGGCTGCTCGAATGGCAGAAGCTCGGACCGGTCCCTGCGCAGATTCCGTTTGGAAGAATCTCGAGGGCCGGGAAAGAATGACAATGCCGGCAATGTGCCGGGGAACGGGGAAGACCGGAATGATGTGGATCCTGGGATTCATCCTGCTGCTGATCAAGCTCGTGCTTGTGTTGGCCGTGCTCCTCGGGATGGCCGCGGCGCTGGTGCTTGTGGAACGCAAGCTGCTGGGAAGGTTCCAGATCCGATACGGGCCTAACAGAGTGGGTCCCTTCGGTTTGCTGCAACCCGTGGCGGACGGCATCAAAATGCTGCTCAAGGAAGACATCGTTCCCGCATCCGCGGACCGGGTCATCTTCATGCTCGCCCCGGCCGCCGTTGCCATGACGTCCCTGCTGATCTTTGCCGTGGTTCCCTTCGCCGAAGACCTCACTGTCCGGGGTAGGCGTATTCCCATGGTGATCGCGGACCTCAACGTCGGGCTTCTCTTCGTGCTGGCCATGTCTTCCATCAGCATCTATGGCATCGCCCTTGGCGGGTGGGCTTCCAATTCGAAGTACAGCCTGCTGGGAGGCATCCGTGGAGCGGCGCAGCTCATCAGTTATGAACTGTCCATGGGGCTCTCCCTGGTTCCCATCGTCATGGTGTCCCAGTCGTTCAGCCTGGTGGACATTGTGAATGCCCAGGCGAACTATCCATTCATCCTGGTTCAGCCGGTGGCGTTCCTGATCTTTCTCGTGTGTTCCATGGCCGAAGCGAACCGGCTGCCTTTCGATCTGCCCGAGGCGGAAAACGAACTCATCGCCGGCTACCACATGGAATACAGCGGCATGCGGTTTGCCCTGTACTTCGTGGGTGAATACGTAAACATGGTGGTCATCGGATCGCTCCTGGCGGTTTTCTTTCTCGGAGGCTGGCGTGGCCCCTTCCTGCCCCCCATCGTATGGTTTCTGCTCAAGGTCATGATCGTGCCCTTCTTCCTCATCTGGTCCCGGGCAAGCCTGCCCAGGTTCCGGTACGATCAACTCATGCACCTGGGCTGGAAGGTGCTGCTCCCCCTCTCGCTCTTGAACATCGTGGTTACGGGCGCCGTAATCCTGGTGACAGGACGTTAGCCATGGCAAAAGAAGAATCAAGCATCGCAAAAACCGCGGCGGAAATGGTGAAAGGGCTTGCGGGCTCGTACGCGGTCACGCTGAAGCACCTTTTCCGGAAGCCCATCACCGAGCAGTACCCCGAATACAAGAAACCCCTTCCCGCCCGTTCGAGGGGAAGAATCATCCTTACGGTGGACCCTGACGGGGATGAACGCTGCGTGGCGTGCTACCTGTGTTCCGCGGTCTGCCCGACGAGTTGCATATCCATGGAATCGAGGGAGCGGGACGATGGAAGGCGCCATGCCGCCTGGTTCCGAATCAATTTCGCCCGCTGCATCTACTGCGGCTTGTGCGAGGAAGCCTGCCCGACCCTGGCCATTCAGCTGACTCCCGACTTCGAATTCTGCAAGGACGACATACTCAAGTTCGTCTACGAAAAGGAAGACCTGCTGGTAAACCACGGAGGCAGAAACCAGGAATACAACTTTTATCGGCATGCCGGTTTGAGTGAAAAAGGAGAAAAAGGGACTCACATCAACGAAAAGCCGCCGGTGGATGTGAAAAGCAACATGCCCTGACGTGACCCTTTTCGAAGGATGAGGAGTGGACTTGCCATGAGCGGTCTTTACGGAGTGGTCTTCTACATGCTGGCCGCCGTGATCGTTGTCTCGACGGGGATGGCGGTTACGCGGAAGAACCAGGTCCATGCCGTGGTGTATCTCATCAACTCC
>JABUEY010000155.1 GCA_013314815.1 Syntrophobacteraceae bacterium
ATTTGCATTCTCCTGCGTTCGTCGTGCAGCGGATGGGAGGGATCGAGGCAATGCCAGAGGAAATGCTGTACAAAATCAAGGGTTTGAAATTGAACGGCACATACGTCCGCACCGTATTTCCCCAACAGATGAAGCGCCAGGCCCTTCTTTTGCCTCACCAGTGTGCACATCCCTCGAAGAAAGTCATCGAAACCGCCGCCGTAGGCGTCGTGTCTGCTCACCACCCTGGACGGTGTCACTTCGAAATCGGGAATGAAAGACAGGATCTCGTCTTTCAGTTCCGAAGGAAAGGTGAACGCGGCGTCCGGGCCCGGGGTCATGAAGCAGCTCACCATCAGCCCGTTGACCCTCTTTGGAGGGTAACTCATTGGAATGCCAATTGAAATTACCTTTCTGTCCCGGTCGCTCAGCAACTCAAACAGGGTCTTTGTGGCAATGGAATTGGAATTGGCGGCAAATACACTGAATGCCTTTTTGTCCAGGCTGAGGAAATCGAACACCCCGTGTTTTCCGGGATTTGTCCCCGTGAGAAAGGATGTCCACGCCGCAGGGGTGATGGGAGGGAGGGTCGAATTCAGAATTCCTGACCTTCCGGACTTCAACAGGCGCTGCAGATGAGGCATTCTGCCTTCCTCCATCAGCGGGTCGAATATTCTCCAGGTCCCCCCGTCCAATCCAACGATCAATACCTTATCTACCATGGAATTCACTGCCTTTTCGCTCACATCATTCAGCCGGTGGCGTACATCGATAAAGATTTAATCCCTGCCAGACCCACGACGTCAGATGTACCCGAGGTCTTTGAGTCTCAGGGACATCTCCGCGATCTCCTCCTTGGACATCTGGAGGTCCTCCCGCGGATCCTCTTCCCATGTCTTCAGGGATTCCAGTTTTGCACGCATGAGGTTCAAGAGTTTCTCGTCGGAGATGCTGTACCTCTCATCGGGATCCTTCCTCAAGTCGTACAGCCGCTCTCCCCCGCTTCCTGCCTGCTGCTGGTACCGGATGTATTTCATCCCCCTGTACCGGATGCCTTCCTGCCACCTGGAGGGATCGGGGAGCACGATTCCCGATGACTGCATGTAGGCGACATGCTCGGCCCCCGCCTCCTCGTGGTCGACAACAGGCAGCAGGCTCTGACCATCCATCCGAAAGTCTTCGCCCCGGAGGTCGAGCAGATCGAGAACCGTGGGGGCTATATCGACATGGCTGGCCTGGAGGTCGAGTTCAGTTTTCTCCGGAAGACCGTCATGGTCTATGAACAGAAGCGGCACCCGAACCAGTTCCTCATTCAAGTCATAACCATGCCCGAGGTGACATCTCTTGTAGACACTCAACCAGTGCTCCTCCAGGAAGCCCCTGCTGCTCAACCGATCATAAGACTTCTTGATCGCCCTTCTCAACAGCCGGTCAAACTTGCTGCTCTCCACCTGCTCTCCGTGATCGCCCGTAAGAATGAATATCGTATCCCGAAAATCAGCAAACGGCTCAAACAGTCTTTCGAGAACCAGGTCGAGGGAATGCAGCGCCCTGGTGTAGCGGACTCCGTACTTATCCTTGTCGAAGGCAGGAAGAACCTGCCTCGGCGCATGCAGCTCCCAGGCATGAAGGAACAGAAACCAGGGTTCCCGATAGCAGCCGCTTTTCAGCCTGCCGGCGAACTGCGTGCCCCATTCCGAATGCAGGTAATGGGTAGTCGGCCGGTGGTTGTATTCGGCAAAACCTCTCGAAATGCCCAATTCGGGATACAGCGGCCCGGTCACTTCCGCATAGGTGTGGTATCCGGCCCTGGACAGGATGTCGGCAAAGGCGGGCACCTTGGGGCTCAACCGGACACCGGCCAAGGTGTTGACCTGATGTCGGTACGGATAGCAGCCCGTAAGCATGGACGCCATGCTGGGCGATGTCGTACTGGAAACCGAGACGGCCTGCGAAAAGGACGTTCCTCGATTGAACAGATGATAGAGAAAGGGATATTTCCTGATTTGATCACCCGCCAGGAACCTGTGGCCAAGGCAATCAATTACAAGAAATAACACGTTTTTCTTTTTCATTCCTGTTTCTCCTGAATCTGCCGGCAATCGTACTGAGCAGGAATCGATCTTCAGGATGAATCCTGTTCAAAAATAACATGATGCAGCAAAAAACGATCAATTCAAAACTCTTCAAAAATACCCCAAAAGAACCAAAAACATGGATAACATATTGATTCAAAATCATAAATATTATCAGGATTCCCAAAGATCCGCTTACAAATTTTACTACGGAAGAGCTGAAAGGATGCATTTTATAGAAATAATAGACAAGCCAAATTTTAATCGAATTTGCAATAAACAAAGTAATAAGCATTGCAATAGCAGTTCCAATAGCTCCATATAAGGGTATAAGAACAATATTTAATACTATATTTATAACTACGCATATGACTGCATTTATAAGCTGAATATTCTGCTTTCCTGTCATAAGCAGAGTCGTTCCAACGTTTCCGGATATTGTATTAATCAGTTGAGCGAATGACAGAATAATCAAAATAATATGACTCTTTTCAACATATTCTCTTCCATACATCATCATCAGTTCTTGTGAAAAGAGAACAAAAAAGAAACATATTGGAATTGTAGTATAACTCACCCATCGTACCGATGTCTTGAGAATGTGCGAGAGCCTCTGCATTTCGTCATTATCATGTAGATGGGCGACCATGGGCGAATAAATAGAATTGACTGCTCCGAGAAAAAGCGGCATTGCGAGCGGTATCTCCGCTGCAACCCTGTAAAATCCGACTTCAATGGATGAACTCAAAAATCCGAGCATAATCGTATCCGACCATCCGTAGATATTCCGGACGAGT
Organism: Syntrophobacteraceae bacterium; assembly: GCA_013314815.1. Classification (GTDB taxonomy): domain Bacteria; phylum Desulfobacterota; class Syntrophobacteria; order Syntrophobacterales; family Syntrophobacteraceae; genus JABUEY01. Next base: position 2,852 of record JABUEY010000155.1, read on the forward strand.
GCAATCAGGAAGATGGGAATGGAATAGCTCATCAAGGCTTTGAATTCGAAGGATGGCCTGATCACCGGCCTTATCCAATCCGCGAACAGCATCGTGAGGCTTCCCATGCCGGCCACAATCCCGATGACATGAGACAGGATATATGCATAGAGAACGCCGGGGAGCGACAGGCCGTCAATGGAAAAGAAGATGATGAACAGCAGGTTGGAAACGGGCATGACGAAATCTCTGACGATCACCGTATACCTGGTTGTTCTGAAACCCAGCAGAAGAGAGGCAAAGACGGTGGTGCAGGCGACAAAAGGTACGCTGCAGGCGAACAATCGAACCACCGGTTCGAACTCGGGCTTGCTGAATATCCCGACGGCTACCGGTCCTGCGGTATAATAGAGCAGGATCCCGAACAGAATCCCGCTGACGATGGAGATGCCGAGCGACGAGACAATCGCCCCTTTGAGTTTGGATCGGTCCTTATCCTTGTGCAGGGAGACAAACCTCATGCCGGCGACATCGAGGCCGATCTTCGAGAATTCCACACAGATCTTGAGAGTGGTAAGTCCGAGGGCATAGAGGCCGAATGCATGGGGGCCCAGGTGCCTTGCCACAAGGACGTGGATCAGAAAGACAACGCCCCTGTTTACAAAGCTTCCCAGCAGCGCAAAACCGGACCCTCTGGCGACCTTGAGCATGTCACTGTTCTTTTGCTCCTGGGATTTGTCCATAATCAATCCGCATTTTCAGAGGAGACGTCTGAACACACCGGAAGATGCATCGACTGAAGCCGGCGCGCGATCTTCGCCGAACTCAATCTTCTGCCTGTCGGTCATCGAGGCGGGAGAAACAGGAGTCCGATCTGCTTCAAAACAGGCAATAACATAATGATTATTCATTAACGGGCCGTTATTGTCGCAAATATTTTAGAATGACATCCGCTACGTCCTGGATACTGATGTCCTGGAATTCCCTCTTCTCGGATATGAGAAAATGAGCATCATCGTAGGTGTGCATGCCCCTGAAATGAGTTGTCCCGAACAGGTTCTTCTTGTTCAGGGCTCCCTTGAGATCGAAACCGTACTCCGGAAGAATGTACATATCCGGTCCGTCGGCCTCATAATCTCCATGGAAGATATCGGCCTTATTGTAAACGGCCTTGACGATGGGTTGATCGTCGTATCGCAAGGAAAGCAGCTTTTCCTTGATTTCCTTCACGAGCGTGTCGTGCTGCTCAGAGGAAACACTTCCCCTCGCATATTTTCCTTTCGAATGCACATAAATCCTCGACGGATCCAGGCAGAACGCCCTGGTGGCGCCGTCGACGGCCGTAAGATCCTCCTTTCCGTTCAGGCCGAGATACCCCTGTTCGACCAGCCACCTGTTCAAATAGACTTCACTTGTAATCGGAGTGAAACCATGGTCGGAACAGGTCAGAAACAAGGATTCCTCTTTTGCCGCCTTTCCGGCCATGCGGCCGATGAAACGGTCCAGTTCCCTGTAGAACTTTTCGAAAACCGGGTAGTGAGCGCCTTCCAACGCTGAATCGAAAAAGAAATGGTGCAGGCGGTCCGTCTCGGTAATGGTCCCGATGAAGAGGCTCCAGTCTTCGCTGTCGTATAGATGTTCGATCGCCTCGGTTCTCTTCCGGAAGGCATGGAACATGTTGTCAAAAAAGGCATCCGGACTCTGCAAGGCCAACCGGGCGTTGACGTCCAGCTGGTAGTCGATGCTCTTCAGATACTTCAGGACCCTGTCCGGATAGGTCGCCTTGTCGATGTCGATGGCGACAAAGCCGCTCACGAGCACCCCGTTCATCGGTCTTGCCGGATAGGTCTGCGGAATGTTGAATGCGACGGTCTTGAGCCCGTGATCCTCCCAAAAAGGCTTTTCCTTCAGGGTGCTGAAATTCGGAAACCTGTATTCGTAGCTGTTCCTGTCTATTTCCATGAAGCCGAAGATGCCGTGCTGCCCCGGGTTCCTCCCGGTCATGAAGCTGGTCCATGCCACCGACGATACCTCCGGCAGACTCGACTTCATCCGGTGAAGGCTGCCCTTGGCACACAGTGCAGACAGTTCGGGCATGATGCCCCTGGCCATATATTCTACGAGCAGGCTATACGGAACACCGTCAAGACCTGCAACCACCACCTTCCTTTGTTTGGCCTCTTTTCTGAATATTCCGAACATCATACCCCCTACATATAACCGAGCGCCCTCAGCTGGTCCATCACCTGTTCCTTGTTCTGCCCTCTTCCCACGCGCTCGGGAGTATTCTCGAGATCCTGGAGCCAGGCGGGGATATCCGAAGCCTTCCCCGTGGCACACCGCGCTCCAAGGGAGCGGTACCCTTGCCTGTACAGGGAGCAATAAGGAATTCCGTACTTGAAGATCGCCACCCAAATATCCCGTTCCCTGAAGTGAAGAACAGGATGAACCCTCATGTGGTCGGGATTCGTTCTGGGACTGAAGAAATCTTCATCCTTTCGGGCGCTCTGTTCATCCCAGCGTATCGCGGTGATCAGCCCCAGGACCCCGTTGCGGACGATAAACTCCCTCATGGGAACAGTCTTCATCAGGTGATTGCAGATGGTGGAATCAGGGATAAAGGGGAATTCTTCCCCGGTGTAGCCCATCTCTTCCAGGGCACCTCGGTTCTTTTCATTCAGATCGGCGACCCTCACATTCTTCCCGATGTGGGTGGCCAGGGAACTGACATCGTCGTTTTTCAGAGAGACAACGTCCAGGGACCATTCTTTCCTGATGTGATCGACAAGTTCGTTTATCTCGTCGAAGACGTCCCCTTCGTCGATGAACATGCACACGGGAGGCTTCATATTCAGTTCATCGCAGACCTGCTTAAGAATCCAAAGGCTGGTGGTGCTGTCCTTGCCGCCGGTGATGGCGACCGCAAGCCGATCGATGCCAAACCGCCCGATGGCTTCGCGGACAATGCTTTTCGAGTAGTTGATCTTTTCATCTATGTGGAGGGTTTCAAGCCTGTCTTTGTCTTCCCTTTTCATCATTCCGATCCTGACCTCTTGCACGAAGCGTACATCCTGGAAAACAGCCTCGAAATCAGCGTTCCCGTACCGATCGACCGCGTGGCAGTTTATAGACAAACTCCAATGAAAACCGCCCTCGTCTTGCCGGGCGGAATGGTGCAACCATATATCTTATTCCCTCATGGGTGTCAAAGAGTTTCACCTTCTCATCGCCGCCGCACACAACGCCTACGGCCTCTTTCCCGGCCTGAACACGAAAGCCCTTCACCTCGATGGCAGGCGGCTGCGGATGGACCGTCAAAAGGTGTACTTCAAGGCGGTCATGAAAAGATGGTTATGCCTGTCGACCCCCGACTTCAAGTTGTAGTTCTCGACAGATTCGAAGGTGTAACGGCCGGTAACGGAAAGACTTCGAGTAACATCGAATGTGATGTCGCCTCCAACCTGGTTCACTTTCTCCTGGACGGGATTGAGACTCTTGCCGCGCTGCATGAAATCGTAGTCGAGGCCAACCACGAGATCGTTTCTCAGGTATCGGGTCACCCGCACGAACAAGTCTTCGGCATCGCCATCCATGTGGTGCCCCATGATCATTCGGTCGTGAGTGTACCCTGATCTGAAAATGGCGTTGCCGTACCACACTCCGGGCGTGCTGTCCACCCTGTGGGAATTGTTGGCGTATTCTACGCGCAGGTCGGTTCTGCCGTCGTCCGTGAGCCTGGGGAAGTATATGCCGACAAGATACCCGACATCTCCCAGGATCAACTCTTCCCAGTATTCCAGTCCCCCCGAATCCTCACCCGCATATTCTCCGTACAGTTCGGCATTTCGCAGGAACGGGAGCTTGAACCTGAAATCAAGGGCCGCCAACTGGTTGGCCTTCTGGCTCGACGAGGCTCCCTGAAAACCAAACAGCAGAAAGATGTCTCCGATGGTCAAACTCGGAATTCCCTCCCCCCCAAAGATGAACGTGTTCGACATCCCTATTTCAATGTTCGGGGTAGGCTTGAAGTTCAATCTCACTCCTCCGAAACCCACTTCCGTCTGGCGCAGCACCCGCCCCTGGCCTTCGACCAGAGCATTGACCGTAAAGTCCTCGAGTCGGGACAGGAAAAAGGTGTACTTGAAAGGGCCCAGGTAGCTGAAGTACCAGGGGAGCAGGGAGGGAGTCGAATTGGTCACCTTCACCATGTCCAGCGGAACTGCATTGTTTGTCAGGATCATCTCGCCATGGCGCGCCCTTCCCCACCACATGGAATCCCTGCCGAACTGGATATCCACGTTGCACAGGGAGAGTTTGCCGTAGCCCTTGAGCAGATCGATGCTCGCGTCGTCGACATTGTCCAGGTTGCCTCTGTTTTCGCTAAAAAGAACAATCGGCTGGACATAGGCGGAAAAGAAGTCCTTATAGCCCAGCACCGTGGAGAACTGGAAACTGAAATTGTGGTTCTCGCCGTACACCACGCCTTCATTGTTGTAAACCATGGGAGTCCCTTCCGTGGCGTCCAGCTTCGGGCCACTGGTCTCATAGCCCTTGAACTCCCTGGGCTTCCCGTCCACATAGACATACCGGGCCTGCACCTCGTCGATCGGCTTCAAATAGGCCCGTTCGTGGATGGACCTGCCCACACTCCACACCTCCAACTCCTCCCTGTATTCCTTCTTGAACTTGTCGAAGAAATATTCCACCAGAGACGGCGTTTTTTCCTGTCTCTTTTCCTGCTCCTGCAGCGCCTCATGAACGAGCCTGGCCACTTCCATCCGGGTGAACGGCCGTGTACCCTGGATATCGCTGTAAATCAAACCGAATCCCGACAGTTTTTCGATCGCCCCGTAGGCCCAGTTGTCCAGAGGAACATTGACCGATGAAATGGCATGGGCATTGGGGCCGTAAAAGAGAGTCGCGGCAAGGAGGATGCCGGATACCAGGTAAGCGATGGAATGGAGTCTCATTTTCGTGCAGCAGTCTTGTTTCATGCATTGCTCCGTAAAGGTTGATCAACATATGAATCCCTGGCGCAGCCACATCTGTTGAGAACGGGAATATTGTCCTGACTTCCGTGGATTACGTTGGGGAGGAGTGAACCGAAGATGTCAAAAAAGATGTTCATTGCCGGGCAGCCCTTTTGTTCCTGCAGCACGGACTCGGAACCGCCGGAAAGAACCCGGCACTGCATGCCGCGCAGGAGCTTCGGATTTACCTTCGCCTTGGCGAGCAACCGCATTCTCCTGTAGCGTGTGGACAATGTCAACAGTTAATGAAAACCCGGAACCGACCTCATTGCCCCCACAGACGATGCTTTCCTCCAAGTGGATGCCGTCCTTGGAAACTGTTCCGACGCCCTTTGCTCTGCTCTTGTCGATCGGCCGGATCAGGATACTTCTTGACCGCTGTCCGATCTTTCTTAGTGGAAAATGGTTCATGAAACGCGTACCTGGACAGTTGTCGCACAAAGGTGGAACACACCTGAAGCAGCGTCATTGCCTCAACAGCGTCATTGCCGCGAAGGAGACCGTGTCGTATCGATTTATAACATTCGAGTTGGCGCGACGGCTATCCACCAGATGCCCAAGGGCGAGTTGGTTGATTGCCAAATCCAACCACCGGCAGGCGAGGAGAAGTCTGC
>JABUEY010000156.1 GCA_013314815.1 Syntrophobacteraceae bacterium
AGCGCATTCTCGAGGGATTCCACCTTTTGCTCGAGCTGACGGATTTCTGCGACCTTGTTGACCAGGACCAGGAGCTGATCATGCGTAAAAGGTTTTGGCAGGTAATCGAAAGCTCCCCTTCGCATGGCCTCAACCGCCGAATCGATGGATGCATAGGCAGTGATGACGACCTGTCTGATCCACGGGCAGGCGGCCTTCAAAGAACCGATAAGATCCATGCCCGATTCATTTCCCAGTCGCAGATCGACGATCGCCATGTCGAAACAACGCCGGGTCGCCTCAGCTGCAGCGTCCCGGGCATTGCTGACCGCCGTTACCCTGTGGCCGTCTGCTTCCAGTGCAAGCAGAAGCGCCTTCCGGATGCCGGGTTCATCATCCACAACCAGGACAGTTAGGGATGGCGGGCACTGACTCGAAGCTTTCATGATTCATCTCCAGGAGGATCATCGCCTCGAATCTATTCTATCCCATCTGCCATCTATATGGAAACACGGGGAAGTGGAAGAGAAAATCCTGACCGATGTCGGTAAGACAGGTATGTCCAGCCCTCGGAACCTCCGGGGGCTGGACGGTTTATCCTGTTGAAACCCGCGGGGTAATCATCTCCAATGCCTGTATGGGCGGCCTCCGTAACGATTGTAGTCGTGCCTCCAGGCATGATGCCGCTGGTGGCGATATCCGCTGTACCCGTATCGGTAGCCGCGCGGATAGGGGGGCGGTACCCATACACCGACCGACCCGTAGGGCACGGGACCGTAGGCGCAGGCGCTGCCGCGATAGTAGGGAGCAGTGACCAGCAGGCCCGCGGCAAGTCCAGCCGCTCCCCCTATGGCCGCACCGGCAGCGGTGCCTCCGATGGCGAAGCCCAGAGCGGACCCCATGGCTCCCAGAAACAACGGCTCAATCAGTTGAGCCCGCGCGCTCGTCGACGCAACAAGAACAAGCAGCGCAGCGCACACAACCGTAATCAGAAACTTGTTTCTCATGTTCTTCCTCCTTGCCTTCTTCTCCCTGGACGGCGGCATCCGATGCCTCCTGCCGGAAATTTCAGGCATCCGTCACGATGGGGTGCAACCCGAAGCAAATACTCGAACCGACCGGCACTCTAAGGTTTTCCCGGAGCGGCACCGGGTGATGCTGCCTTCTCCGTGCTCTTGCCGGTGGCAGGCTGAGTCGAGGCACCGGGCTCCGGGGTCTTTCCTGAAATATCCTTCGCGTTTGGAGGTCTTTCGGGAATCGCGGAGTCGCCGGGCTTGTGCACCATGGCCTTGTCCGCCTTCTCCTGCAGAGACTCCGGCTTGGCAAGCCCGGGCACCATGCCCTGGGCAGGCTGTTCTCCCGAAACGTCGGCAGCCTTGGGAGATACACGCATCTCCGGTTTGACGTCGGCCTTGTCCGTCTTGGGAATGCTCTTCTCGTGCTGACCCGGTATAGCCGGCTTCGGCAAAACAGCACCGGTGTCGGATCCACTCGGCTGCCCAACCTGCTGCTGAGCAATGCCCTGGCCCAAACTCAGAACCAGAATCAAGGCACTCATTCCCACGATCGTCGGCAGTCTACCTTTCATATCCTCTTTCTCCTTCATCTCTCGGGGCACCAGCGTTCTCCCGAGTTCAATGTCTGTCTGTTCCAGGTTCGATACCCTGCCGGATTTCGCCTTCAGACTTCACTTGCCTCTTCTTTCTCTCCCCGGATGCATCCCGAAGAGTCTGCACAGGTGTATTCTTCGCAGGACCTGCAGGCCTTCAACGACAGATCGCACGGAACGGGAATGGACCGCCCTTTCCCCTTCCCTGGTCTGTCAGAAACCAGGTTAAGCAAATCCCATACCATGAACTCACGGCGGGTGGCGTTCTCATAACAAATTGAGATCAATGGGGTATTTTGAGTTGATCGAGCGGACGCTTGCGTTTGTCTTTCCGCTGTGTGGGCAGGTTTGAGCAAGAGGTGCAAAATTTTTCTCACCTGCGGAGAAGAGTGCGCAAAAAAAGGTTCTTCCGGCAGACGCGTACTCGGACAGTTGCCGCACAAAGCTGGAATATACCCGCAAGAACGTCAATCGGCATCACAATGTCATCTGGAAGCAATGACGATGTGATGTCGAATGACGATGTGATTGCATCGATCCTTTGCGTGAAAAGCACCGGAGGTGCTTGTTTGCCGGATGAACCAGGAAACAGTTGATGGAGCACTGTCGAACAGGCGTTTGCGCGCATTCCCGCATCCGCGGGAAGCCACTGGCCCGCACGGGCTTCCGAACTCCAGTTCTTGCAGAGATGATGCCTGAAGCGGGTTGTTCAAGACCTTCTCCGGATGGAGATGACGTGCGCAGGCTGGTGCTCGTGGTGAAACTCGGTCATGGGTGGAAGTGGAAATCCAGGACAAGGGAAATCCTGTCGACCAGGACCTTGCGTACTCCCATGTTCCATTTCCGTGCGGCATTAGCGGAGCCGTAAATGTTGGCGAAATAAAACGGAAGGCCCACTGCGCCGACAATGCCTGCCACGGGGTAATTCTCCTGGTGGACGCCCGCGGCGGTGCCGGATATCGCGAGGGCGTTGATGAGGAATGCGGTGACGCCGTCGTGGTAATGTCGAGCGTAGATATAGCCGCTTCCTGGCAGGACTGCCGACATGAATCCGGCCAGTGACGGGGATTTGCTCGGAAGGCCTTCGTACTCGTCGACAAGAGGAAGCGCATCGGCTGCTCTCCGGGAGAGGAGGTGGCCGGGATAGTGTTCGAGAATCCTGTGGAGACTGCGCCTCGCGGCGGCGGGTCTTCCTCTTTCCAGGGCCAGAACGGTGCTCGCGGCCAAGGCGCGGGGAGCCTCTTCGGATTCGGGGTAGACTTCTGCGAGCACATCCAGGACCGCTTCCGCTTGTGCGTACTGCTTGAGCTTCCAGCAGCTGAGGGCTTCGTAGTATCGTGACTTCTCCTGGTGGACACTTCCCGGGTGCAGTTCCCTCACGGATGCGAAGGCTCGGGCGGCGGACTCGTATTCCTCCCCCCTGTAGCAGGCCATGCCCGTCCTGAACAGGGCATAATCCGCCCGACGCGAATCCGGGAAGAGAATCAAAAACCTCTTGAATTCCGTTACCGCCCGGTAATATTCGGCTTCGTCCAGGAAAGCGTCGGCGATCTTTAACTGGACGTCCGCCGTAAGGAGAACCGCTTCTTCGGCCTGGACTCGATCCATGCCGATTCTGCCCAAAACAAGGGCCAAGGCAAGCAATAGGAGAACAGTCTTTCTCATCGGCCGGGCGGAAGGTTTCTGGACGGTGGATCGTACAGCTTCCCGTTCGGAAGCAGAGTGTAGTCGGGACCGGGCTTCTTCCAGATATTGCACCGCATGAGACGGTCTCCGGTCATGAGAATGCCCCTGGTGGCCCCATAATCCGACAGGGCCCTGTAGCCGAAGGCCGAGCAGCTGGGGCTGAAACCACAGCGGTTCCCCCCGATCGGAGATATGTCTTTCCTGTAAAACCGGATCGCTCCAAGCAGGACAAGATCGACACAGGACGTGGATGCCTGCGGTTCCACGCGGGACGATCGCGATGCAGTTTTCGGACCCTTCATGCCGTTCTCCGATGCAGAAGATCCTGCCGGATGACCGAGAAGGAGAATCACGCAACAAACCCATATCGAAAAGGTCGGAACTCTCGACATGCCATTCACGCGGGAGAGAGTCGATGCCGTCGTGCTTTCGGCTCAGCGGGGGAACTGGACAAGGAGCAGGAAAGCGCGGCCCCGGCCCGGCTGCTCAGATCGGGGAGTGGAAAGGGATATAGCCGTCAGTTCCCTTTCGTCCTTTCCTTTATCAGCTTTTCCCTGGCCTGGTTGTATTCCCGCTCGGAAATGATCCCCTGGTCGTATGCGTCTTTCAGGTCTTTGAGTTCGCTTCCCAGCGTGGTCGTGGTGGTCTTGCTCTCCGTTTTCACCTGAGAACCACCGGAACAGCAACTCCCCAGGCCTAATGCAACCACAACGACCAGCCCGAACGAGAGTGTTCTGAATATTCTCATCTTTCCTCCCTTCTGATTGTCCCTGCCTGATGGACAGGCTATACAATCAAACGAACGTCCTGACAATATGAAAATTGACGTTTGGAAAGATGGAAAAGGCACGGCGCAGGGACGCGCTGATAGACCTGGAACCGTGCGACACCTCCGCGGCATGGAACGGAGCATGCCGTCCGCATTCGGATCCAAGGCTGAAGGGCTGAGCGGCAGGGGAAATCGGGCAAACATCGAGTCTATTCCGGCCTTCCTTCCACTGTAAATTTGAAATATATCATGATATTGAACGGGTAGATATGTGACATGAGGTTGCTGTGCACGAGATTTTGCCGGCGACAGGGCTTTCCTGCTGAAGACGACAATGCCGTGCAAGGGGTGGCATATGCCAGGATGGAAAAGGATTCTGCTGGTTCTTTTCGTGGTTGGTCTGGTGGTGTGCCTGGATCAGTGGAGCAAGACGATTGTTGAGTCTCGTCTTCCTCGAGACCGGGTACTGTATCTGGCGGGAGGCGTTCTGAAGATCGACTACAGGCTGAACAGGGGAGGCGTACTGAGTTTTGAATCCGCACTTCCCCGGCAGTGGCGGGGGCCTGTTCTGAGTCTTGCCGCTTCGGCGGGTGTGGGATTGCTGATCGTGCTTGTGCTGGCCGGTTGGATATCCAGGCCTCTTTCGGTGTTTTCCATCTCCCTGTTCTGCGGAGGAAGCCTTGGCAACCTTCTTGACCGGACGGTCCTGGGCGGCGACGTGATCGATTTCCTCAGCCTTGGATGGGGAAATCTTCGCACCTGCATCTTCAACATGGCCGATGTGGCCGTTGTAGCCGGACTCGGACTCCTGGCGTTGAGCATACTCGGGAATCTGCGGCACGCGTTCATGAAAAAACCCCTGGGCACTCCTTCCTGAATTGCAGTCCTGCGCGGTTATCGAGCTTAAAAAAAGAAGGCGCGCGGAGCGTCCGATATCGAGAAACGCTTTGTGGGGATCTGCCGGGATGCTTGAAGAAAGGAGGACGACTGTCAGGATCCGGACGGATCGGGTTCCTCTGCAGGAAGACTCCAGTCAGTGTCCCTCAGAGCAATTTCGAGTCGACGATAGTGCTCGACCAGGTCCGGCAGCAGTTGGACGATCTTCTGGATGTCCTTATCCCTGCCCGCCATTTCAACGGCAAGGGCGGCGTGCTGCAGCGCGATGCCTCCGATGTTTGCCGCAGCTCCTTTGATCCTGTGCGAGAGTTGTTCGGCAAGGCGAATGTCGCCGTCAGCCACGGCCTTTTTCAGGTTTTCAATCTGGACGGGAGTATCGGAGAGAAAAACCTCCACAATCTGCATCGCCAGTTGCTCATCGCCCATCAGTCGGTTCGTCAGCGCCTGCCGGTCGAAGACAGCCTCTCCTCGGGGCGATGGGTTCGAGATCGAACCCACTGTCGAATCCCGCTGGTGCCGGATCGGATCCCAATAAGCCGACGTCCGTTCAACCCGCTTTTCAGCACCCGCCGAACCTGCCGGAGATGCGGGTTCCAAAAGAGGGGCAGCGATTGCTTCCATCTCCGTTCGATGAAGCACGCGTTCCAGCACTTCGGCGAGTTTATCCGGCATTACCGGTTTGGCCAGGTAGTCGTTCATTCCTGCTTCGATGCATTTTTCCCGGTCGCCTTTCAGTGCGTTGGCCGTTATGGCTATGACGGGAATCGTGGACATGGAAGAACCCGCTGCCCCGCCGCGGATGAGGCGTGTGGCCTCAAAGCCGTCCATTTCCGGCATTCGGCAGTCCATGAGTACCAGATCGTAGGGGATGTTCCTGAGGGCTTCGAGGACCTCGATGCCATTGGCTGCCACGTCGGCGCGAAAGCCCAGCTTTTCGAGCATTTCAACGGCAACCTGCTGGTTCGTGATGTTGTCTTCGGCGAGGAGGATGCGCAACGGGCGCGCAGCAATCTTCTTCGATGCGCCGGGTGATAAAACGCGGTAAGCAGGCGGTCTTTCCCGGGGGGACGCGAGGCCGAGAACTCGTGCAATGCAGTCGTGGAGCCGCGACTGGCGGATCGGCTTCGTGATCTGGTCGAAGAAACCAAGGTCCTCGGGCGAGACTCCAGATCCGATTTCCGCCACGTGAGTCATCAGTACCAGCTTCGTGGTGCCGATTTCTCCATGATTCCTGATCCTCTCGACGAGGTTCGTCTTATGCATTTTCGGCAGCCTGGCATCGATCAGCACCAGGTGGAACGGATCTTCGTCACGAGCGGCCTGGAGGATCATGGAAAAAGCGGATCTTGCGTCGGGAGCTTCGTCCAGGCGGCAGCCCCACGAAGTCATCCATGAAGATACCGTCCATCGGTTGGTGAAGTGATCATCCGCCAGAAGTATCCTGACACCCTGGAGGCTGACATCGGTTTCCCGTTCTTCCGCCGCCCGCCCGTCGGCCTTCTCCAGCAGCGATGTAAACCAGAATGTCGATCCCATGCCCACCTCGGAATCGACTCCCATCCGACCCCCCATCATTTCGGCCAGCTGGCTGGATATGGCCAGCCCCAGCCCGGTGCCGCCGTACTTGCGTGTCGTGGACGAATCCACCTGGGCAAAAGGCGAGAAGATGACGGAAATCTTGTCCGCCGGGATTCCGATTCCGGTGTCCATCACTGTGAACCTGATCATTACGCCGCCGTCATCTTCGGACTCGATGTCCGCGCGGATCAGGATTTCACCCCGGTGCGTGAATTTGACCGCATTGCTTCCCAGGTTGGTGATGATCTGCCTGATCCTGCCGGGATCCCCTCTCAACCGGTCCGGCACCTGCGGGTCCACCAGGCAGGCAAGTTCGAGCCCTTTTTCATGTGCCTTGACCGCCAGCATTTCGGCTGTGTCCTCGAGAATCGGACGCAGCTCGAAATCCACGCGCTCGATATCGAGTTTTTGAGCTTCGATCTTGGAAAAGTCCAGGATATCGTTGATGATCCCGAGAAGATTCTCGCCGCTCGATCGGATGACCTCGGAGTATCGGCGCTGTCCGGGTGTCAGGTTCGTGGCCAGCAACAGCCCGGTCATCCCAATCACGCCGTTCAACGGCGTGCGGATTTCATGACTCATGTTGGCCAGAAACTCGCTCTTGGCCCTGCTGGCCAGTTCGGCCTTCTCCGCCATCTCCCTGGCATGCAGGGTGGCCTGCTCGAGTTGGTGGTTGATCTGCCTCAGTCTCGATTCCGACTTTACCTGGCGCGTGATTTCGTTGAGTACGATGGTCCTGCCCAGGGGCTTCTTCCGTTTGCTCATCACCCGTGAAAAGCCGGCATGAAAGTGGCGGGCTTCTTCACCTGAACCCACCCGGACCACCGTTTCCTCCTCCATGTTTATCCCGATGTGTCTCGTCAGGTCCATGCATTCGGATAGAACCTCTCCGGCCGGACTTCCAATGGCCGTTTCGGAAAGTCCCCGGAAGATGGATCCTGCCGCTGGATTGTAATCCACTATGCGGTTCTGGAGATCCAATACGATGACTCCCTCCCGGATGCCTTCGAAGACGCTGTCTCTGGCAACGGGGACAAGATCGAGTATGCGGTATCGGAACAATCCAAAGGCAAAGATCGGGCCGGCGATGGTGATGGTGAACGGGCCCGGGTCGATGTTCCAAGGGCTGTAGCCCAGGAGATAGACCGTGTTTCCCACCCAGGGACCCAGGGAACCGACCAGCATGGCGGCAGCCTGTTTGCGGTACGATAGAGGACCCGTCAGCCACCGCTGGAGGTAAAGTATGTTCCCGGCAATGATGCTGAAGTGAATGAATGCATTATGCACCCAGTACCACGGCCCTCCTTTTATGGCGGTGACCTGGATGGGGCCGCTTCGGTCGATGGCCAGCGCACGGTAGTACAGGTGATGGAATTCATTGGTGGAAACAAGAAACAGGGTGGCGAGGGGAATGACGAAAATCGATGCCAGAACAGGGACCGTAATCCTGCGGTCTCTACCCGAGAACTGAAGAGCGAGGATGATCCAGAAAGCGGGCATGGTGGCGATTCCCAGGTACTGAATCTTGAGCCAGAACAGGATCTCGGGCACGGTGTCGCTCAACAGCTCCATGCCGAAGGCCATGCAGTAGAAGGCGGCGCCGGCCATCAGGCACGCGAACGCCCAGGCTCCAGTGGCCTGACGCCTCTGCAGGGCGTAGATCGCCAGAAGGCTGTTGAAAACAGCGGCGACGAATAAAACAATACTTGCAGCGGAAGCGATCCACATGTGAGCCTGTCCCGGCAGGACGCGGTGCAAGAGGCCGGAATAGAACCTTGCCAAGGGGCAATGGATGGTCAGACTCCACTCCCGGGCGGCATGTGTCGCCTG
>JABUEY010000157.1 GCA_013314815.1 Syntrophobacteraceae bacterium
AAGCATCTTGCAGACTTCTCCTCGCCTGCCGGTGGTTGGATTTGGCAATCAACCAACTCGCCCTTGGGCATCTGGTGGATAGCCGTCGCGCCAACTCGAATGTTATAAATCGATACGACACGGTCTCCTTCGCTGGAATGTCGTTGTGATGCCTGTGATTACGGTGGAATATCGAGACATTGGCCCATGGAAAGCCGAACACACGGCCTCGACATTTTCTCTTATCGGTGGACATTGCAGCGACATTTGAGGTAAAAAAAGCACTTGACGTGGAAAATGGCCCTGCCTTCACGCAGTTGGGCGGGGAGAAGTGTTCCCGGCACGCTCCCGAGGCCTGCGGGGAACGCCGGGTGGTGGAAGATGACCTGCCAAATCACCGGTGGAAGGAAGCCGGTGCCTTCGAATGGCGGGCCCGGTCTGCTCTGTGCAAAAAGGTCATGCAGGTCACCATCGGGTGAAAGCAGCGGCGAGGGAATTCATCGTCCGGTTCGCTGCGCAGGCTTGCCATGGAATCGCCGGAAGTTTTGCGTATTGCTGTAAGGGAATGAAACGAGGAGAGTTATGAAGAACAACGGTATCGCACAATTCATTCGACATCATTACCGGCACTTCAATGCCGCCACTCTTGTTGATGCTGCAGAGAGCTACCGGCAGCTGCTGGAATCGAACGGCCGTATCATGCTGGCCATGGCCGGCGCGATGAGTACTGCTGAGCTGGGGCTTTCCCTGGCCGAGATGATCCGTCGGGACAAAGTGCACGCGATCTGTTGCACCGGGGCGAACCTCGAGGAGGATATCTTCAACCTGGTGGCTCACAACGACTACCTCCGCCTTCCCCACTACCGTGACCTTACCCCGGCAGACGAAAGGGATCTGCTGGAACGCCGTCTGAACCGGGTGACCGATACGTGCATACCCGAAGAAGAAGCCATAAGGCGTATCGACCGAGTCATACTCGATGCCTGGAAGAGTGCGGAACAAAACGGTGAACGCCACTTCCCCCACGAATATTTCTATTCGATTCTCCGCAGTGGAAGGCTTGAATCCCTCTATCAGATCGACCCCAGGGACAGTTGGATGGTAGCCGCATGTGAAAAGGACCTTCCTATTTTCGTGCCCGGCTGGGAGGATTCCACCATCGGGAACCTGTTCGTTATTCACTGCATCAAGGGCGATATCCGCAATGTCCATATCGTGAAGAGCGGACTTGAATATATGCTCGTACTCGTGGACTGGTACAAGAAATACTGCATGAAACATCCCCTGGGATTCTTTCAGATAGGGGGAGGAATCGCCGGGGATTTTTCCATCAGCGTGGTTCCCATGCTGAACCAGGACCTGAACGAAGATGTGCCCTACTGGAGCTATTTCTGCCAGATCAGTGATTCGACCACGAGCTATGGTTCTTATTCAGGAGCCGTTCCCAACGAAAAGATCACCTGGGGCAAACTCGATATCGACACTCCCCGGTTTGTCATCGAATCCGACGCCACCATTGTGGTTCCCCTGATTTTCTCCTACGTGCTGGAAACCACCCTGTAGTGTTGTGCGCACAAAGGGGGGCTGGTGGCCAGGAGAATCGATCTCATCGTCGTGCCGGTTTGCGCCGGGTTGCTTCTGCTGTGGAGCGGCAGAACGGCGGCGGTCGGGCTGGATGGAGGGGCTCTGTCTCCCTGCCCGGTATCTCCGAACTGTGTGTCGTCCCGGAGCGGCGATTCGAGTCATTACGTCGAACCGTATCCATACGACGGGCTCCAGGCCGAGGCCCGTCGAAGGCTGATTATCGCCGTCAAGTCGATCAGCCGGTCCCTGGTGGTTGCAGCGACGGAAGATTATATCCATGCCGAATTCACTTCAGCGGTTTTCGGTTTTGTGGATGACGCGGAATTCCTCTTCGATGATTCGAGAAAGGTCATCCATGTGAGGTCCGCCTCGCGGTCGGGCTATTACGACTTCGGAGTGAATCGCCGCAGGATTGAAACGATCCGCGCTTTGTTCCTGGCACAGAAGTCCTCGTCAACCTCCGAACAGAACCAGCGCGCCATCCCCCATGCTGATGCGCAATAGTGTTTGCGGTGCGACACCGGCCCGCTTATAATGCGATCCCTGGAAAGCCTGTCACGGACAGGGCGGTTGAATGCATGCCCGGATTTACCATGGAGGAAGAGATGACGAAACACTCGAGGATTGTTCTGGTCCTGCTCACCATTGCCGCTTTGACGGGCTGCGCCGGGATGACCACGACTCAGCAGAGGGTCTTGAGCGGTGGTGCAATAGGCACGGCGGCAGGAGTTGGAACCGCTGCGGTAGTGGGTGCTCCCCTGGCTGCGGGGGCGGTTGTGGGAGCAGCCGCGGGAGCCGTCGGGGGCTACATCGTCGATGAACTGAGGTAACCCTGCCGATCAGCCCTGGCCGGGGGCATCGGGAGAAGGTTCATTCCCTGCGTCGAAATCCCGTCCTGCAGCCCGATGTTCCGCCGGCAGTCCCATTGTCCCGCCCTGAGGTGCGGCGGCGTGGAGTTCCCGTTCCTTCCCGTCTTGTTCGATCTTCGGCAACCGCATGCGGCCTGCAGACCGATCGATCCGGCTTTTCCTGGCAGCCCCTCCCTTCCGGCAGGAAACTCTTTTCTCGTCCTCACCGCTTTTAACGGGTTCTTCATAAACGCGCACCCGGACAGTTGCCGCATAAAGGGGGAAAGCACCGGAGCTACTTGTCTATGAAACTCTGAACTTGCCGAACCGGTCATCTTCACCGACGCTGCACAGCCGTGCTGTCCGTTGGTGATAGCATGTGGTCTTCCCGTCTTCCCTTCGACGGGGCCTTCTGTGACACAAGTACTGATCAATAGACCAATATACGGTGATTATCCATTGTCAGGCAGGGATGGTGGGCGCATGGACGAAAAACGTTGCGGCAGAACGGGTGCGGGAGACTGTTCTTGCAGCCTTTCCATGCCGTGCATCCGCGGGAGGTCCTGCCTCGTGCCGGTGTCGAATGTCGACTGTCTATGGCTCTCTTGTGAGCCTTCAGAAGTTTACAGTCAGAAGGACACCCAGGGTCTGATCAAGGATCGTGGAGCCGCTCTTCTTACGATCGTAAATCTCGGGCCTGTCCTCCCTGGGATCGTCCTTGTCGGCGCAGGGTTCCTGGAAGTGGAGACTCAATTCACTGCGATTCCCGACACAGACCCTGCAGGATCCGTCCGCAACCTGGAGAATTCTTGCCGGCCTGGGTGACGGGCCTGCACCTGCGCAGGCAGCCAGAACAATCGAGACGCAAAGGAGGGATAGAGTTGTAAACATGGTGCCTCCTTGTGGTATAAAATTATATCGTTCTTTTCCTGTACGAATCGGCATCCGTGCAGGGTGCTGAGCGGGCGGGGAGTGGACTGTGGCAAGCTGCGCTTCGAGATCGATTCTGCGAAATGTCCTGGCAGATCCAATTGATGAAAATAGCGGCTGCGAAGGTGAAAGGATGGGTCCCAACAACAAAAGCATATGCACGTTGACCTTCTTTGTCAAGTCGCCAAGGCGGGAAGGTTCAGGCGAGTTGGATCGGCCCTCCGATGAAAGGGCACCAGGCGTCAGGATGCCCCCGGTCTGTTTCCGGGAGGCTCACTTCGGGGCTCCGTCGTGGATGAAGAGTGCAACATGAAAAGACAGCTTATGGATCCACCTGCCCCGGCGGGAGGAGAACCCGGCTCGACGAGTGCCCGGCGCAATGGATGCGGGGAAGGTGTGGAGGAGAATCCCGTGCATCGGTCAGCTCTTGAAGCCATGTTCGATTCCATGGCGGACCTGCTGTTCGTCATTGATGAAAAGGGATGCATCATCCACGTGAACAAGACCGTCCTGCAGCGCCTCAACTATGAAGAATCGGAGCTCATCGGCAGGAATGTGCTGGATCTGCATCCGGAGGATCTGCGCGGGAAGGCCATGGAAATAATGGAGAACCTGCTTTCGGGCAGGCAGGATATGTGTCCGATACCTGTCGTCTCCCGTGACGGCATGCTTATCCCGGTGGAAACAAAGGTGACGAGGGGCCGGTGGGGCGGCAGGGATGTACTGTTCGGGATCAGCAGGGATATAACGGATCGCGTACGCGCACAGGCCTTTGTGGACTTCCAGCGCGATCTCGCCATAGCCCTCGGGGCCGCCTTCGATTTCGAGGAGGCCCTGGACATTCTGCTCGATGCCGCTTTGCGCATGACCGGCATGGACTGCGGGGCGGTGTATCTGCCGGATGAAAGCACGGAAGAGTTGCAGCCGGCCTTTCTCAAGGGGGTGCCGGAACAGCTCCTGTCTTCTACCCGTTGGGGCGATTCAAACTCCGATGGAGTGGCTTCGGCCCTGAAGGGCGGTTCCGTCTACCTGACCTGCGATCAGGCATGGAAGGGGAAGCGGGGGACCGAGTTCCTGGGGGAGTGGAAGTGCCTCGCCGTCCTGCCGATTCTTCATCGGGAGGAAACGATCGCCTCCCTGGTCGTTGGCTCGCGCACCCTCACCTGCATCGGCGAAGAGTCTCGAAACGCCCTCGAAACCATCGCATCCCAGGTCGGAAGCGTCCTGGCCCGGTTGAAAGTGGAAAAGGCACTCAAGGAAAACGAAGAGCGGCTGAACCTGGTTCTTGACGCAAGCGATTCGGGCTTCGTGGACTGGGATGTCACAACCGACACGCTTCGATTCAACCGCAGATGGATCGAAAAGCTCGGTTACGATCCCGACAAGATCAAGCATCAGATGGAATTCTGGGAGAAGCTGATTCATGAGGAGGATCTACCTCACGCGGAAAAGGCTTTGGACGAACACCTCGAGGGTCGGGCACCCTGTGTCGAGATCGAGCATCGAGTTCTGACGGCGGGCGGCGAGTGGAAATGGATTCTTACTCGAGGCAGGACGGTGGTTTGGGACAAAGACGGCAAGCCGCTGAGGATGGCCGGAACTCAGACCGATATCACAAAGCGCAAGCTTATGGAGGAAGCACTTGAGCAATACCGCGAACACCTGGAAAGGTTGGTGGAGGGGCGCACGCTGGAGCTCACAAGGATCAACGAGCAGCTTCAGCTGGAAATCGCCCAACACAAGCGGACCGAAGAACAACTGCTTTTCCAGGCTCAACTGCTCGACAACGTGCGCGAAGCGATCATCGCGACGGATCTTGACGGGAGAGTGATCTACTGGGGAAAAGGGGCCGAGGTGCTGTATGGCCATGCCTCTGAAGAGGCGATGGGCAGGGGTATCGGTCTGATCATGAATCAACAGGAGCAGCCTGAAGAAAAGGAGTTGGTTGCCCAGATCGTCGAATCGGGCCTTCTGAAAAAACAGTCCAGGCAGTTGCGCAAAGACGGTACTTTTCTCTGGGTGGACATGGCTGTCAGTGTGGCCACGGATCACGAGGGGAAACCTTTTGCGCTCATCGGGATTCATCGCGATATCACGAAGGACAGGGATGCGGAAGAGGAACTGCTGCGCCTGTCCAAGGCTATAGAGCAGGCGGCGGAAGGGATCATCATCACGGATGCCGAAGGTATTGTCCAGTACGTCAATCCGGCCGTTGAAAGTATTACGGGGTACAGTCAAAGCGAAACCCTCGGGCGGCACATGCGCTTTTTCCTCGGGGAAGACAGGGGGGACGAAAGCTATGCCTCGGCAAAGAAGGTGCTCGAAACAGGTGAAATGTGGAAAGGCGACGTGGTCGGCAGACGAAAGGACGGTACAGGGTACGAGGGCCGGATCACCATCTCTCCCGTACGGGATGCGTTGGGGGATATTGTCAACTACGTGGCCGTCAAGCATGACGTAACACAGGAAGTCGAACTGGAACGGCGGCTCAGGGAGGCTCAGAAGCTGGAGGCCGTCGGGACTCTTGCCGGAGGCATCGCTCACGACCTGAACAATATCCTGGCCGCCATCATGGGCTTTGCAGGCATTGCCGTAAAAAGAGTGTCGGAAGGAGATGCGGTCTGGGAATGCCTGCAGGAGGTCCTGCGATCGTCCCGCCGGGCCAGAGACCTGATCCGGCAGATCATGACGTTCAGTCGCAGGAAGGATCGGGTGCGTGAACCCGTGTCTCTCAGGCTGATGGTGGGAGAGGTCCTCAAATGGCTGAGTGCTTCGCTGCCTCCTTCGATCCACATTTACCAGGATGTAAAGATCGAGGAGGGGCGGGATGCGGTTCTTGCCGACCCGGTGCAGGTTCATCAGCTGCTGATGAACCTGTGCACCAATGCGGCTCAATCCATGCCTCAGGGTGGCTTGTTGAAGGTGGAACTCGAGGAGGTGGTCCTTCCTTCGGCTACATCCGTGACTGCCGACCTCCCGCCCGGAGTCTATGTGCGGCTCAGCGTGGCGGACACGGGGTGCGGCATGGATGGGAGGACCCTCGAAAGGATTTTTGAACCCTATTACACCACGAGAAGCCACGGAGACGGCACCGGCCTCGGACTTGCCGTGGTGCATGGAGTTGTCAAGGCGCATGGAGGTGAGATCAGGGTTCTCAGTGAAAAAGGGGAAGGTACCACTTTCGAGGTCTTCCTTCCCAGGACGGATCTGGCGAAGGTCGATTTCCTTTCCGGTCGGGCTCCCCGGCCTTGAGTAAATCGGAACAAGGGTGGAGCGTGGCGAGGAGTCCATGGCTGGATGGAACAAAGAATAAAGGTTATTCTGCATGGCAAACATCCTGATTGTCGATGACGATCGCATTCTGTGCAAGATGCTGTCCACCATGGTCAAAGACCTTGGGCATGAAGTCAGGACAGCGTTTACACTCAAGGATGGAATCCGTGAAGCATCCACGGGGAGCTTCGACGTCATCCTTCTCGATGTTCAGATGCCCGACGGCAACGGACTGCTCGAAGGATTGCCCGAGATGCGCAAAACGCCCTCTTCACCCGAGATGATCATCATCACGGGGCTGGGAGACCCGGACGGAGCGGAACTTGCCATAAAAAGCGGGGCATGGGATTATATTGAAAAGCCTTCTTCGCTGGACAGGATGATGCTGCCGATCTTGCGAGCTCTCCAGTTCAGGCGGGAAAAAAGTGCCGGGAAAGGTCCGAAGGTCCTCGATCGCGAAGGCATTTTGGGGAGCAGTCCGAAGATAAAAGAGTGCCTGGACATTGTCGCCGATGCCGCCGGCAGCGATGCGAACGTGCTGATCACAGGCGAAACGGGAACAGGTAAGGAACTGTTCGCACAGGCGATCCACAGGAACAGTCCACGGAAGAACAAGACGATGGCCGTGGTGGATTGTGCAGCTCTTCCTGAAACCCTCGTGGAAAGTATCCTGTTCGGTCACGAGAGAGGGGCGTTCACGGGAGCGACAAGAGACCTCGAAGGCCTGATCAGCCAGGCGGACGGCGGCACACTCTTTCTCGATGAAGTCGGTGAACTGTCTCCCTCCCTCCAGAAGGCTTTCCTGCGCGTTCTCCAGACACACCGGTTCCGCCCACTGGGCAGCAAGCGGGACGTGGAAAGCGATTTCCGCCTGGTGGTCGCCACAAACCGGGACCTTCACTCCCTTATGGAATCCGGCCGTTTTCGCGAAGACTTTTTCTTCCGACTCCAGGCCATCACCATCCACCTGCCCCCCATGAGGGAACGGCTGGAGGATATCCGGGAAATTGTGCTTTACCATGTCGACCGCTTCTGCCGGCATCACCGGATGGAGACCAAGGGTGTGTCTCCCGAGTTCCTGGATGCCCTCGCTGCATACCACTGGCCCGGCAACGTGCGGGAACTTGTGAATGTGCTGGAGAGAACTTTGAGCCTCACGCGGCAGGAGCCGACGCTGTTCGCGTACCATCTTCCCATGCGCCTGCGCATCAAGGCGGCCCAGTCCCTGGTTTCCGATTGCAGGAGGAGCCAGGGCGAGCACCTGCTTTCGGAAAAGGACGCGGAAACGGGATTCCTTCCGTGCCTCCAGGAGGTTCGCGAGGCGGCGGAACGTGACTACCTGCAGAAACTCATAGCAACAGTCGGCCGCGACATGGTCCGGGCTTGCAGCACCTCCGGCCTGTCCCGGGCCAGGCTTTACCAGTTGCTTAAGAAACACGGAATCAAGAGGCATTGAGAATGGTACTTCATAAACGTTCAGCCGGACAGTCGTCTCACAAGGGTGGAAAACACCCGCAGCAACGACAGTCCCGCAGCAACCTTGGTCCGGCAGCAACCTCAGTCCCGCAGCAACGTGATTGTTTCCGCATCCTCATTCCCGCAAAGGAGACCGTGTCGTATCGATTTATAACATTCGAGTTGGCGCGACGGCTATCCACCAGATGCCCAAGGGCGAGTTGGTTGATTGCCAAATCCAACCACCGGCAGGCGAGGAGAAGTCTGCAAGATGCTT
>JABUEY010000158.1 GCA_013314815.1 Syntrophobacteraceae bacterium
ACAAGAACCGCCACAGCCACTGCCAGGACCCTCTTCAACATCGTCTCCTCCTGTGTTCGCTTCCGCATGCGCCCGCAATGATATTTTCGGGTGAACCCGCCCGCGAAAGGCGCACGGGTTCGGCCCGTGGATCAACCTGCGTGAATTTTGGTCAGAGTCGTCTCCGTCAGAACCGGTATGCTCATTCTTCTTGCCTCGACCAGGATGATCCTTTCGTGGAGACCCGCGGAATCCTCCACGCAATCCTCGCAGACGAGCAGATTCGCAAACGGAAGCAGGGACAGGAAGGGAACTCCCAGTCTCCTGGGTTCTTCGGTGTTGTAGAAGTACATGTGGTGGATATCCATCTCACGCAGCTTTTCGAGAATGGACGGCAGCCTGCCTTTCGAACACAGCACCATGACACACATAGCCTGACCTCCTGAAACATCCCGATACGGATGACTTCACCGACCGTTCGGGACCTCCTGGTTACGCCCCGCACATGCGCCGGTCCCAGATCATGAGAAACGCGGCTTCCCTCACGCCTCCTTTTGAATCCACAGGCCTTTCGGCCGCCCTGGATCTGAATTCCCTGCTTAGTTCATAAAACTTAGGATGTCAAGATAAACTTAGGCTACCCTAATCCTTGATTGTCCTTGCAAGCGGCTCTGTCGGGGAGGTTCTGCCCGCGCGGGGGCGGATGCCAACCGTAGTCTGCCGGCCGTGCACCGAGGCCTGTTCCGGCATGACCTGGGAAAAATGAAAAAACACTGGTTCACTTCAAAAACATAGATTTTTCCAATTTGACTTATCGAAATATTGGCTATATCTGTCTTCGTGTCGACTTGCAGATCGTCCTCGGAGAGGAGTTCCGCGATGTACCCGTTTTTCGGCTTTACCTGACGCAGAGCAAGTACAGCTACCCGTGTCTGGTGGCTATGGAGCCGGGCCGAAGAATGCACTCCATCTTTACCTCGTACTGAATGAACCCTTCCTTTCGCCCGGCTGCCAGGCCCTGCTGAACTGAATTGTTTGTCGGGGGCAATGGTGCTGGGCGCCCCACGGGCTGCAAACCCGTCGGCCCGGTCTAGAAAACCGGGAGGAGGTTCGATTCCCCTTGCCCCCTTCAATTCCGGCCGATCCTTATTGGGATCAAAGGGACCCTCGCCGTACACACGGGGCATTTACACGGCAGGCCTTTTGTTCCGCCATGCGTGACGTCAGCAGGGAGTTCATTCATCCGAACGTCGGGAACCCGGAGGTTGCATCATGTTATGGGAGGCAGGCTTGCCATGAAGAATATGTTTGAACCGGTGATCGTCTGTTTCTGCTGCAGGTGGTGTTCCTATGCGGCTGCGGATCTGGCGGGGACCATGCGTCTCCAGTACCCTGCCAGCGTGCGGATTGTTTATGTTCCGTGTACGGGCCGAGTGGCCAGTGTGCACCTTCTCCGATCTCTGGAAAAGGGGGCCGACGGCGTCTTCGTTTCCGGATGCCTCCCCGGCGACTGTCACTATCAGACAGGCAACGCCAGGGCGGCCAAGAGAGTGGCTCACGTCAAGGAACTGGTCGCAAGCATCGGGATGAACCCCGACAGGGTGGAGATGTTTTTCAATTCCGCGGCCATGGGGCCGCAGTTTGCCCGGTGCTGCATCGATTTCACCGAGCGCATCAGAAAACTGGGGCCCGGGTTGCGCGGCGGCAGTGGGGGAGCCGGCCTCGTGAAGTCCGGGTCGCATGGACATACCGATCGAGAATCTTCTTCGGAGGCACATCATGGCGAACGTGGTCTACCTTGAGTCCCACAAACGCAGGATAGCCGCCAGAAGGGGATTCATGGAATGGAGGCGGATTTTCGGGTCGGTCATCGACCTGGATGAAAAGACCCGGTGGGCGGATCTTCCGGACAGGATGCTCCTGTTTTTCTGCGAGCAGACCCGGGAAAGCCGCCAAACCTTCTATGACCTGATCATGAAGGCACATCACCTGGGAAACGGAGTCGACTTCGAAGTGCAGGCTTACGACAGGCTGACGGTTCTGATGAACGCCTATTTCTTCATGACGGACCAGGCGCGGTTCGAATGCATGCGGCGCCTGGGATGGGTCGAAGAGATTCCAAGGGGCGAGGAGTCCATTATCGAAGTGGTGATGGACCCGGCGACATACGAATACAAGTCGCTGCTCCAGGTCCCCGCCCCCACTTCTTCGCACCCCGCATACGAAGAAAACAGGAAGTCGCGCGGCATCGACCAGGCCGCTCTTGTGAGAAAGCACACCTCCGAAGCCCTCGATCTTTTCAGGAAGAAAGTGCGAATGAAACCTCGGGCTGAGAATTGAAAGGCTGAAAGGCGATGAAAGGACACATCACCGCGGGTGTGGCGGGCCACGTGGACCACGGCAAGACCTCCCTGGTCCGATGCCTCACCGGAATCGATACGGATCGGCTGAAGGAGGAAAAGCGGCGCGGCCTCACCATCGAACCGGGTATTGCTCCCTGCCCCCTTCCTTCGGGTGCGGCGGTCTCCCTGGTCGACGTACCGGGGCACGGCGATTTCCTCAAGAACACCATCCGGGGCCTGTGCAGTGTCGACATGGCCGTCCTGGTCGTGGCTGCGGATGACGGAGTCATGCCCCAGACCCTCGATCACCTCGAGATACTGAAATTCATGGGAGCTCAAAGCGGCATCGTCGTCCTGAGCAAGGCGGACCTGGTGGATGATGAAACCCTCGAAATGGCCGAACTCGAGGTCCGCGAACTGCTCGAAGGAACCTTCCTCCACGGAAAGCCCGTCATTGGTTTTTCAGCCCTGGATCAAAGGGGATTGCACGAGATCCTTTCCGCCATCGAAACGTCGGCCGGCGATGTGTGCGGCAGGAACGCCGACATGCCGTTTCGCCTCTGGATCGACCAGGTGAGAAGCTTTGCCGGCTTCGGCACGGTTGCGAGCGGCACGATCGTGTCGGGGGTCCTTTCCAGGGAGGATGCCATTGAGATTCTACCTTCGAAAAAACAAACCAAGGCGCGTTTCATCGAGGTGCACCACAAGCGGGTCGACCGTGCGCTGCCCGGGCAGCGGGCGGGGATCAACCTGCACAGGATCTCGATGGAGGAAGCCGCAGTGGGGATGGTACTGGCGAGCCCGGCGAGCCTGGACGTGCGCTACGTTTTCAACGCCGAACTTTCCGTTCTTTCGAATGCGCCCGCCGCAGTTCAAGATCGCCGGCGCATAAAGCTGTACACGGGCACGTGTGCCGTCACCGCTCACGTGGTGTTGATGGACAAAAGGCAGATCAGGCCCGGCGAAACAGGCCTGGTCCAGTTCCGGCTGCTGGATCCTTTGGCCCTGCGCCCGGGCGACCGGTTTGTGATCTCCCCGATGAGTCTGCGCAGGGTGATGGGTGGTGGAGTCATTCTCGAAGCGGCGCGCGAAAAGTACAGGCTGGTGAAATCAAAACCGATCGTCCGTTACCTGGAACCTTTGCGCGCGAAAGACCTGGAAAAAGCTGTGGGGAACTACTTCCAGAGAGAGTTGGTAAGTCCGGTGAATGCGGGAGACGTGGCAAGGGAAACAGGATTCGACGCCGATCGTGTTCATGCAAGGATTCAATCGGGAGTGAGCCGGAAAGAGATCTTTCCCGTTCACGGCAAAGGCTATTTCGGCCGAATTCGTTTTGATGCCCTCAAAGACAGGATTCCCGGGATCCTGAAGGAATTCTTCCGTCGCAATCCCCTGGCGCCGTCCATGAAGGCAAATGAAATCAGGAAGCAGCTTGCACCCCTGCTGGACGACAAACTGTTTCAGATGATGCTGGAAGAACTCGGCCGAACCGGCGCCATCATCACCGGCCCGGGTTCCGACTGCCGCCTTCCCGACCTCAGGATCAGGCTCCTGCCGGAACAGGAGAAGGTGGCGGCCATCCTTTTGCGCTACGCGAAAGAATCGAACCTGGTTCCCTTCAGCCCGGGCAAGTTCTGCAGGCTCAACCCGATGCGTCGAACATTCAATGCGGGGGAAGTGCAAAGGATCCTCGAGTGCCTAAGCGGCGACGGCAGACTCGTCAGGCTCAACGACGGCCGCTACATCACTCCCCAGGCACTGGAAGAGATCAAGAGGGCGGTCAGGGACAAGATACTCGAAAAAGGCAGCCTCACTCTCGACGACATGAAGGATGTGCTTGGCTATGGAAGGACCCGGGGCATCCCCGTCTTCGAATACCTGGACGAAATCGGCTTTACCGTCCGAACGGACGACAGACGGGTGCTCGGCCCCAACGCAAACCCGCCGGACACGGAACTTGCGCACCACGGGGAATCCTGACAGGCAATGTATTGCATGAAAGGCGGCGCCCGCGACGCGGAAAGAGCCTTCCCGGAGAGAAACGGGCGCGGCGGCGTCGGGCGACTGTTTTCAAGCCGGGTGCGACAAGCCCCCGACCGTACCGTTATGCGGGTCGGGAACAGCGGTTGAGGACCTTTTTTCTTTACAGTGGCCTCACCGGTTGTTTCCGGCCCTCGAATTCGTCAACCTTTCAGTTGGCAGTACCAATAAAACGGAGGAGGAAAAATGTTGCTTGGAAGGTGCTTCAGATGGTCTCTTTGGGTACTCGCTTGGACATGTTTTTTCGGCATGATGGAAACTGCCCGGGGGGAGAGCGCCCTGGACAGGATCGAAAAGACGGGCAGGGTGAACATCGGCCACAGGGAAGGCGCGGTCCCGTTCGGGTATATCGCGGAAAAGGGTGAATGGGTCGGGTTCGACATGGATCTTGGAGCCGAACTGGTCAAGGCCCTCGAGACCCGGTTCGGCAAAAAGATCGAATACGTGAAGGTTCCCATGAATCCCAAGAACCGGATTCCGCTTGTGGCCAACAAGACCATCGACACAGGCATAGGCTCCACCACGATCACGCTCGAACGGGAGGAAGCGGTCGACTTTTCCCTCCCCTACTTTCTGACCGGTACGAAGCTGCTCGTTCCCAAAGGAAGCCCGATCCGGAGCTACCCGGATCTTTCGGGAAAGAAGGTCGGCGTCGGGAGTGGATCGTCCGCCAACATCAAGGGGCTGCGCAAGGCCATGGATTCCGGGCTGATCGATCCTCCCTGTGAAATGGTGCTCTTCGAAGATCACACCAAGGGGTTCCTGGGACTTCAGCAGGGCAAGATCGATGCGTATTTCACGGATGAAGCCATGCTGGCGGGGATGAGAGCCAAGGCTCAGAAGCCTGAAGAATGGGAAATCGTTGGAGGATTCCTTACCTACGAACCTTATGGATTTATTCTTCCCAAAGACGACAGCAAGTGGAGAGACTTCGTCAACGCCACGCTGATCCGCATGTTCAAGGACGGGTCCTTCGAGAAGATCTATGACAAATGGTTCGGCCCCGGCGGACAGCTGGTGCTGCCCATGACGGAGGAATACAGGATCATGCTGAAGGTGCTGAGCTTCCCTGACTAGCGAAAGTTTCCATGCTCAACTATGATTTTGACTGGAGTGTGCTCTGGAGGGAGCCGTACGGGAGGATGTTTGTGGACGGCATCCGGACCACCGTCTGTCTGTCGCTCGCATCCTGGACGATCGCCGTGCTGATCGGGCTGTTCATCGCTGTTTGCCGCATGGCGCCTTCCAGGACGGCTCGGCTGCTGGGCACCGCCTACGTGGAAATCTTTCGAAACGTTCCCCTCCTTGTACAGATCTTTTTCTGGTACTTCGCCGTGCCCTCCCTCCTGCCGAGGGACATGGAGCTGTGGCTCTACCGCCGGGTGACCAACCTGGCTGCCTGCGCGGGCGCTGTGTCCCTGGCGGTCTATACGGCTTCGAGGGTCGCCGAGGTCTTTCGGTCGGGCCTTCTCGCCGTCCCGCAGGGGCAGTACCGAGCTGCCTTTTCCACGGGCCTTTCCCGGGCTGCGGCCTATCGCCACGTGATCCTCCCCTATGCCTTTCGCATCAGTCTTCCGCTTCTCACCACCGAGTTCCTCACCTGCTTCAAGAATTCGGCTCTCACCATGACCATAGGAGTCATGGAAGCCACGGGAATGGCCAATTATATCGATTCATTCACTTTCCACGGCCTCGAGACAACCACCGCGGCAAGCTTCGTCTACCTCGGCACCAGCGCCGCGGTCATCCTTGCCATGACCTGCATCGAAAAGAAGATGCGCATCCCGGGCATGATCCGCAGGAAAGCCTGACCCATGGCCGACCATGTCATCCTGAAAAACCTGCAGTTCATGCTCGGCGGCCTGGCCCTCACCTTCGAACTGGCCGTCATAGCCCTGGCCGGCGGCCTCCTCTGGGGAACCATCCTCGGCATGGGGCGCCTGTCCTCCATCCGCTGGATCTACCTTGCCACATCCATCTACGTGCACTTTTTTCGCAGCCAGCCCCTGATCCTCGTCATCTTCTGGTTCTACTTCCTCGTGCCCATTCTTGTGGGAAAGCCTCTCGGCGCCTTTGCTTCGGCCATTATCGCCTTTGTGCTGTTCGAAGCCGCCTACTTTGCCGAAATCGTGCGAGGAGGAGTGCAGTCGGTGCCCGGAGGACAGGTTCTGGCGGCACGGGCTTCGGGGCTGAGTTACTTCCAGGTCCAGCGCCATGTCGTTCTGCCCCAGGCCCTTCGAAACATGGTCCCCGCCCTGGCCACCCAGTCCGTGGTCCTCTTTCAGGACACGTCTCTCGCGTACGTAATCGGTCTGCGGGAATTCCTGAGGCGGGTGAACCTGGTGGACAGCCGGGAAGTCCGTTCGGTGGAACTTTACCTGTTTGCCGCCGCGGTCTATTTCATCTTCTGTTTTGGATGGTCTCTCGCCAATCGTCGGCTCGAAAGGAACCGGGGAGGTAACTCCTGTTGATCGACATACGGAACGTAAGCCTGTGGTACCGCAAGGGGGTGAAGGTCATCGACGGCTTTTCCTGCACCATCGACCGCGGGCAGACCATCGTGATCTGCGGACCCAGCGGATCCGGGAAGAGTTCCCTCCTGAGGTGCATTAACGGGCTCGAACACTTCCAGCAGGGGGAGATCATCGTGGACGGCAAGTCCGTGCTCGACCCCCGCACTGACCTCTGCGCGCTTCGAGCCGAGATCGGGATGGTGTTTCAACACTTCGAGCTTTATCCTCACATGACGGTCCTGGACAATATCACCCTGGCCCCGATCAAGGTCCGGAGGAAGACGAGAGGCCAGGCTGTGGGCCGCGCCATGGAGCTTCTCCATCGAGTCGGCATTCCGGACAAGGCGTCCATGTATCCCGCTGAACTGTCCGGCGGGCAGCAGCAGCGCGTGGCGATCGCCCGGAGCCTCGCCATGGACCCCGGGATCATGCTTTTTGATGAACCGACTTCAGCTCTCGACCCGGAAATGATCAAGGAGGTGCTCGACGTCATGATCGATCTCGCCGGCAGCGGTATGACCATGGTCGTCGTCACCCACGAAATGGGTTTCGCCAGGAAGGTGGCCGACGAGGTCATCTTCATGGACGAGGGGCGGCTGATTGAAAGAAATCCCGGGCGAATCTTCTTCGATTCCCCCGAAAACCCGAGAACCAGGGAGTTTCTCAGCCGCATCCTCGTTTAGCCGGCGGACTCGAATACCCTTCCCCCACCAGCTCCCCCCCCCACGCGGCTCGTAATCCATCCCGGCTTCTTCGCCTACAGGTCTAAATCCACCGGGGAACACGACGGAGTTCGGTTCGGACTCGATTCGATGAATGATCGCTTTGATTTCATCCTGTGCCAAAAACCGATCTCCGTCGCGCAGGGCCAATGGTTCCTCGGGGAAATCCCGAGACTCAACGCGTTCGATCCCCGGCGGTGATCCTTTATACACATGAGACGAAGGGAAAAACACCCCGACTTTCCGCTCGACGATTCGGCCCCGGCCCTGGCGTATGGGAACAGGGGTTGTCGTCATCACCGGTTGCTCCCACACGGCCATCTGCAACATCGTCAAGCAGACAAAGAAGGTCACCGCTGCAATGAAGCCTTCGTGGTTGCGGGTAGACTTCACCTGCCCGAGCGTTCTCTCCAAGCCGGCGGAAACTGTTGACTGCTTCCGGCAAAACCCCGCCCGGCACATCCATTTCATATTAGTTGAGCACACCCGCCCCTAACCCTGGAAATCTTTGTGATCCGTCTTTCCCATCCCTCCCGCCGACCGGGTCGGGCGGCGGGAGGGATGGGGATTGTTGGACAGGGAAGGGATTCTTAGGCAAAGAAAGGATTCCGCGGGTTCGGTCCGGGTCAGAAGTAGGACTGGAGGGTGCCTA
>JABUEY010000159.1 GCA_013314815.1 Syntrophobacteraceae bacterium
CTGGCCGCTTCCGAACATGGGAGGCAGAGGATGACCATAAAGGAATGGTGCCTGAATCATGACTTGGTGGCCGCGGTGAATGCGGGCATGTTCCAGGAGGACGGGATTACCAGTGTCGGTTATATGAAGAATTTCAGTCACATCAACAATCCAAGGGTCAGCAGGGAGAACACGTTCCTTGCCTTCAACCCGACCACTCCCGATGAACCCGAAATACGGATCATCGACAGGGAGTGCGAGGACTTCAACGCCTTGAAACGCAGGTATGGAACGCTTGTCCAGTCCATAAGAATGATCTCGTGCCAGCGGCAGAACGTATGGAGTCCCCAGTCGGCGAGATGGAGCACCGTCGCAGTGGGAACCGACACGAACGGGAATGTCCTCTTTCTTTTCAACCAGTCTCCCCGTTCCGTCCACGAATTTATCGAAATTTTGCTGGCTCTGCCCCTGTCCCTGACCAACGCCATGTATCTCGAGGGAGGACCACAGGCATCTCTTTACCTGTCGACGGGTGGGACGGCCATCGAACGATATGGCAGCCTGGAAACCGGGTTTCGAAACGGCGAATCCATACGGATTGCATTCCCCCTTCCGAACGTGATCGGAATAGTGAAGAAGGATCCCGCACGAGATCGTGAAGGTTAGCGAACTCTTCGGATCACCCTGTCGAACATCCGCCCGGCAAGAGGTTTCTCCGCTCGCAGTGCGCCGTGCGGGCATACCTCGAGACAGCAGTAGCACCTGATGCACCTTTCATAGTCGAAGCGCACCTTCCTGCCCTCCTGGGAAACCGCTTTTGCGGGACAGTATCTCCAGCATTCGCCGCACAGTCTGCACAGGCCGTCATCCACTACCGGGCGCTGAACGAGGTGCCTGCGCATGAGGCCGTGGGCGAAGCTCGGACCGAAGACCAGGGCGCCCGCCTCGGGCAGAACGAAATCGTGAACCCGAGGCAACTCTCCGATCACCTCGACCGAATCCGCAAGGATTCCCATTCGTTTTGCCGCCGCGTTGGTCGGCAGATCTTCCGGTCTCAACCCCATCATCCGACACACCGTACTGTCCAGTGCTGTGGCATCTTCGCTTCCCATCAGTACACCAAGGTGCCTTGGAGTCCCGCCTTTCCCGGGCCCCTGCCCTTCCATGGCCAGGATGCCGTCGAGTATCGTAATCCCGGGTCTGAGCGCCTGGTATATGTGGACGAGCAGTGCCGCGAACATCTGCCTGTCGACGCCGGTGCGGAGGTGCCACTGAGGCTTTCTCAACCCGACGACACAGCCGAAAAGATTCTTGACGCCCAGAGTGAGAAGCATCTGGCCGTGTGTTTTGAGCTTGGGCAGGTTGATGAGCACATCGGCCTCGAGGGCGTCCCTGGCCAGTTCCAGTTTCATAAAGGGTTGGCCCGCATCCAGGGTAACGGAATCGCGGAACTCCCTGAAATCGACATCCAGTCCATCGAGAGCTTGTCTTATTCCGCTTTCCCTCAACACCTTCTCGAAGGTGCCCATTGCCGGGCTGTCCGATACCTGGACTTTGCCGCCTCTTTCGACGGCGTATTCCGCCACGGCCCGGACAATCATGGGGTGAGTGAGCACCGCCCTGTCCGGTGAGGCAGGAGCCAGCAGGTTGGGTTTCAATACCACCCGGCTGCCGTTTCCGATGCGATGGCCTCCCGTTGCCTCGAGGACGTCGAACACCCCGGATCTCAGGGTCGAGTAGTCATATTCCGCTTTCCGAACCATCACTCTTGCCATGAATTCACCTTCCTCCGCGGGGCGATCCGCCAGCCCCGGCAAAGAGCCCGCAACCCGGAAATTCTTTTCGTGCCGGGCAGTGCCATTGCGGGTCTGCCGGCGGTCTGAGCTTTTTCATGAACCACGTGGAAGTGTCCTCACGATCCGGAGCTGTCATTCCACACGGTACCTCGGATCTTCGATGTGTTCACCTCTGCAGCGCGGACACCTTCCCGGCTTCGTGAAACGGTTTCTGCTTTCGAAGACATAGGAACAGTGAAGGCATCTGGCGGGCACCACCGTCAATTTCAGCTTACGGGAAGACAGCGACCGGCTGATGTGCACGAGGTGATCGTAAACATCCTTTTCGCGAAGCCGCAGCATTTGAGAAAGATCACGAGCGGTGTATTCTCCGCGAGCCAGTATATCGATCATATCCTGCCGGATAGTTCTCATTTGCCTTCAGTCCATGAATGCAGTTGCCCCAGGGACACCCATTCCGGGATCGTCTCTCATCCGATGCCTCGGGCACCGAACAGAACTTTTTTTGTAGGATATTGCATTCGTTTTGTAAAGGCCCGCTGCATCCGTGAGCACTGCACCGCCCACTCGGATTCTCAATCTCAACGGGGCTGGTACGGCAGGGTCGCCCGTGCTGTTGCGTTGCGTCGCCGCGGTGCCTATGTTAATCTTCGAGCCGAATGGATCTTATCGTGGTGTTCTGCCTGCCTAGTAGGGCAGATCACAATGCAGTGTACTCAGTTTTTCATTGAAAAGAGGAAAAGGACATGCTCGACCTGATCAGAAAGGGTATCCTGGCTGGCATTGGTGCCGTGGTCCTCACCAAGGAAAAGATACAGGAAACAACGAAACGCCTCGTGGAAGAGGGCAAAATCTCGACGGGCGAGGCGGAGAAACTGGCAGACGATCTGGTGAAAAGCGGCGAACGCCAGTGGGAGGAGATGAGTTCCAAGATCCAGGAATCCATGCATAAGTTTACGGAAAATTTGGAATTTGCGAAAAGGAAGGAGCTGGAGGAGTTGAAGTCAAGGCTCGAACTCCTGGAGCGCCGCGTGGCAGAACTTGAGGGTTCCTCCATTCCGGGCGAGAAGTAGAACCCGTAAGAACACCCCGATCGGCTAAAGCTCCCTCCTCGACGTCCGCGGAACCTGGCAGCGTAGACTTTCCGCGCCCTCCGGTGGTGTTTCTCGAAGATCTCGGATCGAGCCACCCGTCGGCTTTCTTGCCCTTCGCATCGTGACGCTGCGGTTCGAATTTCTGCATTGTCTCGGATCTTCAGATCTCGAGGTGGTGAATCGTCTTGTTCGCCCACCTCACCCGTCCAATTGACCGCCGCCCCCCGAGAGGCATCTCCCCGCGGAACGGCAATACCCTTCGAACCCGCCAAATCCATTGCCTTTTCCGAACAGTTCGTCGTCCGTTCCGACGCGACATACCTGTGCGCGTCTTTGCCCCTCGATTCGAGTTCTCCCGTGAAAGGGCGCGAACGCTATCGACATACACAAACGATGGAAGCATGGGGGGATGATTTCAGAGCAGCGGGCTGAGCAGCTTCAGGATTTCGTCCCTTGACCTCAACAGCCTGGATCTTTCCCGCCAGCGCACGGGATCCAGGGATTCGGACTGATCGATATAATGCACCTGCTTCGACCTCAACCCCCGGGTGACATCGCTGCCGTAAAGCAACAGGCTGAGCTCCGCGTGCAGGAAAAAGGATCGGTGGTCGAAATTGGCCGTCCCGATGATGCCCAGTGTTTCATCCACACTCATCGTCTTTGAATGCAGCAGGCCCCTGTGCAGATGAATCAACACCCCCGACTTGATCAGCCTTTCGAAGTGAGCTCGAGCAACAGCCCCTACGATCACGTGGTCCGCTGTGCGGGGTATGATGAGATCGACTTGCACGCCACGGAGTGCAGCCAGGTGGAGGGCGACCAGGAAGGGTTCGTCGGGAATGAAGTAGGGAGACGTCATGATGATTCTTTCCCGTGCTCCGAAGATGACCGCGATCATGAGGTCCCTCAGGGTGGTCGAAGGATCTTCAGGCCCGCTGGGCATGACCCTGATCGCGGCCGTTCCTCCAAGGTCCGGTTCCGGAAACAGGCCGTTGTCTTCAAGAAAGACCTCGGAAGCAAGATACCAGTCTTCGCAAAAGACGAGCTGCAGCTTGAGAACAGCCGGACCGGTCACGCGCACCATCAGGTCGTGCCAGGCTTCGGCTCGACCGTTGTCGTAGTCTTTATGTTCAATATTCTGCGAACCCGTGTACGCAATCCTACCGTCGATGATGGCCAGCTTTCGGTGGTTGCGGAGGTCAAACCGGGAGAGATGCCGACGGAACGGATTGGCGGGCATGAGTGCGTTAAATTCGATCCCATGGTCCATGAGCCGGTTCGCCATGGATCGCATCATGCCTCGAGACCCGAAAGCATCCACGAGAAGACGGCAGCGCACTCCACGTTCGACTGCTTTCACCATGGCCTCGGCGACTCTTCTCCCCACTTCGTCATCGTTAAAGATATAGAACAGGAGATGAACGTGGTCACAAGCATTCTCGATGTCAGCCACCAGGCGCTCGATGACGGTGCGCCCGTCATCGAGGAATTCGACGCCGTTGTTGTCGATAATGGGCATGCAGGTGAAGGGTTCCGTGAGGTGGGCGAGCCAGAGACATCGTCCGGCGTCGGGCCTGCTGTGCAGCATCCGGTCTTGCCTGGACAGCCGATCGAGGGCTCTCACTTCCCGGATTCTCTCACAGTAACACTTGGTGGACCGCCTCATCACAATGTTCTCACCGATGAGCAGATACAGCACCAAGCCGAGCCACGGGGTGAAGAAAATCAGGATCAGCCATGCCAGTGATGCACCCGGTGTGTGGCGGCGAGCCACCACCGGCAGCATCACCAGGGGAACAAGCCATCCGAGTATATCCCAAAACACCGCCATGCCCACTCGATCTGCAACTCCATGCACACTACCCGACCCGTTGAAAAAATCCCTGGTCCTCTGCATTTATTGTTAGCATTCCCGGGAGCGGCAATCAACAGTTCTTATCGGCACGTGCAAAACAACGGGCATACCTTCACTTCAAATAAAAGCATTCTGTGCGTGGTCTGGCGTTATACTCCTGACTCGGGTTTGTCCCTTCAACGGGAGTTCAATCCTGGCTCGACCTGTTTTCACAGTTGGTTGTGTCCCCACGGCTCATGGAAGCTTGTCGGATGAACCACAAAAAAGGCGGGTTGAACCACCCGCCGGTTTATTCAAATGCAACAAGAATCCGCACACTTTCGGTCGCGAGGCCGGATCCGCATCATTCCGTCGCCCGCCTTACAGAACGTGGATTCTTTCCTCCACCTCTTCCTCGGCCTCGACCCCCGAGTTCCTTGCCCAATCCAGGGTAAGCCGGTCAGAATAAATATCCCCGCCTCCTCCAAGCATATCGGCGAAGGATTCGATTCCAAAATCGGTCATCCACAGGGGCCTTCTCTGTTCTCTCAACCTCGAAATATCGTACTCCATTCCAACCTCCTGCATGGAGAATGTTTATCTTATTTCACTTAAGCACTGAATGCTCTTTTCTAAAGCTAATACTGTCCCGGGCGAAGTCAACAACGGGCAAACGGCTTGTCCAACCTGGTTCGCGACGGCCGGACCTGTTTACGCATCCCTTCGGGCAGGAGCCCGATTCGGCCCGGCAAACCTGAATATGCCGAGTCCCGCCATGAGTGCAAGCCCCGAAGCGAAAAAGAGTGCCTCGAATCCCGCCAGTGCTCCGATAAAACCCAGCATGACCGAACCGACGAAGGCTCCCCCGTCGATGCTGCCGGTAAACATTCCCGTGATCTTTCCCCTTTCGTTCACGGGCTGGTTGCGTATGGCCATGGCATTGAGAGACGGGTAAAGGAATCCATGGCCGCACCCCGCCATGAAGCCTGACGCGAAAAGAATCCCTTCACCCTCGAGAAAGATCAGTGCAAACAGACCTGTCGCCATGACAAGAAGTGCGTAGGGAATGATGCGATCCTCACCGAACCTGTCCGCCGGCCTTCCGCCGAAAAGTCTTGTGAGTACAGCTGCCGATGAATAGGATATGTAGTAAAGGGAAATAAAAACGATCTGTTTTTCCGTCGCGTACGGGGACACGAATCCGTTTACCGCTGCCAGGCCGAATCCGAAAAGGAAGGAAACCAGGGCGACGGTAAGTACCCTGCCCTTCTTGAGCACCTTGAAGAAAGGCGTTTGTGTTACTTTGAGAACATGGACGTAGGTTTCATGCACGGGAAGATGAGCTGCCAGGCTCAACAACCCCATGCCGGCCGTGGCATGGAACAGTGCATCGAAACCGTACCTTCGGATGATGAGTTCGGCGATGAGGGGACCCACCGCGGAACCCACAAGACCTGATACTCCGAACAGGCCGAGCCCCTCGTTCAGCCGCTCGGGGGGAACCAGGTCCGCGACAAGTGTGAACGCCGCCGTGATGCAGATGGCGAAACCTACCCCATGGATGATGCGGAGCGCGACAAGAGGGGCGTAGA
This sequence comes from Syntrophobacteraceae bacterium, assembly GCA_013314815.1. Classification (GTDB taxonomy): domain Bacteria; phylum Desulfobacterota; class Syntrophobacteria; order Syntrophobacterales; family Syntrophobacteraceae; genus JABUEY01. Next base: position 6,296 of record JABUEY010000159.1, read on the forward strand.
ATGTTCGCAGATCCCCACTGAACAGCAGGTAGCCCAGGGGAAGGAGGGTCATAATGAGCGATCCGATGGTGTAGCTCCTTTTTCTGCCGATCCTGTCGATCATGTTCGAGATCCATGGCCGGCACAGCACGGAAGCAAGGGCAAAGGCCCCCATGACGATGCCTATATCCACCTGGTCTCCCCCATGTTCGGCAACGAACAGGGGAAAAAGAAAGTACGCCGAGAAACCCGACAGACACGACAGGTTGGCGAATGCCAGGGCGATAAAGGTCGGACTGGTAAGCACAGGGCGCTTTACCCGACTGTCTGCAGAACCGGACGGATCTATTCTGCCCTCCCAAATACATGTACTGCATGCCACTGGAGCGTGCAATTCATAGACCGCCTTCTTTCTCTGTACAATTGGAAATCCAGCTTCAGGCCACGGCTACAGGGAAGCACCCGTGGCCGCAAGTCTGCCGCACAACAGGACTCCCCATGAAGACCAAAGACGAATATGCAACTCTGGCCGCGTATTACGAAACGGTCATAGGCCCTTTCCTCATGCCGCTGCGGCAGGAGATTGTCCGAATCGCCATGCGGCATCGATTCACAAACATCCTCGACCTGTGCTGCGGTACCGGACGGCAGTGCATCATGCTCGATGCCGCCGGCTTTCGTGTTGCCGGTGTGGACAACTCCCCGTCCATGCTCGGAGAGGCCCTGGCAGGCAGCCCACCATCCATAGAATACTTTCTCGAAGACGCATCTGCACTCCATTTTGACGATTCGTCCTTCGAGTGCGTCATCCTATGTTTCGCTCTGCACGAAAAAACAAAGACGGTACGGGACGAAGTCATGAAGGAGGCCAAACGGGTGCTCACGGCAGCCGGCAGGCTGATCACCGTGGATTACGCGGTTCCGCAAAGCTTCCTGGAGATCTGTATCGCTCTGCCTGCGGCAGGTGTCGAGAGAATCGCAGGCCATGAACACTACGCCGCTTACAGGGATTTCATGCGCTGCGGAGCACTCGATGCCGTCCTGTCAGAACACGGACTGGCCATCGAACAGAAGACCCGCTTTCTTTGGGGCACGGCGGCCCTGGTGGTTTCCACAAAGAGGAAACATTCCATCACTCGGTGAACCCGCCACGCAGCTCATGCCGACAAAGAACAGGTCCGTTCCGTGTCAGGAGACTCTCCGACTGCACAACCCGCCGCGGATGAGGGCAAAGTGACGGTAGCCCTGATGGGAAGGTGATCCGATGCCACACGGCTTAAGGGACTGTGGTGGACATCCACCCGCATCAGGGCATCATGGGGCTTCACCCAGATGCGATCGAGCGGCAGGATGGGAAGGTAGGATGGAAAGGTGCGGCGCGATGGCGTCTTTCCCAGCCGCTTGTTCAGCCACGATACGGAGCGGCCCACGGGAAGCCATTCATTGAAATCCCCCAATATGATTTCGACGTGGTCGTTGTCGCAGGCAAACAGGTCGAGCAGCTGCCTCACCTGCCTCCTGCGCTCGAAGACACTCAGCCCAAGGTGAGCAACAACAATACGCACTCTCCTTCCCCGCACATTCAAATCCACGTCGATGGCCCCCCGAGGCTCCCTGCCAGGCCGGCTCAGGTCGATACGCCGCACATCGGCAACTTCGTGGGAAGTGAAAAGCGCGTTGCCGTAAAAACCCTTCTCACCCCACCGGGTGGGGCCCATGACCACGTTCAGGCCCGTGGCTTCAGCCAGGTATTCGACCTGGCATCGCTCCTGCACCCTGTGATACCCGGAATCGATTTCCTGGCGACCTATGATGTCGGCGTCGAGCTCCCTGATCA
>JABUEY010000160.1 GCA_013314815.1 Syntrophobacteraceae bacterium
CAGATATCCCATGGTCGGAACCAGAGCTATTTTTCTGCCTTCCTCCCGCCAGATGTTCGCCTGCTGCTGCATCTCGCTGACGCTTTCGATGATGCGCATCCCAATCTCCTTCTGATGAATGAACACAAATACAAAAAAACCTCGAAACCCGGCTCGCAGAGCCCCCTGTCCCAGGGAAAGGAAGCTTCGATTCCATGCCGAATACCACGAGCTCTTCACCCCTCTCTCCGTCCCGTCCCGGCTCAGGATACAGGCGGACCTCCAGCCTCTGCAGGCTGGCTGTTCAGTAACAGGGAGTGCGTCTTTTGTCAAGGAGTATGTCGGAGTTCAAGTTGCTGATAGTTGAATATATTCGACGGCCTGAACGGTCATCTCCCCCTGGCCTGCGATTATTTTTTGCTTCGCTGGCCGTCCTTTTTTCTCAAACCAAACAGCAGGCAGAAGAATTGTTGGAGTCGACATTGCGCGTCGAGATTGCGTTGCGCTGAGTTTGCTGATAGTATACAATATTTGACAACAATAACTTTCGGCATGGAGAATGCCTTCGAGTTTCGCGGTTTCAGCGAGCGGTTCCGCTTCAAATACCATCATTGTTCAAAGGGGAGGGGGGAATGGGGAAGATCCTGTGGCAGCCTTCGAAGCAGCGCATCGAAAAAACCAACATGTATGGTTTCATGCAGTACGTAAATCGACGTCATGGAAAGGAATTCCGCGCCTATCCCGAACTGTATGAATGGTCGGTGACCGATATCCCTGCATTCTGGGCTTCCGTGTGGGATCATGGAGAGGTTCTGTGCAGCAGTCCGTACACTCGGGTTGTGGACGACATCTCGAAGATGCCCGGCGCGGAATGGTTCATTGGAGCCAGGCTCAATTTCGCCGAAAACCTGCTCCGCTTTCGAGATGATCGCGTTGCACTGACATTCAAGGGCGAGGATTCGAATTCCGTCAGTATAACGTATGCGGAACTGTACGATCGAGTCGGCCGACTGGCGGAATCGCTTCGAGAAGCGGGAATAAGCGTGGGCGATCGTATCGTGGGGTTCATGCCGAACATGATCGAAACCGTGATCGCCATGCTTGCCACCACGGCCCTGGGAGCCATCTGGTCGTCCTGTTCCCCCGACTTTGGAATCAAGGGTGTGCTCGACCGGTTTGGTCAGATTCTTCCCAAGGTCCTCTTCACGGCGGACGGGTACAGCTACGGTGGTAGGAAAATCGATTCACTTGGCCGGATCGCCGAGGTGGTGAGCCGGATTCCGAGTATCGAGAAGGTGATCGTGGTTCCCTATGTGGATCCGGGAACTGACCCGGGTCGAGTTTCCAACGGAGTACTGTTTGAAGATTTCCTGTCCCCGGGCGGCGGGAAGGATATCCCGTTTGAACAGGTTCCTTCAAACCACCCGCTGTACATCATGTATTCCTCGGGCACTACCGGGGTTCCCAAGTGTATCGTGCATGGAGTGGCGGGTACGCTGGTTCAGCATATCAAGGAACTGAGACTCCATTCCGACGTGAAAAGAGACGACACGGTATTCTATTTTACAACCTGCGGCTGGATGATGTGGAACTGGCTGGTCAGTTCCCTCGCGCTGGGTGCCCGGGTTCTCCTTTACGACGGGTCCCCTTTCTTTCCGGGGCCTGATGCCCTGTGGAAGCTGGCCGAGGATGAAAGGATCTCCATATTCGGAACGAGCGCAAAGTACCTGGCGGCGGTGGAAAAGGCGGGAGTCCGGCCGATGGAGACTCATGATCTGACGGATCTCAAGGCCATCCTGTCCACCGGGTCTCCTCTTTCGATCGAGAGTTTCGAATACGTTTACCGGTCTATCAAGCAGGAACTGTGTCTTTCTTCCATTTCCGGGGGAACGGACATCATTTCCTGCTTTGCGCTGGGCAATCCCATGGGTCCGGTTTATGCGGGGGAACTGCAATGCCGGGGGCTGGGGATGAAGGTCGAGGCTTATGATGCGGCGGGCAGACCGGTGGTGGGGGAAAAGGGAGAACTGGTCTGCACGGCGGCGGCTCCTTCCATGCCCATTCGCTTCTGGAACGATCCGGACGGAGAAAAATACAGGAACGCCTATTTCGACATATTCCCCGGCGTCTGGACTCACGGGGATTACATCGAAATAACGGGTTCGGGGGGGGTCGTCATCTACGGCCGTTCAGACGCGACCCTCAACCCCGGTGGCGTCCGCATCGGCACAGCGGAGATCTACCGCCAGGTGGAGAATATCCCCGAGGTGCTGGACAGCCTCGTGATCGGGCAGGACTGGGAAAACGACATGAGGATCCTCCTTTTCGTGAAACTTCGCGACGGGCTGAAACTTACCGATGAACTCGTTCAGCGAATAAGAGACATGATCCGCATGAATACAACGCCCAGGCATGTTCCGGCAAAGATCATCGCCGTGCCCGACATTCCCTATACGATCAGTGGAAAGAAGGTGGAACTGGCCGTACGCAAAGTCATCCACAACCAGGAAGTGAAGAATCGCGACGCGCTGGCCAACCCTGAAGCGCTCGAGTACTACAGGAACCTTCGGCAACTGGATACCTGAAAAGACAACGCCCGCCGTCCGTTTCCACGGTCCAGGCAATGGCAATCCGCTGCACCTGCGGATTGAAGCGGGCGGCGGGTGATCGGTGTTGCCATGATTCGCTTCCATGCGTGGACCGCGGAATCATTTCACTATCCTGTGATGTTTCTTGCTGAGTTCCAGCCCGAACCAGCGTTCCAGCTTCAACATCCACCTGTGCTTTCTCTCCCTGGCCGTCAGCCTGTGCTGCGGATTCGCCTTGAAGATCCCTTTCGAAGGGGGCAGCCATGGCCTGATCACAGCGGGATGATTTCCCTTGAATTCCCTCAGGACGGCCGGATCGATTTCCCTGTAGAGGATGGGCCGATGCTCCTTGCTCCAGTACTGCTGGATATGCTGAGACTTGAGGTTCATTTCATGCTCCTTCCTCACCCAGCCGTAATGGTACATGGCGGCCCCCGTTCGAGCCGCCTTCGGATACCTTCCCCTCCTGTTTCCTGAAAGAACCACCCAGAACAGACCGTCCGGTGCGTAGCACCTCACCGAGCTCTTGATGATCCTCGGCGCCTCACGGTACCACCCGGGGGACCACAGGAAGGTCTCCCCGTTTCCGTAAAAGTGAACATAGTGGAACACCAGGGCTTCCACACTGTTGTCGTTCAGGTGGGTATGCATGGCCTTCCGGATCTTGTCGAGGTCATCCTCGTGAACCACTTCGTCGCCTTCGATGTAAAAGAGCCAGTCTCCGGTGCAGCTGAACTGTGCAATCATTTTCTGCTGCGCGTATACATACCCCTTTTCCTTTACGGATGGATTCCAGGTCGTTTCAATGATCCGGATCTTTTCTTCATTCAATGATTCAATGGCTTCGAGGGTCCCGTCTTCACTCTTCCCGACGCACACAACGAACTCATCGCACAACGGGAGAACGGACCTGATGGATTCCAGGAACGGATAGCCGAACAAGATGCCGTTGCGGAGGAACGTGAAGCCACTTATTCTCATACTGTACATCCTGCTCGTCTAATATTTCGTGTTGCCGGCCAAAAACAGGAAACCGCGTCACAAAGGGTCGCGCAGCACTGGAACCTATTGTCCGCACAGCCCTTTCGTTACTGTGGTATTCCAGGATTCATCGAATATAAATGGTTCGTTCGGAAAACGAGTACCTCCGGCGCATTTTACGCATCCGGCGCTTCTTGCTCATCCGATACTTTTCATGCAAAGGTTCGATGGCATCACAACGTCATTCCCGCGAAGGTGGGAACCCAGTCCAAGCACAGATCGCGCTGCATAGATCTCTCCACCCGGGATTGCCTCGGTCCATCCATCTTATCTTCCAGGCTCTTTGAAAAAAAGAACCGCACAGTTGTAACAGCAGCCGATCCTTCATCCCGCCGGAACTCGGATCCTTTGACGCGGTCAGGGGGTCTTTCGAGGTGCGGTATGACGCTGCAGTTCGAGAAGTTTGGCGTACTTGAAGAAGGTTCCGGCAGCCCTGGCGACAGCGATGACAAGCCCGTCGAAACCAGCCAGAAAACCTGTCTTGTACAGGTAGATTTTGAGAAACATTCCCAGCCCGTGCGCGAACGGAGTGACCACGGATATTTTTGCATTCTTCCGGTAGAGGTCAAGGGCCATGATGGTGGATCTGGAATTGGCCACGTCGAACATGTGGCGGTAATCGCGGTAGCTGTAATGTTCTATGGGTGTCGGGATTCTCCCGACCCGCCCGCTTGCGACCCATCTCGAATGAAGGTCTCCCTGGTAATTGCCGTATCTGCGGTTCATCAGCCGTATCACCCTGTCGGGCCACCAGTCGCAGTGCCTGATCCACCTGCCGTGAAGGAAATTTTTTCTTGGAAAGGAGAAAGCGGTGAATGCTCCCGGTTCAGACAGGCGACGCAGGATTTCGTCTCTTGTTCCTGGAGGAATGCGTTCATCGGCGTCGATCATCAGGACCCAATCGTGTAAACAACGACCGACGGCGGTGTTCCTCTGTTCGGCTTCCGTTTTCCACGGCTGATGAAAGACCCTGCAGCCGGCTTCCCTTGCGATCTCTACGGTTCTGTCCCTGCTGCCCGAATCGACCACGACGATATCGGGTGCGAATGCGACGCTTCTCAGGCAGTCGGGGATGTTCTTTTCCTCGTCCTGGGCAATAATCGCCACGGAAAGCGCTGTACCCTGGTCTACCATTGGTTGTATCCGCTCATTATCCGTTCAAATACCTGGTCCACGGTGATCCCGGTCATGCATGACCAGTCCGCACACTTTTTTCTCCTGTAGCAAGGGGCGCATTCGGCTTCTGCCCGGATGACCCTGTGCAGCTGTCCGTAGGGACCGGTTCTCACAGGGTTCGTAGGGCCGAACAGGGCGAAAACCGGGACATTCAGGGCAGCAGCGATATGCATGGGTCCGGTATCGGGGGACACGAGAAACCTGGCTGTGCCGATGAGGGAAGCGAGTTCCTTCAGTGTCGTCCGGCCGGCAACGGATACGGCTTTACCCTTTGAAAAGCGGACAACGGTTTCGGCCAGTCCCGCGTCAGCAGCGGAAGCGACCACGACGGATATCCAGGGAAGTCTCGATGCCAGTTCACCGAATCTCTCGGCAGGCCACCTCTTGAGCGGGCCTCCCGCGGACGGGGCGATGACGACGTATTTGTCCGGCAGGGTTTTGAGCAAAGGGAAATCCTTCGGCAGTTCCGGAAACGGAAATCGCGGGGCAGTCACATCACAGCCAAGAAAAGCGGCCTGTTCGAGATACCTGTCCACGGCATGGACATCTGTTCCTCCTCTCACCCGATGCGTATAGAAAAGGGTACTGCCTTCGCGTGCTTCGCTGAATCCGATCCGGCAGGCGGATCCGGTAAGAACGGAAATGATGCCGCTTCTCAGCAGGCCCTGCAGGTCCACCACCACATCGAACTGTTCCTTTTTCAGATCTACCCCGAGTCTTACCATGGAATAGAGAGTGTCTTTCATGTTCCGGGGGTTCTTCCACCTGTCCTTGTCGATGATCCACAGCCTTTGAATCATGGGATGACCATCGAGTATGCCGTGAAGCCCCCGGGCTGCGACCCAGTGTATGTTCGACTCCGGAAACCGGTGTTGCATCGCGTTCAGAAAGGGAAGCGCGTGGATGATATCGCCCAGGGCGCTTGGTTTGATCACGAGAATCTTGCGCGGATCTTTCAAAAGCTTCATGATCAGGAGGCCACCTGGTCGAACTGGGCGAACTGAATCTCGTACAGGCGCCTGTATTCTCCATCGAGCCTCAGCAGATCTTCGTGTCTGCCATGTTCGACAATCTGTCCGCCGGCGAGCACCACGATACGGTCAGCGTTTTTTATGGTGGAAAGCCTGTGAGCGATGACCAGTGTGGTTCTGCCGACCATTAAGTTTTCCAGGGCCTTCTGGACCTCGAATTCGGATTCACTGTCGAGGGAGGAGGTGGCTTCATCCAGGATGAGTATCGGGGCATCCTTGAGGAGAGCTCGAGCGATACACAGCCTCTGGCGTTCTCCTCCCGAGAGCATGACCCCCTGTTCCCCGATAATCGTATCGAATCCCTGGGGCGTCTTCATGATGAAATCGTAGGCGTTGGCGGCTTTCGCCGCCCGAAGGATGTCCTCTTCGCTCTTTCCGATGTCTCCGTACGCGATATTGTTGCGCACCGTGTCGTTGAAGAGAATGGTCTTCTGAGTGACGATACCGATACGGGCTCGAAGCGATGCAACAGTGACGTCGCGGACATCGAGATCGTCCACGTACACGGCGCCCTCGCTCACTTCGTAAAATCGCGGGATGAGATTGACGAGCGTGGTCTTCCCGGCGCCGCTCGCCCCGACGATGGCCACGATTTCACCGACGGCGACCTTCAGGTTGATATCCTTCAGGACGTATTCGTCTCCATAGCGGAAACTCACCCGTCTCAGTTCGATGCCCCTCGATACCGGGGGCAGCTCCACGGCTCCCGGGCGGTCCGTGATATCGGGTGGAGTGTCCAGTATCTCGTAGACCCTTTCGGCGGCGGCAAGCCCCTGCTGGACTGTGTTGGTCATGTTGTTGAGGCGTTTGACCGGCTCATACAGCAGCAGGACGGCGGCGATAAACGAGAAGAAGTTTCCGGGCGTCGAGACTCCGGTGATCACATTGTAGCCTCCGTATCCGATGATAGCCACGACACCGAGACCTCCCAGAAACTCCATAATGGGGGAGGAGAGAGCTCTTACCGCCACGGACTTCAAAACGTACTGAAGGTATTTCTCGTTTTCCCGGGCGAACCGTTTCCTTTCGTAGTCCTCCATTCCGAAAGCTTTGACGATCAGGCTCCCGGTGATGGTTTCATGAAGGATGACGGAGATGTCACCCATGGATTCCTGGCTCTTTCTGCTGATCTTTCTGAGTTTCCTCCCGAACTTGACAATAGGAAGAAAAGCGAAGGGCAGAATGAACACGGCGACGATGGCCAGCTGCCAGTCTCGGTAGAAGACGACGGCAAGAAGGCAGACGATGCCCACGGAGTCCTTCAGCAACCCTGTAAAGGCGTCGGACACCGCTCCCTGTATGAGAGTGACGTCGTTCATGATGCGGGACATGAGGATTCCCGTGGGGGTCCGGTCGAAGAAGGATAGGGGGAGTGCATGGAGATGGTTGTACAGCTTTCCGCGAAGATCCGCGATGATCCGCTGCCCGACGGCATTCATGAAATAGGTGTTGCCCCACATGCAGATTCCCTTGACCATGGAGAGCAGCAGCACAACCAGGGTCAACCACTTGAGCATCTCCATTCGCTTGCTGATGAAGATATCGTCCAGGACGGGTTTTACGAGGAACGCCGAGGCGGCGGTGGACCCGGCAACGCCGATCATGCAGACCATCGCGACGGCAAGCCTCCTCCAATGAGGTTTCACCAGTACCAGCAATCGCCTGTATAGATATCGGGTATCGATTCGTCTGTCAGGTGGATTCGAAGTCTCGGACAATATGGACTACTCCCCGGGGAATTGAGGTTGAACACATTTATTCATGCACGGTGTGGGAGTATAGAATGCGGAGAGGTTTGTTGGAAACAAAAAAACGGCCGTTCACTTCATGTGCGGGAAAAAGACAGTTGGGGAAGGGGACGTGTCGTCTCGACAAAGCCGGTGTTTTACGCCATTGCCCGGATGACGTGCGTCGGCTTCGATCCCTGTCGAGACTGCGGTGAGGCGGAGTTCAGAGGAGCAGCTCTCTTACGGCATTCATCACGTCTTCCACCCCGATGGCGTCCATACAGGCGTTTCCCGAATGACAGGTCCGTTTTCTGCATGGTGCGCAATCGACCGGATGGCGCACGATCCTATGGCGTGAAGACCATGGCGACGTGATGTTCGGGTCTGTCGGACCGAAGAGTGCCGCAGTGGGAATGTTGAAGGCCGCCGCTACGTGCATGGGGCCGGAATCATTGGTTACCACCAGGGAACACCCGGCCAGAAGCGCGGTCATCCGGCGCACGGTGGTTTCCCCGATGAGGTTCAAGACAGGCTCCTTCATGGCCCGTGCGATGTC
>JABUEY010000161.1 GCA_013314815.1 Syntrophobacteraceae bacterium
GAACCCCCGACGAACGGGCCAGGATCTACGACTACGTGGACCGGCATATCGGCCTGCTGGAGAACTTCTTTCGCATGAGAAGCTACAACTACGGCGTACACCCCGATGTGCTCCTCGATCCGGGCATGAACTGATTGCGCGGCCATGACTGGAGCCGTTTTCGGCAGGAGTTCTGATCTGGTCCTACCCAGGAAAACCTGGCTCAGGCACCAAGGGAAGGCGCATTGCATGGCTGCATCGACCCTGGCGGCGCCCCCGGATTCCCCATGAAATCGAGTATCGTCTCCATCGCCCCTTTTCTGTCGGCGTGCTCCCCGGTCATCACCCTGGGAGTGCGCAGCAGCCTCGCAGACTATTCCCCTGACGAACGACGACTCATGTGGAACGCCAGGACAATCCTGTTTCCCACTCCCCGGTTTGCCGGCATCTTTCAGGCCATCGGCAAGGCAACCCTTCCCAACGCTATGACTTACAGGCATTGGAGGTCCCGAGTGGACCAGGAGATCCTTTTCCAATACCTGGGTCTGCCGCACCCTCGCACAAGGCTGTATTTCGGGAAACGGCAGAAGCTGCGCATACCTGGAGATTATTCCGTTCCTTTTCTTGCGATGGGTCCCGAGGCTCACGGACACACCCTGCACAAGGTGTCCTCACTCGAAGAACTCGCGTTCATCCTTCACAAATACAACCCATTGATTATTCAAGAATATATGGATTGGACAGTGCGCATTCGAGTGCTGTGCATCCTCGATCAATGTCTGGCCTTCCAGAAACTGGGGCCTGGGCAGTCTTTGGAACCGGCCGTAGAGCGGTGGGAACCGATTCCTGCCGAAGCTGACGAAGCCGTCGTGGTGAAAAGACTCACCTGCAGGTTCCTGCACAGTGTCGATGTGAATGCCGTCGTGATCGAATGGGGCCTTTCGGAAGGCACCTGGCACATCATAAGAATGAATCGTCCCGCCCCCGCGTGGAAGACTCCCACCGGAGAGATCCGATATCACCGCTGCATTTGCAGTCTGGCACAGGCGGGCCGCCTCTAGGCCCGCTCGGAATTTCCTGCAAATATTGGGTTAACAGACTTGGCTGGCACGGGGAATCGGTCTATAACGGTTCGGGAAGCCCGTGCGCCCACTTGACGAAACGATTATAATATTAAAAATGTCCCAGGTAAGGGGTCTGTTTTTCTTTTCATGCGTCCCGGGTATGCGGGTCATCTAACGATGAATCCGGGTGGATCAGTTGGTGTTTTGCAGCGGGATTTCCGGTTCGAACGAGCAGTGGATTGAAAATCGAGAGAGAGTCGCAGAAATGTATAGATGCAGATCTTTTGTTGCTCCGTTGCTTCTTGTGGTTCTTCTGTTTGTTGCGGCAGGTCCGGCTTACTCCCGGCATCCCGCCGGGCCGCAGGTTTCCCTTCCGGCATCTCTTCAGTCCGGGATTCAGCAGACCCTTGCATCCAAACCTGGTGACCTTTTTGTAGTGCTGAACAACGGCATGACGGTTCTCACCCGGTCAAGGAACGACTCCGACATCGTGTCCGTACAGGTCTTTGTACGTGCCGGCTCCATATACGAAGGCAGGTATCTCGGGGCAGGACTGTCTCACTACCTGGAACACGTGGTATCGGGCGGATCGACGCGCTCGTTTACAGAAGACGAGGCCAGGGAGCGCCTCAAGACCATGGGCGGCTCGACGAACGCATACACCAGCTACGACCGCACCGTCTATTACATCACCACATCCGCCGCACACTGGCGGGATGCTCTCGATCTTCTTCTCGCCTATGTTTCTGAAAACAGTTTGGATCCGAAGGAGACATCGAGAGAGAAGGCCGTTATTCAGCAGGAAATCAAGATGGGCGAGAACAACCCTCAGAACGAACTCTGGAGGCTTTTTGCAAGAACGGCCTACAGGGTTCACCCGGTCAGGCTTCCGGTCATCGGTTACGAGGAGGTTTTTGTGCGGAAGGATCGAGATGCGCTGCTCGATTACTATTCTCAGCGCTATCAGCCCGGTAATATCGTAGTGAGTGTCGCCGGGAATGTGGACCCGGTGGATGTCGTCCAGTTCGTTGCCGGGAGAACGAAGGATTTTGAACGCGGGGCCGGTGAAGCCCTTGTGCTTCCGTCCGAACCTCTTCAGGTAAGTCCGCGGTGGAGTGAAAAGGAACACCCGATTGCCAGGCTGCATTATGCCATTGTGGGCTTCCCTTCGGTCAGGCTGGACAGCAGGGATGTACATGCCCTGGATGTTCTGTCTTTTCTGCTGGGTGAAGGGGAGACGAGCAGGCTGTACAGGCGCTTGAAAGACGAGAAGAACGTGGTGCTCAGCGTGAGTTCCTCCAACTGGACGCCCGCCTTCGTCCATGGGCAGTTCATGATTTCCCTCACCCTTTCTCCGGACCACTGGCCGGCGGTCTTGCAGGACATCAGGGACGAGATTCAGATCTTCCAGAAGGAACCGGCGGCTCCCGGAGAACTCGACAAAGCCAAGAAAACCGCCATCGCCCAGCATGTTTTTTCACAGGAAACCGCCTCGGCTGTCGCCTCCTCGACCGGATCCTCGTTTTTCTCAACGGGAGACCCTTATTTCGAAGAAGCCTACGTGGAAGGCATTCGCAAAGTCACCGCCGAGGATGTGCTCCGGGTAGCCCGTGAATACCTGACCGCCGACAGGATGAACGTGGCCGTTATCAAACCCCCTGCGACAGTCCAGCATCCAGGCCCTGAGCCTGCGGCGCCATCCGCTCCGTCACTGGATTCCACCATTGAACTCCACAAGCTCGAGAACGGTCTCAAGGTTCTGCTCAAGCACGACGATTCCCTGCCCCTGGTCACCCTGCATCTTTACGGGCCCGGAGGTCTCTTTCTCGAACAGTCCCGGCTGCAGGGCATCTCATCGTTTACCGCCTCCCTGCTTACCGCTGGAACCACCAGGAGAACCCGCTCCGAAATCCTGCGCACCATCCAGGATGTGGGAGGGTCACTGGAAGCCCAATCGGACAACAATACCTATCATGTTTCCATCAAGGTACTGAAGGAAGACCTTCCCATCGCCCTGGATATTCTGTCCGATATCGTTCAGAATTCACAGTTTCCGGCCGAGGAGATCGAAAAGAGACGCCAGGACACCCTTCTGGCCATCCAGCGAATGGACGAAAACTGGCAAGTGGAGGTTCTGAGGCTCTTCAAAAGGAACTACTTCGAAAATTCCCCGTACAGGAATGACCGGCTGGGGTCGGCTGAATCCGTGAAAAGCCTGTCCAGGGAGGACATTCTCGCCTTCTACAGGACGATGGTTCATCCGGCACATTCCGTTCTGGCCGTGTTCGGAGACCTGGATACAGCGGAGACCTTCGAGGCCGTCCGCAGGCACTTCGGCAGCTGGAAAACTCCGGAAGCGCCCCTGCCCCGACTCAAGGACGAGACCCGGCAGATCTCTTCCAATCGCGTGGTGGAGGTGAAGAACGAAAAGACTTCGGCGGCCCTGTTTGTGGGCACCAACGGCAGGAGCCTGGAAAGCTCGAAGAGGCCCGTCCTGGACCTTCTCAACACCCTTCTGTCGGGAGCCGGCATTACGGGAGGGCGACTGTTCGAATCTCTGCGGGGTGGAACGGAAGACCTGGTTTACGTTGTCGGCTCATTCCCCTTTTACGGACGGAACGCCGGCTTTTTCGGCGTGATCACTCAGACAACCATGGCAAACCTCGAACGGGTTGAAACTGTCATACTCGATCAACTGCGCCGTATTCAAGACGAACCTGTAGCTCCCGACGAACTCGACCGGGCCAAAGACATGCTCATCACCGCGCGCAAACTCGGGTCGGAGAGCATCGACTCCCGGGCGCGCATGGCGGCACTGAACGAAGCTCTCGGCCTTGGCTGGGATTATGACCGGCAGTACGAAGGACTTGTGCGGGCTATCACACCTGAAGAGATCCAGGAACTCGCCCGTAAGCTTTTCGCTCACACTCTTATTGTGCGCACTCTTCCCGAAAAGCCCTCGGAATTGCTGCCCGGTCCGCCGTCCCCCGGTGGTCATGTTCATGCCCCGTGACGCTGCCGGCCACCCCGCGGTCACTCGATAGATTGTTCGTCTTTTTCCCGGTTTGCGGGACGCACGCAGAAGAATTCGAGGCCGTTATGCAGGTATCTTGTGATGCGGTTTTCGCTGCTCAACCGCAGAAGCGCCTCTTCCAGGTGGCCTGGCTCCACCCCCAGCGAAAGAGCCATTTCCCGGCAGGTGCAGGGTCTTCTTCGGACCATTTCGAGTATTCTCGATTCAAGGTCGGAACCTGTTTCAACCGGGCCGGATCCGCGAAAAGCACCGATGATTTCCGTTCTGTGCGAAGCGAAGAAACCTGCGGCTTTCATCATCCGGGAATCATCGAGTCCCTGGATGAAATCGCATGCCGGAGGCCTCACGACGGTATTGAGTTCCACGCGGTCGGGAGCCAGGCGGGAGAGAAACGAGCTGATTTTCTTCAGCTCTTCGGGGTGATCATTCCTGCCGGCCACAAGCATGACCTCCACGTGCAGCTGCCGCGGGTATTCCTTTCGAAAGGCGAGAAGCCCTTCCATGACCAGGCTGCAGTCGATCCCGGGATGAGGACGGTTCACATCCTGGAAAACATCTTCACTGAAAGCGTCCAGCGACGGCACCACTCGATCCGCGTGCACCAGGTCGCGCCTCACCCCGGCATCCCACAGAAGGGATCCATTGGTCAGTACGACGACGGGAAATGAGGAGAAACGCCGCTTCACGGCGCGGATCAGTTCACCCAGAGGTTCGTAGAGGGTGGGTTCGCCGGCACTCGAGAAGGTAAGCACATCGGCTCCTGCAGGGTGCCGTTGGAAGTATTCATCGAGTTCCCGCAGAACGCCGTCGACAGGCACGAAGGGCTTCCTTGCGACCGTCAGGTGCGTCGTGCGCCCTGATTCACAATAGACACAGTCGTAAGAACAGGTCTTGGGAGGAATGACGTCGATTCCAAGCGATCTGCCGAGCCTCCTCGACGGCACGGGACCGAAGACTGTATTCATCATTCTATCCTGGCGGCTGGGAACGGCTTGAAATCCAACTCAGGCGGGTCGTTCTCCCAAAGGGCACAGACAGCCATCGAAATCATATTGACTATCATTCACTTCTGTCGTTATCTTCATCGTCGCAGCACTTGAGCATCATCACGTGATTCATTTTCTTGAGATAGACTTCGCAATCCGGGCAGGAGTTGCCGGTATCCTTGCAGCATCGAGGCTTCAGTTCCCAGCAGGGAACAGGAAAATTGAGGATTGCGGGGCACTGCCTGCGGATGTCTTCTCCACATCCCCTGATGCTCCAGCAAGGTGCGATGGTCAGAAGCTTCTTGATACCGGCGATGTTGAGCCCTTCCTCCGCAAGCAGCTTCCGAAGGCATTTCAGCCACTGGAGGTCGTTGTTGGAATAAAATCTCTTTCCACCTCGCCTTGCGGGCTTGATCAGTCCTTCCTGTTCGTAGATCCTGAGTGTCCTCGGATGAATATTCAGGAGTTCAGCCACAATCCCAATAGGATAGAGCGCTTTTTGCCGTTCGAGTTCCATGTGAGAACCCTCCTGTATCGAACATATACAAAGTCTGTTGAAGACTGGGCGATTATAAAAGTTGTATAATTCATTGTCAACTTTTTTCCTCTGCGAATCAGCAGCAGGCGGTGACCTTTTCCCCTTGCCAATGCCATGGGCTATAAAGTAACTATAGGATTAAACTTGAATTGATACGACACCGAATCAACAGGAGAACAACGTGATGCGAAGCGACCTCATGAAGAAGGGAGTCGAGAAGGCTCCTCACCGGTCTTTGTTCAAGGCCATGGGCTATACCCGGCAGGAACTCGAGCGTCCCATCATCGGAGTCGCCAACTCCGCCAACGAGATTATCCCGGGGCATATCCATCTCGACAAGATTTGCGAGGCGGTCAAGGCCGGAATCCGTTCCGCGGGCGGAACTCCCGTCGAATTCAGCACCATTGGTGTATGTGACGGCATCGCCATGAACCACCCGGGAATGCGCTACTCCCTGGCCAGCCGGGAAATCATTGCCGACTCCGTGGAAATCATGTCCATGGCTCACCCCTTTGACGGCCTGGTGCTGATTCCCAACTGCGACAAGATCATACCGGGCATGCTTATGGCCGCTCTGCGCCTGAACATTCCTTCCATTGTGGTCAGTGGCGGCCCCATGCTTTCCGGGCGTGCCGCAGGCAAGCCCGTTGATCTCATTTCCGTTTTTGAGGGAGTCGGCGCTGTGAAAGCCGGAAAGATGACTGCGGCCGAACTGGATGAACTCGAAGACTGTGCCTGCCCCGGGTGCGGCTCCTGTGCCGGCATGTTTACGGCCAATTCCATGAACTGCCTTACAGAAGCACTTGGACTCGGGCTGCCCGGCAACGGTACCATCCCGGCCGTTACGGCGGCAAGAATTCGCCTGGCCAAGGAAGCCGGCATGCAGATCATGGAACTGGTAAAGGGAAATGTGCACCCGAGGGACATCGCAACGAGAAATGCCTTTGAAAACGCCATAGCGGTGGACATGGCCCTGGGCTGTTCGACCAATACGGTGCTCCATGTGCCCGCCATCGCTCATGAAGCGGGGATCGAACTGGATCTCGATGTCTTCAACACCATCAGTGCGCGCACACCGCACCTTTGCAGCCTGCGACCGGGAGGATCTCATTTCCTGGAAGACCTGGATTCCGCGGGGGGTATCCAGGCGGTCATGAAGGTACTGTCCGCGGCGAACCTGGTCCACCCTGATGTTCTCACCGTCACCGGGCGGAAGGTCGACGAGAATCTTCAGAAGTTCAATGTGCTCGACGAGCAAGTCATCCGGCCTCTCGACCGTCCTTATCACAGCGAGGGAGGCATAGCGATCCTCTATGGAAACCTGGCTCCTGAAGGGGCGGTGGTAAAGCAGTCCGCAGTCGCTCCCGAAATGCTGCAAAGAACGGGCGTGGCCAGGGTGTTCGACAGCGAATCCTCGGCGGCGGACGCCATCCTTGCAGGCAGGATCAAGCCTGGAGATGTGGTGGTCATCCGGTATGAAGGTCCCAGGGGCGGTCCGGGGATGCAGGAAATGCTGACACCCACTGCCGCGATCGTTGGCATGGGCCTGGACAGGGACGTGGCTCTCATCACGGACGGCCGTTTCAGTGGAGGAACAAAGGGGGCGGCCATCGGGCACATTTCGCCGGAAGCGGCGGTGGGAGGGCCGATCGCCCTTATCGAGGAAGGGGACAAGATCCTCGTCGATATTCCCAGCAAGAAGCTCGAACTGCTCGTGGACGAACCCACCCTGCAGGCCCGCCGTGGCAGGTGGAGTCCGCCGGAACCCAGGATCAAGAACGGATACCTCGCCCGTTATGCTCGCATGGTGACCTCGGGCGCCAGGGGAGCCGTCCTCGAGACCTGACTTCTGCTACAGTCGCAAGCCGGCCCGGCGGGCAGCCCTGCCGGATATGCCGCAGGACCCATCTTCGTTTTTCGACCGTGTATTCGGAAAGCCTCTGACAGAAGGAATCATTTACAAGGTGCATCTTCGTGGGCTACGTATTTCGTATTGAAGACGCCAGGCATTATGATGACTGGTATCTCACCGAACCGGGAAGTTCGGCTCTCCTGGTTGAAAAGGAGGTCCTTTTCAAGGTGTGGGGACCCACGTCCCCCCAGAGAGTGCTCGATGTGGGGTGCGGGACAGGTATCTTCCTGGACTGGTTTCACCGCCTGGGCCATTGCGTTGCAGGCATTGATCCGTCTCCGTCGATGCTCGGTATTGCCCACCAGCGCCTGCGCGGGCTGGTTCCTCTCGACCAGGGGGTCGCCGAAGACCTTCCTTACGAGGACAACGAGTTCGATACGGTGGCCCTCATCACCACACTGGAATTCGTCGACAACCCTGCAGGCGCCATTCGGGAGGCCTGCCGGGTCGCCAGGCGTCATGTACTCCTCGGGAGCCTGAACAAGTACTC
>JABUEY010000162.1 GCA_013314815.1 Syntrophobacteraceae bacterium
TGGCAAGATAGCACACAGGAGAGCTCAGCAGACAGAGCGCAAACCAACAACAGAGGTCGGCCAGGGAAGCAATCCACCTTAAACAAGACCGATTTCTGTCTTGACAACGGGGTACACCTCAGAGGGAGCACAGTCGAGTTCTGGAGTCTGAAAATGTTGGATATCGACAAGAAAGAATGTACGCATAGAGGTGAAGATTATGCCCATGATTCCGAAGTGTGCGAATCAGGCAGGTGCATGAGATGCAACGATGGGGAGTGGGAGGAAACGGACGAGTGGTCCTGCTGTTGACCGGCAGCCTCGTGGGTGCAGAACGAAGGGAAAACCGGTGTTGCGAGGTCACCTCGGCGGCACGGATTCGGGCTGCGGTCGAGGGCGGCGGGAGAAGGGATTTCCCGGGTCGCCTGAAGGGCCGATCAGGTGTGGGGGCAATGGATATCTCCCATGTTTATATTGACTTGATTTCATAGTGGTGTACTGTGAAAAGGTTGCAGCCATCAGCCTGCCATTCGTGAAAGAGCTCGTTACAGAGCGGTTCTTCCGGATATGCGGCGGATGGGAAGCCGTTTCCGAATGATAAGAAAGCAGGTCAGTCAGGGTCGTCCACAGGTTGCTGCGCCGACGAGTTTCCTGGGGCGGCCCGGAACTATATATGTATACATCCGGGAAGCTGATGAGGTCTTCCCGCAGCGTGCAGGCGGTGGGGAACCGATGAGGACAGGAGGATAGAAAGATGTGGGAGTATACGGACAAGGTGAAAGATCATTTTCTGAATCCCAGGAATGTCGGGGAAGTAGATTCTCCGGACGGTGTGGCTGAAGTGGGATCCATCGCATGTGGTGATGCGCTCAAACTCACCTTTAAACTGGATGGAGAAGGAAAGATCAAGGAAGCGAAGTTCAAGACCTTTGGCTGTGCCAGTGCCATTGCCACCGCATCTGCACTTACTGAGATGATCAAGGGAATGACGGTTGAAGAAGCCTCGAGAATCACCAACCAGGACATTGCGGCCTTCCTGGGCGGTCTGCCTCAGGAAAAGATGCACTGTTCCGTGATGGGCAGGGAGGCCCTCGAAAAGGCCATCGCCCATTACCGAGGGGAATCCGAGAAGGCGGTGGAAGGTCATGTGGTATGCGAATGTTTCGGGGTAACCGATATTGAAATCGAGAGGGCGATCCGCGAAAACAACCTGGCTTCGTTGGAGGAGGTAACGAATTACACGAAGGCGGGAGGGGGCTGCGGCAACTGCCATGATTCCATCAGGGAGATTCTCGACCGGGTTCGCGGCGACATGGAGAAAGTGCCCGTGGCGAGGCCCAAGATGTCCAACCTAAAAAAGATCAGGATGATCGAAGAGACCATCGAACAGGAGATCCGGCCGTCACTCAAACAGGACGGCGGAGACATCGAACTGGTGGATGTCATCGGCAATCGGGTTCTGGTAGCGACTCGGGGGGCCTGCGCGTCGTGTCAGGCGGCCAACCAGACTTTGAAGAATTTCGTGGAAGTGAAACTAAGGGAGCTGGTGTGGCCTGAACTGGTGGTGGAGGAGGTAACGCAATGAAAACCGTCTATCTGGACAACAATGCCACCACTCAGGTGGCCCCGGAAGTCGTGGAAGTCATGATCCCCTATTTCCATGATCTTTATGGCAATCCTTCAAGCATGCATTCTTTCGGAGGCCAGGTGGGGAAGAAGGTTCGCGATGCACGGGAAAAAACGGCCGCGCTCATCGGTGCCTTGCCGGAAGAAATTATCTTCACCAGCTGCGGTACGGAAAGTGACAATACCGCCATTCGTTCGGCTCTTGCCACCAACCCGGACAGGCGGCACATTGTGACCAGCAGGGTCGAACATCCCGCCGTGAGGGCCTTGTGCGCTCACCTGGCCACCAGGGGCTACCGGGTAACCGAGATCGCCGTGGACGGTGAAGGGCGTTTGGACATGGACCAGTACCGGAAAAGCCTCACTCCGGATACCGCCGTCGTGAGTCTTATGTGGGCCAATAACGAAACGGGTGTTATCTTCCCGGTGGAGGAAGCCGCCGGCCTGGCACGTGAGCGCGGGATACTGTTCCATACGGATGCGGTGCAGGCCGTGGGCAAGATCTCCATCGACATGAGCAGGAGTTCCATCAACATGCTTTCGATTTCCGGGCACAAGCTCCACGCCCCCAAGGGCATCGGTGTTCTGTTTGTCCGGAAGGGAACGAAGTTCTCGCCGTTCATGATCGGAGGCCACCAGGAGAAGGGAAGAAGGGGCGGTACGGAGAACACTCCAAGCATCATCGGTATGGGAAAAGCGGCCGAGCTGGCCCTGCTCAGGATGGAGGATGAGAACACGAGAGTGAAGAGGCTCCGCGACAGGCTCGAATCGGAAATCCTCAAACGGGTTCCCGGCAGCCGTGTGAACGGGGACACCGTCCATCGTCTGCCCAATACGACCAACCTGAGTTTCGAATATGTCGAGGGGGAGGGCATACTCCTCATGATGGACGAATTCGGGATCTGTGCTTCATCCGGATCCGCTTGCACTTCAGGGTCGCTGCAGCCTTCCCACGTGCTGCGTGCCATGGGAGTCCCCTTCACGATGGCTCACGGCTCCATCCGGTTCAGCCTGAGTGTCTACAATACCGATGAGGATGTCGACCATGTGATAGAAAAGCTTCCACCCATCATCGAGACTCTGCGCAGCATGTCGCCTTACTGGAAGTCGCTGGGCGACGAGGCATGTGCCCGCTTTTAGCCCGGCTGAGCGCCTGCCCCCGTGGGCAGGACCGGCCAGGAACCTGAACGGACGCTTCGAAAGAGGATGAACAAGCCATGGAAGAATCTTCGAGGGAGGACCGGTGCAAAGTGTCCGTGGAAATGACTCGGCATTTTCGCGAAGAAATACCTCGGGTGGTGGATGAACTGGTCCTGTCCTGCCGCCGCACGGACTGCTTCGATCATGTCGGGCCTGAGCCGATTCCGTCCCGGGAATACGTGATTGAAATCATTCACAGGATTCAAAGGCTCCTTTACCCGGGCTACTTCATTCGCACACGGCTGGACGAAGTCAACCTGAGCTACTATTTCGGGCAGGAAGCCACTGCGCTCTTCGAGAACCTGTCCGAGCAGATTACCCTCGCCCTGCGGCATGACTGCATCCGCCACGACCTTCCCTGCATTCAATGCGAGGAACGCGGGCAGGAAGCGGCGATAAACTTCATGAGGGAACTGCCCATGCTGAGAGGGATTCTCGGAACGGACGTGCGCGCCGCCTACACGGGAGACCCGGCCGCCGCAGGTTATGACGAAATCATCTTCTCGTATCCGGGCCTGTTTGCGGTGACGGTTTACCGGGCGGCCCACGAACTGTACGAACAGAGAGTGCCTCTCATTCCCAGGATCATGACCGAGTATGCCCACACCATGACGGGGATAGATATTCATCCGGGTGCCCGCATCGGGGAAAGCTTCTTTATCGATCATGGCACCGGCGTGGTGGTGGGAGAGACGACCGTCATCGGCAACCGGGTCCGTCTTTACCAGGGTGTGACTCTCGGCGCCCTTTCTCTCCCGCGCGACGCGGGGGAACAACTGAGAAACAAGAAGCGGCATCCCACCATCGAAGACGACGTGATCATCTATTCCGGGGCGACAATCCTGGGAGGCAGCACCGTAATCGGAGCCCGTTCCGTCATCGGTGGCAATGTCTGGATCACGGAGTCGGTGCCTCCGGATACCAGGGTGATACTGAAGAGGCCGGAGCTGGTCTTTACGGGGAACGCCGGTTGAACTCGATTCGGGAACGGCCTTCCCGGCAGGGGGTTTCCATGAACGATGTATATGCCGATATCAGCCGCACCATCGGGTCGACTCCACTCGTTCGCCTCAACTGGGTGAGTGCGGGGCTTCGAGCCGTTGTTCTGGCCAAGATTGAATTCAGGAATCCGCTCGGCAGCGTAAAGGACCGGATCGGGCTTTCCATGATCGAAGACGCCGAATCGCGGGGACTGATCAGCAGAGATACCCTTATCGTGGAACCTACCAGCGGAAACACCGGCATCGCCCTTGCCTTTGTCTGTGCCGTCAGGAAGCACCGCCTGGTCCTGACCATGCCGGAAACCATGAGCCTGGAGAGGCGCAGGCTGCTCAGGCACCTGGGGGCCGAACTGGTTCTCACTCCGGGCAGTGACGGGATGGCGGGAGCGATCAGGAAGGCGAGGGAAATCGCGGCCGAGACACCCGATGCCTACATGCCCAACCAGTTTGCGAATCCGGCCAACCCGGAAATTCATCGGCGCACTACCGCCGAGGAGATCTGGAGAGATACCCGGGGAAAGGTGGATACGCTGGTCGCGGGTGTCGGCACGGGTGGAACCATTACGGGAGTGGCCGAGGTGATCAAACAGCGAAAGCCCTCTTTTCAAGCCATTGCCGTGGAACCTGCGGCGTCTCCCGTCCTGTCCGGTGGACGACCCGGTCCGCACAAGATTCAGGGGATCGGGGCAGGGTTTGTGCCCGAGGTTCTCAACAGGAATATCCTGGATGAGATCGTGACGGTGAGCAACGAGGATGCTTTCGATACGGCCAGGCGGATGGCCTCGGCCGAAGGCATTCTGTGCGGCATTTCGTCCGGTGCGGCCGTGTGGGCGGCCCTGCAGGTGGCCGCACGCCCGGAGAGCGAAGGCAAACTGATCGTCGTGATCCTGCCCAGTACGGGCGAGCGCTACCTCAGCACGGAGCTTTTCAGGGATTGAACCCGCTAGATGAGACACCTTGCTCTTTCTCGAAAACCTCCAGTTCGAGACTCGACGTGTTTCGGCCGTGTGGGCTTCATTTCGAGGAAGAGGGCCAGGACGCCCTGACCACGGTGCCCGTATCCAGCGTGGTTTCGAGGAAAAAGGCCCCACCCGAGAGTTCAACCCGCTCCCTCATGCTTGTCAGCCCGTGCCCCCTGAGTGACGGTTCGGCGGGGAGCTGGAATCCCTGCCCGTTGTCCGCTATGGCCAGTTCGATGCGGCCATTATTCCTGCCGAGAAAGATATTCACCACCTGGGCATGACTGTGTTTGGCGACGTTGTTCAGAGCTTCCTGGAGTACTCTGAAGACCACGATCTTGAGACTTTCGGGCATCTCATCTTCATCGATTTCCACCTGGGGATTGACGCGAATATTGGAGTATATCTTCTGGAATTCACGGCAGAACCAACGGATGGTCGCCACGATTCCCAGGTCGTCCAGAATCGACGGCCTGAGATCCGTCATGATGCGCCTCACCTCCTCGATGGCCATCTGCACCGTACCCACCGAACCTTCGAGTGCCCTGATGTGCATGCCGGATGAATCGGAGCAGACTTCCTTGATCGTGGATTCCAGCCTGAACTTGATTGCTGCCAGGTACTGCCCGATGCTGTCGTGGAGTTCGCGTGCGATCCGCTTCCTTTCGTTTTCCTGGGCTATGATGAGCTGGGCCGAAAGGGCTCGCAGCCGATCCTGGGATTCGATCAGCGCCTGCTCCATGGCTTTCCTTTCGCTGATGTCCCGCCCTGTTGCCTGGATTTCGATGAGCTTTCCGTTTTCATCATGGATCGCCCTGTCCGTCCATTGCTGCCACCGTACCGCTCCGTCCGACGTGATTACACGGTGTTCGATCATTCCCGCCGGGTTTTCAGGAGTCAGGCTGGCGATGTAATCCTGCAGCAGGTCCCTTTCCTCCGCGGGAACATGATGCCAGAGCTTGTAGCCCAGAAGTTCCTCGCGGGTTTCACCGAAGTAACGGCAGTAGGCGTCGTTGACGAAGGTCAGGGTCCCGTCCGGAGAGAAGCGGGAGACGAGTTCAGTCTGGCTCTGGACAATAGCTCGATACCTGGCTTCGCTCTGCTTCAGGGATTCTTCCGCCTGCTTGCGAAGAATGATGCCCGCCAGGGTATTGGCTACGGCGGCCAGGTGCTCGATCTGTCGACGGCCAGGCGGCCTGCGTTTCATTTCAATGTGAAGTTTCAACAACCCGAGTATCCTCTCCGACGAAAGAATGGGAATGCAGTATTCGGTACACTCGCAGGTTCCCCTGGCATACCCCGGATCAGCAGGGTAACCCTCCGGCAGGTATTCCTTTCCAAGAGCCGCCGGGCGGTGTCTGAATCGCCGCAGGGGCGACGTACAGGCTCCGTCGGCTGTGTCTGCAAGGCCCTTTTTTGCCTTGAGGACCAGGGCGTCGGGAGTATCCTCCACCAGGAAGATGCTTCCTCCCGATACCGTCTCCATCCACGAGACATCCATGATCAGGGCGAGGGAGCGATCGAGGATTTCGTCGAGGTGTATGTCCTCGAAGGAGATGTGCAGCAGGGAATTGATGAGAGACTGGATGGCGTGGTTGTGCTGCAGTTCCTCTTCCGTGTTGAACTTCTGGATGGCCTCCCCCATGAGGGGCGTCAGGGATTCGAGGAATCCGATGAGCTTGAAGGAAATCATCCCGGGCCGTTCATCCGCAATGTGAACCATGCCCACCATGCGGTCCCGGTAACGAACGGGTATCAGGGCCAGGGAACGGAAGCCGTTTCCCGCACAGGCTCCCCGGAACCGGTTTCTTCCTGCCTCGGGCAGAGATCGCAGATACTCCTGGACATCCTGGTAACAGTATGAACCCTGCCGCGTCATAACGGGAAGGTCTTGAGCCTCGGGCTCTTCCCGGATCACCCTTGTGCAGGCGCATTCATCCTCATCTACGGACAACCAGTTTTCCGAAGCCCAGAACGCCTGGCTGAATCCCTTGTGTGACCCGTAATACATTCCCCCGTCTTCATCCAGGACCCTGATCCCGACACAACGGCAGCCGCTCCATTCCTGTACATGATCCACCACCGAATCGAGATACTCCGCCCTGGACGAGGTCTGCCCAAACAGCTTGAGAAGTGCATCCACGGCGTGCAGGTAGTCTCCAGTGTCCCTGGATGCACCGGGGTCCTCCACGTGGACGACAAAAAGCCTCTCTTCCAGTTCGATAGGTTCGATGCTGACTTGAAGATCTATCTCTTCCGCGTCTTTCCTTCGATGAGCACAGCGGATCCGTGGTTTGCTGAAAAAGGAATGGTCCAGACCGGGAAAACCGGGAATGACATCCGCAAGGGAGATGGAAAGCAGTTCGTCATGAGTAAAACCCAGTAGATCGCAGTATTGCCGATTGGCACCCCTGAAGCGGCCTTCTGCGTCCACAACACAAAAAACATCGGCCGATGCCCGGGAAGCCATCCTGATGATTCTCTCGAGTGGAGACTCCGTTTCCTTCTTGCAGAAATCCCAGTCGTGGCTCATGCAGCTGTTCCCCTTCGCTTCCGGCTCCGTACCGCTCTCAGGTAGATCAGTATATCAGGTATTGTACATGCAGTGCAATTGCTGCGGCAGGTGGTTCGCTGTATTCAACCAGGAAGGTTCCCGAGGGCATCCAGCGCATCCTCGATGGCAGCCGCCAGGTCAGGGGCCCGATATACGGACCGTGCACCTTGAAGCCTGGGAATCCATTCCCCTGATCCCAGGACCCCGGTGAGATAGAAGACGTCTCCTCTTACCGGGTCTGAGACTTCAGGCAGCCGGGCCCAGAGTTCGTCGAGTACATTCGATGCAAGATGCGGGGCTGAGGCGGCAATTTCTTCGAGTGTGACCATGGCACCGAGGCGGAGCGACCAATCCGGATCGATGAGCAGCCCGAGGAACCCGGGAAAGATCTTTCCGCGTTCAACCATCATCCGTGCCAGCAGGGCGGCATTTCCGTCCTTGACGATGCCCTTCAGGGCTTGGGTGCCGAGGAGTGCGGGGTCCCGGTCGACAAGAGCATCGAGAATCTCCTCCATGCCCACCTGCCCGGTCCAGCGCAGCCGACCGTCGAGGATAACGGTCGGCACGGATTTCACATCATCCATCGATGCCTGCTCAGGAAACAGCGCAGCGTCGATGATTGAGATGTGAACATGTGGAGCGGCGAAATGCAGTGGAGCGAGCTTCCGGACGAC
>JABUEY010000163.1 GCA_013314815.1 Syntrophobacteraceae bacterium
GACTTGGCTCACGGATGGAAGTTCATCCGGTTCGGACCCGACGGCCGGCTTTATGTCCCCGTCGGAGCGCCGTGCAATTCCTGCAGGAAGGACGACAGGCGCTACGCGACCATCATGCGAATGAACCAGGACGGAAGCGGGATCGAGGTCTACGCCCACGGGGTGCGCAACACCGTGGGATTCGACTGGCATCCCCGGACGAAAGAACTGTGGTTCACGGATAACGGGCGGGATCTCATGGGAGACAACATCCCTCCCGACGAACTCAACCATGCCCCCGTACAAGGACTGCACTTCGGTTTCCCCTATTGTCACGCAGGAGATATCCCCGACCCGGAATACGGAAAGGAACGGCCATGCAGCGATTTTGTCCCCCCCGCCATGAAGCTGGGGCCTCACGTGGCGGCTTTGGGCATGAGGTTCTATACGGGGGAAATGTTTCCGGAGGAGTACAGGAACCAGATTTTCATTGCGGAACATGGTTCGTGGAACAGGAGCAGCAAGATCGGCTACCGGGTGACTCTTGTGAGGCTCAGAGGAAACGTGCCGACGGCCTATGAAGTCTTCGCGGGAGGGTGGCTCCAGGGGGAAGAACACTGGGGGAGGCCGGTGGACGTTGAAATTGCCCCCGACGGCTCCCTCTTTGTTTCCGATGACTACGCCAATGCCATCTACAGAATAAGCTATACGGCTTCGAGGAGAAGATAGCGCCTGTTCAGGAGAATTCGCGCCGCTTTCATCCTCTGCCTCTGTTGGCGGTGCCTCTTCTGTGCGGCTTTCGGTGCACCACGGCCTGCCGCCCTCGATGTATCGCCCGGGGCGGCGGCGGAGCCTTCAGCCATTCTTCCTCTGGGTACACGCAGGGCAGTCGGCGGCCGATGAATTTTTCGATGCCCGGAATCTGGAAGGAATCATCCTCGCTCGCAAAACTTACCGACGTGCCGTGCAAACCCGCGCGGCCCGTTCGGCCGATGCGGTGGACGTAATCTTCCGGGTCAAGGGGCAGATTGTAATTGATGACGTGGCTGACTCCGTCTATGTGCAGGCCGCGCGCGGCCACGTCCGTGGCCACGAGAACCCGGATGTTGCCGTTCCGAAATCCTTCGAGAGTCTTTACCCGTTTCTTCTGTTCCACTTCTCCGGAAAGAAGAGCCGAATTGATCCCGTGATCCGTGAACTGCTCCGTCAGTCTCCTGGCCTGGTCTCTCCTGTTGGTGAATACAATGACCCTCTCCAGGTCTTCTCCCGTGATCAGGTTGTAGAGCAGCGGGAACTTCTCTTCCATCGTGGTGATGTAGACGAGCTGATTGATCGTCTCGGCCGTCATCTGCTCGGATTCGATTTCAGCCAGGAAAGAATCCCTGGTCCACCTTTCCGCGTAGTTCATGATCTGCGGAGTCAGGGTCGCGCTGAAAAACATGGTCTGGCGGCGTGTTTTCGGTGGAGTACTGCCGATGATCTTCTGCACGTCGGGAATGAAGCCCATGTCGAGCATGCGGTCGGCTTCGTCGATGACCAGAATCTCGACCCTGTCCAGGCCGATGTCCCCGTGTCGCTCGAAATCGAGAAGACGGCCGGGAGTTGCAGCTACGATATCCACCGCCTTACCCTTGAGCATCTGCTTCTGCTTCTCGTAGTCCATGCCTCCAAAGACCGAGACGATGTTGAGGGGCGTATACCTGGCCAGGGCCTTCGCATCTCTTTCGATCTGGAGCACGAGTTCGCGGGTTGGAGCGAGTATGAAAGCTCGGGGCCTGCCCTTTCGGCGGCTTTCAGACGCCGGTTTTCGAATCAAGTGGCTGATGATACTGATGAGAAACACCGCGGTCTTGCCGGTTCCCGTCTGGGCACGGCCGGCAACGTCCCTGCCCTGCAGGGCCTTGGGAAGAAGTTCGGCCTGGATGGGCGTGCAGTACATGAAACCCAGGTCTGAAACGGCGCGAAGGATCTCCGGGGGGATGTCGAGATCGTGGAAGCGGATCTTGCCTTCTTCAACAGGTACCTGGTACTGATCCGGATCCCAGGGTTCGAGATGCCCGGCGGCATCGGGTTCCTTCTGAACCGGAATCGAATCGGCCCTGGCGGAAGGTTCGGAGCTCCGTTTATTCCCTGCAGGCGAGCGTTTTCGGCGCCTTGGCCTGCGTGGCGGAGATTCTCCTCCGTTTCCTGGAGAAGGTGCGCTCCTGCTGGTATTCCTGGCTGGCTGACTCACGGCTTCGGGATGTTGCGGCAGGGGAACCGAGGGAGGGGGTTGAGTTTCTTTCCCGTCCCGGTTGATCTTGTGGAACAGGTTGCGAACACTGTCGATTATACTGCTGATCAATTTGTTACCTCTTTGTGCTGCGAATGATTCACGGCAGGCGGCGGGAGATCACCCTCGTGAAGACGGCGGAGAATACGGGAGTGCACAAACTTCTGCCCGGCATTCAATATGCCGTTCGCGATATCCTCGTCGCCACAGTGAAAGACTACTGCATGCAAATCGAAATTCCTTCGGAACTCTCTCGGCAAGGTTTGAAGCGAACCGATCCTCGGGGCCGGCGCGGGCTGCCTGCGGATTCACGACGATCAGGGAGTCTCGAAAAAAGTAGAATCATAATCATCTATTAAACCATTCTTCCCGCCCGCCGTCAAGGGTGCCGGCGACAGTGTTCGAATCATCTGTGCGGGCATGCGACACGTTTCAGGCAGCCGGTCATGCCGTTCTTCGGCCTTCGGCCGGGCTGCGGAAATCGTTTCATCCTGTTTCACGCGTCTTGAGAAAAGCAATTCCGGGCCAGTCTTCCATCACGAATCCCAGGCGCCATTCGTTGGATGCCAGGTAGGCGAGCCGGCCTTCCGCATCGAAGGCCAGGTTGGCATAATGGTCTTTTTCGAAGGATTCCAGCAGATTCTCGTCCTGGCATTCGATCCATCTTGCCGCTGAATACCCTGCCGGTTCGTAGACGGCATCCACGCCGTATTCGTCTTTTAGACGCGCCATGGTGACATCGAACTGGAGCATACCGACGGCTCCCAGGTAGTAATCCCTGCCGGCCAGGGGGCGGAAGACCTGCACGGCGCCCTCTTCAGACAGCTGTGTCAGTCCTTTCTGAAGCTGTTTTGCCTTGAGGGGATTGCGCAGCAGCACGCGGCGGAAATGTTCGGGGGCAAAGCTGGGGATCCCGGTAAACTTGAGCGGCTCGCGGGTGCTGAACGTGTCCCCGATCTTGATAGTGCCATGGTTGTGTATGCCGATAATGTCTCCCGCATACGCTTCTTCCACGGTTTTTCGGTCCTGGGCCATGAAAATGGTTGCGTTGGAAAGGGTTATTTCCTTGCCCAGGCGATGGTGCATGGCTTTCATTCCCCTGGTGAATCTCCCGGAGCAGATCCTGAGGAACGCGATACGGTCGCGGTGAGCGGGGTCCATGTTGGCCTGGATCTTAAAAACAAAGCCGGAAAACGCCTCTTCATACGGTGAGACCTCCCGGCTGACGGCGGCCCTGGGACCGGGATGGGGAGCCATCTCCACGAACGCGTCCAGGAGTTCGCGCACTCCGAAGTTGTTGAGAGCACTCCCGAAGAACACCGGGGTCTGGTTCCCCCTCAGGAAATGATCCCTCTGCAGGGGATCGGCGGCGCCTTCAAGCAGTTCGATATCTTCCCGGAGTGTCGCCGCCTGTGACCCGAGAAGCTCGTCCAGTCTCGGGTCGGAGATTTCGTCAATGACGATTCCAGCCTGGTGGCGGGTTTCCTGGCCGGGAGTGAACAGGTGCAGTTGTTTGCGATAGAGATTATAGACTCCCTTGAAGGACTTGCCACAGCCGATAGGCCAGGAGAGCGGAGTGCACTCGATCTGCAGTTTCTCTTCGATCTGTGACAGGATGTCCAGGGGAGGCAGCCCTTCCCTGTCCAGCTTGTTGATGAAGGTGATGATGGGAGTATTGCGCATGCGGCAGACTTCCATCAGCTTTTCCGTCTGGGGTTCGACGCCCCTGGCGCTGTCGATGACCATGAGGGCTGTATCGACCGCTGTGAGCACCCGGTAGGTGTCTTCTGAGAAGTCCTGGTGCCCCGGGGTATCGAGCAGGTTTATTTCGAAGTCCCGGTATTCGAACTTCATCACCGAAGTGGTGACGGATATGCCGCGCTCCTTTTCGATCGCCATCCAGTCGCTCGTGGCATGGCGGGAGGCTTTCCGCGCCTTTACAGCTCCCGCCAGCTGAATGGCGCCTCCGAACAGAAGAAGTTTTTCGGTAAGCGTGGTCTTTCCTGCGTCGGGATGACTGATGATGCCGAAGGTCCTGCGTTTTTGCACTTCTTTGGTATGATAACGGTTCAAAACTTGATCCTCGATCATTGCCGGTCCATATCCACTGGAATCGCACGGGTCGCAGCTTCGGCCGGCGAAAGGATGCCCGCGGCGGAATTTTTCATGCAAACTCCCACGACATCTTCCTGGAACTTCGCGGAAACGGATACGCTTCGATTGTTCCAAAATCGACTTTTAGCGGATTTTCTTCAAGGCGGCCTGTGCAAGGACTTCTTCCGAGGTTTACCGGCGATTGTCGGGTTCAATGGATCGGGATGGCGTGTATTGCCTTCCGGTAGATTATTCAACTTGCGTCAAACATATCCTTTCACGCCTGCAAAGTCAAAGTTTTCCACCTGGATTCGCGGACAAACCGCAAGCCGGCGGGGATGCTTTCGCCTCCCCGCCGGTGCTACTTTGTCGGGTACCCCACTGTCTGGGCCAGGATGATCTTCTGGTGAGGGCGCAGCTTCATGACCCTGGTCAGTGCCGGCCTGTCGATGGACCCTCGAACGACCGTGGCAAGTCCTTCCGATGCACAGAAGAGGTACACGTTCTGGCTGATGAACCCTGTGTCGGCTGCCGCGTAGAGGTCCTTTTCCTCCTGGGGACTGCCCGTCATCTTCGAATAGTCCGCTACGTAGATGAGGTTTATGGGAGCGTCTTCCACGAACGACTGCCTGCCCGTGACCCTGCGATGATCCCCCGGGACAACCACGTTCAGAACGTGTGCTTTTGGATCATACAGGTAAATCCCGTCGGAAGTGGCCACATAGACGTCGATTTCCTGCCGGTTCAGCGCGGACGGCGCGGTGCGGCCGCCGGTTTCCGGCCGGTTGATGCCGAACGCCGCCCAGAGCATGTCGGAAAGTGTCTGGAGCGGCAGTTGTTCCCTGGTGAAGGCCCGGGTGGATTTCCTGTCCTTCAGTGCCTGCATGAGAGGCCTGCCTGCCTCCATGCGGGGGCTCGGGAGCTGGATCGTCTTCCCGGTCTGCCCCGGCGTCTGAACGGGAAGGAGCAGGAGTGCTCCCAGGCTGAAGATCAATGACCATAACATGATTCTACTCATGGTTTGCCGATCCTCCTCTTCCGGTCAGGTGATGCCCCGGTCCGGCTCCGGGGTCTATCCGTTCCATCCGCGGTTATCCGTCCGAAACGCTCGATTCGAATTCATCCGCTATCATAAATCATTTTGAGGGCGGGCAGCGAACCTTTTTCTCTTCCCTGGTAAACGTGTTATACTGGAAGCGAGCCGGATGATGTCAGGATCATCTCCCAATTCGTCCAGGATCAGGATGCCGCCGTACGTTCCACACGGCTGTATGTCCGCGACTCGTATCGTATCGTCCACACAGCAGGGATTCCTTAAGTGTATCTGACTTCGTTCGTTCATCGTCAAGACCTTTTCGAAATCGCCGAACGCTGGTTTTGCGGACGGCCCAGACGTACCGACGCCCTGAGGCTGACTCAGATCCTCATCTGTGACGGCTTCATTGTGGGGGTCACGCTGGAAAGCATAGCCAGATCCTTTCTCCCGATTGTATATGAAAGAACCTTTTACGAGAAACGCATTCGTACCAAAGGAGAATTACGGGACGCCATCTGCCGTTGCACCAGCGACGTCACTCCCAGGGTCCTGGAACTCTGCCGCCGGTACCAGGAAACCCCCGACTTCTACTACCGCGAAGCTCCCATAAACGGGGTCATGTGCGTGGATGAACACGACCAACTGCTCGGCCTTTACAGGATCAAGCGCCCCAAGAGGATCGCGGAAAAAGCGAACCGGCATTTTGCCGCCTGGCTCTTCAAGGCCGTGCAGAACAAAGCACGCCGCATGGCCGAGGACCGCGCCCAGGAATGGGGCATTCCCATCGAATACCTTGTCACGCCGGAAAAGGAGATGGAGAAGGAATTTGTCGAAGCCGAACGGAGCATTGCACGGAGTTTTCTCGACGGGAGGATCGAATTCGACAGGGCGCCGCTTACGATCAACGATGTGGGCGGCATAAAGGTCCTGGGGGAACCCGAGAAGGTGGCGCGCCTCGAATCCTTCCTGGAAAGCCATCCGAATATCAGGATTGTCGAAAGGGAGGAATTGCGCGGGCATTACCAGGCAACAAACCTGATCCTCGATGTGGAATGGGACCCGGAACTCGTCTGCCGGAGGTACCGGGATTCAAGAAGCTGGGAAAACTATTTGAACCGGGGCATTCCCGAGGATACTCTGAAAGAGGGACTCGAACCCCTCATCGAGAACGCGGCCCCCACAATCTGCATCGAACTGATCCTGTCCACCTTCCCGGACATGGTGGAATCCGAACTGGGCAACAGCATCCACGAAGAGAGGATCATCCAGCAAAGAGACAACCGGGAATACAAGGGGTGCCTGCCCATGAACGTGGAGTTTCTGCTGGAGTATCTCTTCTCGGTGGGATTCAGCCCCGAGGTCGATATCGAGCCTCCGACCATCAAGCTGTGGGGCCGCTACCTTCCGGATACGCTCGTTTCCCAGATCCGGCGCCTTTATCGCCTTCCTGAATACGACTTCTTCTATTAGCCCAGGCGGGCCGGGTGCCGATGCATCGGAGAAAGCACGAGTCAGGTTCGAACGGCGACGGCCGTGATATTGTCCCTTCCGCCTTCGAAAAGGGCGGCGTCAAGCAAGCTGTTCATCTTTTCCTTCAATGTACTGCCTGAAGCCAGGATGCCAGCAATGACCCTTTCGTGTACGGCATCGTGCAGGCCGTCGGAGGTGAGCAGGAGAAGGTCGCCGGCTGCCACGGGGAAGGTGCCCGAATCCGGGTCGGCCACGGAAGATCCCAGGCATTTCAACAGAATGTGACGCAGAGGATGAACCCGGGCTTCTTCGGGGGAGATTTCCCCGCGTTCGAGGAGCATCCCCGGGATGGTGTGGTCCCCGGTGATCTGATGGAGCCTGGCTTCTCTGAAAAGATACAGGCGGCTGTCTCCCACGTGGGCCCACCCGGCGTTTCCCGCCGAGATGAGCACCGCTGTGAGGGTCGTTCCCATTCCCAGCAATCGAGGATCCTTCCGGGATGCCTCGATGATTCGCCGGTCAGCGTCGAGAACCGCTCGCACAAGATCCTGAGGGTGGCACCGGTGAAAGTCGAAGCTTCCGAGAGTGTCCGTGGCAATGAGGGATGCCTGCTCGCCCGCTGCGTGCCCCCCCATCCCGTCGGCCACGGCGATAAGGTATTCCCCTGGTGCAAGATACCTCACAAGGAATGCATCTTCGTTGTTGGTTCTCACCAGGCCGGGATGAGTGACGGACTCGATTTCCATCAGGCTGCATCTCTGGAGGTGTGCATCGTGATGACGGTCATGTCCTGCTCCTCGAAAAGCGTCATGAAGTGTCCACTCCCGTGCGTGTAATCCAAGAAAGGATTATACATGGATCCGGGGAATTACCGGCAGGAAATGCGTTCTTACCGCGTAAGGTGTGATGGAGAAGCGGAGAATTCGGAGGGCTGTCTCATGATGAATTCGCTTGGAGCTGAATTCGGCTCAGGGGGAGGCTCATGAAGATATGGGTGGATGCCGATGCCTGTCCGGCGCCGATCAAGGAACTGATCATCCGGGCTGCCGGAAGACTCAAGATCCCGGCGGTATTCGTGGCGAACAAGCATATCGGTCTTCCCGATTCGGCCTATGTTTCGAACATCCGGGTC
>JABUEY010000164.1 GCA_013314815.1 Syntrophobacteraceae bacterium
GATGCAACGGATGGAAACTCCTGGAAGCCGTTCGGACCTGGGAATGAGCGGCTCCATAGAACCGGAAATGGAATCCGTTTCATGGGATGGAGGAATGAAATCCGGAAAGGATGCAGAGGGAGAGGATGCGTTCCCGGCACAGAACGCAAGGCGCGAGGATGTCTGTGTCTTTTCCTTTGCGGGAAAAAGGTTTGCAGTCCCCGTTTCGCAGCTGGTCAGGATTTCAAACATCTCAAATCGGAAGGCAGGCAAGATCGTTCGTCGAGGCTACGCCACGCTGTCTGATTTCAAGCCGTTTTTCAAAAGTATCCGGTCGGGTTTGTTCGGAATTTGGGCCGGCCTTCCAACGGAGGTACTCAAAGAATATCGATTTGTGCCCATCCCGTTCGAGGAGCGGGATGAGAGGGGTCTCCCGCCCGTTGCAGGGGGAGCCATAATGGTGAGCAGTGGCAGGCGCCACGGGATCCTATTTGTAGATACACCTCGATTCGATCTGCAGAATCAGGTGGAAATCTTCAAGGCCGGCTGCAGCTGTGAGGATGCGCTGGGTGTTATTCGAACAGGTGCGCACGACCCCGTGAAAGTCTTCGACACGGATGAACTTGTAAAGAAATACGGTTCGGGAAGCGGCAGGAACGACGGGTGATGAAAGTCAGCACGCGAACTTTTTCGGTTCTTCTTATTATGGAATCCCTGCAGTCACGGGCGATTGTAAGGGCGGTTCGCGAACCGACCCTATCGCCTCACTCATTGGAAGAACCGCCATAACCGGGAAAACCCCCTCCACGGGAAAAAATTGCCTCCGCGGGATTCCACCCCTGCGGGATGCCGCCGCAAACCCATGGGGCGCTTGATGGGCGCATACCAGGAGGATGTCGGCGTATGAACTGCCGCTGGGACAGGCATCAACGGCAATCCATTCGCCTGGCCGGTTGCGACTGTTCGCAGAATGGCGCCTGTTTTATCACCGTCCTGGGGCTCTTCAGCCTGGAAGCGGTTCGTCGCGCTTTGTTCCAGTCTTCAGGAGGCAAAACCACAGCTTGAAGAGCCGGATGCCGAAGAGCCGCCAGTCCCGTTCGGAGGCAGGGGCGGTGCAAGCCGAGGCGCCGTCCCTGCCCTGTCGTTGTGATCTTCGCGTCTATGACGTTTTGGTCTTCGCGGGAAATGAGGTTGTGCTGCCATCGATCCTTTGTGTGAAAAACAGCGGATTCGTGAAGAAGCATCGGAGGGACTCGTTTATGAACGGCTTTGCCGCATCGGGCAAAGAATGCAGGTCCGTCTGCTGCATGGCGGAGACATGAAAAGGCAGCATCGACAATGAATGGATGGCGGGCCTCGATGCCGGGGTGAGACTAGTCCTGCGGCGGGAGACCCGTCTGGGGGAGTGGGAGCTCTGAAAGCATGGTGTCCGGAAACCTGTTTCAAACGTTTCTCGATCGGTTGGAAGAAGCCAGGTTATACCGGGAACAGGGACTGGACGACGGCATAAGAGAACTTTTGACGGAACTGCTCGATGACCTCGAAAACAGCCTGTTATCTGAAGATGAAAAGGGTGAACTTCGTTCGAGAATCCAGGAGGAACTGGAGAAACTGGGTGAAAGAAAAAAGCATGAAGCTGAAGGGGCGCAGTTTCGCAACCCGTTGGTGGCGCACGGGGATCCTCCTGTTGACCCGCGCCGGAGCTTTGAATATGCGATGGCGTTGACGGATGGCCAGTTCTGGGAGGAGGCCATAGGCGAATTCGAACATGCAGCGGCGGGCGGTTACCGGGTGATGCAGTGCTGGGAGTTGTGCGGTGATTGTGCGGGCCGTCTCGGGAAATGGGATGACGCGATTCGCTATTACGAAATTGTGTACGCCGACCCGGACGTAGACGAGGAGCTGAAAAAGCAGATCCTCATCAAAATCACCCGGTGCTCCCAGACTCGGAAAGAAATCGTTGCGGTATCCTCGATTCGAACCCGCGAGGGCAATAACCGAGAGAAGACAGCCTGGTCCAAGGAAAAGACAACGTCAGGGGAAGCTCGAGCCGCATCCTCCATCGGTGACTCCATGGACCATTGCTCGCTGTCCCAACTCGTCGGCAGCTGCATCGAGTCCTGGGAGAACGGCCGCGGCGAATATCTTGCCGGGCGAAGGCAGTCCTACACGGTTCTGAACCTTCTTCATGTGGGCATTTCCTCTCTTGTTCTTGAACTGGAGAACGAAGGGGACGGGCGGCGATGTGCGGGACAGGTGCTCACGGCACCGTTCGCACGGGGGCTTTCCCCTGAGGCTCTCTTCACCTGGGGCAAAGCCATCATTATGACCAACTCGCAGCACCTGGCGAGGGTCTTCGACCTGCTTCGCACTGAAGACCATTATTGTGTCGTACGTGAGTACTATGCACTGTCTCTTGCAGACCTGCTGGCCGGCAACGAACTGATGCCTGTCCCGCTGGCCATCCATTTCGCTCATCAGATCCTCGAAGGACTGGGTGACCTTCACCTCCACATGGGACGGGATGAAAAGATACGAAACATCTATCACCTGGATTTGAGACCTTCGAGGGTTCTGCTCCACGGCACCCGGCCTCACCTCAGACTGAACAACGGCGGCTTGTGGCGGGAGATCGAAAAACACAACCCCGTGGGAACACACATCCGGCACCTGCCGCTTGCCTTCCTGTCCTACCGCGCTCCGGAACAGTTCAGAACTTATCTTGCACGGAAGAGACCGCCTGTCTTCACGGATATCTACCAGTTCGGCACCCTCTTTTATGAAATGCTCACCGGCTGCCGCGCGTTTAACGCGTCATCCTTCGAAGAGTTCGAAATTCAGCACTGCGAACAGTACCCGACTCCTCCCAAGGTCTGGAGGCCGGAGATTCCCGAAGAACTGAACGTGGTCATCATGAGATGCCTGGAATGCGACCCCTTGAGAAGATGGCGGAGTGCAACGCAGATCTCCCTCGAACTCGAAAAGACCTATTCGACGTGTATCGGCAGGGTGCAGGACCGGATCTATTCCGGGTACATCGAGAGACTTCAGGCCCAGTGAGCGCGGTTCCATGCTATTCACTTGCTTTCCCGTATCCTGATTATCTATAATACTTCGATCCCGCGCCTGAGGGATATGCATCTTTAAAGAAGCATACAATCGATTTGTTGGAAAGGAGTAGTCTATGTTGTTCATGGCTATATTCAGTTATGCCCCGGAGGATCGGAAACAGGTGATCGAAAGGGGGATGGGCGGTGTCGAGAAGGAAAGCGGAGTCAAGATCCTGGGTGAATGGCTTGATCTTTCCGGACACCGGGTGTTCCGTCTTTTCGAGGCCGAAGACGACGTCCACCTGGCGGCTTCCGTCTTCAACTGGTCCGACTTGGGAGTGGCGGAAATCATCCCAGTGATGGAAACGGAAAAGGCCCTGAAATTTCTGAAAAGAACGAGCAAGAAGACAGGGTAAACCGCCTTATTTTTTTACATTGATATCGGGCCTCTTCGCGGTACCCTACCGGGTGTAACAGGGAAGTCGTTAAGGCGACACGTTTGGCCGGCGCTGTGAGCGGGGATGAAAGCCGGCGGCAACCACTGTTCCGTGATCCGCATGCACTGCGTCACGGGATGGGAAGGGCCGGGAAGTAAAATGATCCGCAAGTCAGAAGACCTGCCGTGAAGAGGATGGCCCCATGATGCTCATGGGGTGATGGCTGCAGGATAGCCGAAGCCATTAAGCGATCCTTCAAGCCTCGCAGACGAGGTTTGAAGGATTTTTTTGTCCGTGCCGCCGCTGTTTCGTGGCGGTTGACATTTGAGGAGAGAAGATCATGGAACGATTGAGTCCATTGCTGGATCGAGTCAGGCCTGCTGACCGGGAATGGGAGGATCGAGCCTGGGAAAGATTGAAATCACAGATCCGGCCGCGCGGGTCGCTCGGGCAGGTCGAGGTGCTTGGAGCCCGCCTTGCCGGCATTCACGGGAGTCTGACCTTCGATCTTTCGAAGAAACTTGTGTTTACCATGGCGGGGGACCATGGAGTTGCGGCTGAGGGAGTCAGTGCCTACCCGCAGGAAGTGACGGCTCAGATGGTCTACAGCTTCGTGCAGGGCTGGGCCTCGATCAATGTGCTGGCTCGCCATTCTGGGTCG
Source organism: Syntrophobacteraceae bacterium (assembly GCA_013314815.1). GTDB lineage: Bacteria > Desulfobacterota > Syntrophobacteria > Syntrophobacterales > Syntrophobacteraceae > JABUEY01. The sequence goes on from JABUEY010000164.1 coordinate 4,128, forward strand.
GATATCCGCGTGGTCGATTGCGGCGTGGCTGCGGATCTGCCGGCGGAATGGCCCATTGTCCACAGGAAGATCGGAAAGGGAACCGCAAATATGGTGCTCGGCCCGGCCATGACCCGGGAAGAAGCTGTGCGGGGTGTACTTGTTGGAGCCGACCTGGTTGAGGATGCCTGTGTTCGCGAGGGATACCGCCTTTTCGGAACGGGAGACATGGGCATCGCGAACACGACGCCATCCACCGCCGTTGCCGCGGTATTTAGCGGCAGGCCGGTGAGAAATCTCACCGGACGAGGAACGGGTATCGACGATGCTGCATTTGAGCGCAAAGTCGAGGTGATTGAAAAAGCCCTGCGAGTCAACCGGCCTGACCCGTCAGATCCGCTCGACGTGCTCGCCAGGGTCGGCGGCTACGAAATCGCCGCACTGGCCGGCGCAGTGCTGGGTGCCGCCGCCTTAAGAGTCCCCATTGTCTGCGACGGCTTTATCGCCACGGCGGGGGCGCTCATCGCCTGTCGGATGGCTCCTCATGCACGCGATTATCTTTTTGTTTCGCACAGGAGCCAGGAAGTCGGTCATGACACCATGGTGGAACTGCTCGGACTGCGGCCCATCCTCGACCTGGGTCTGAGGCTGGGAGAGGGGACGGGCTCGGTTCTGGCCATGAACATCGTGGAAGCCGCAGCGAAGGTGCTTATGGAATGCAAGACCTTCGAGGAAGCGGGAGTCACGGATACGGGACACTGAAACCGTTGCTGCGGTGTCCGGCGAATCCCGGGGGCGGGTTCCCGACGACCGGGCCGATCGTCTCCAACGGCCCGGTCGCGATCTCCTGAAGTCGCGGCCTTCGAAAAGGTTGTTATGAGGACTTCCTCTCGATGCAGGAAGGACTTATCCTCAGTGTAAGGCATGATGGGGACAAAAAAATGGAATCCGCTTCGGCGGCAAAATCGGACATGATGCCGGTGAATGGCTCCGATTTGGCTTCCCAGGCTGGTTTTCTTGAGGTAAATAAGAAAGACAGGCTCACGAAAGGAGGGTGGATATATATGGCAACCGTGATGCCCGAAGGGGAACGCATACGCAGGGCGGTGAAATGGATTTCCGCACAACTGACCGAACACCCTGAAAAGTCGCCGCAGTCTTTCTTGAATGACGCCGTGATGCGGTTTGATCTTTCACCAAAGGAGGCGGACTTTCTGCTCGATTTCTACCGAAAGGCTGAAAGCGGGGGCGAATCGGATTCGTAAACGGCGGGCGGCTCCAAGTGCCTGCCCTGCAGCGCCCTGGCTGTCTTCGTGTCGCGCAACTGAAGCTTCAGCTGTTGACAGATTGTCGAGAAGAGTTTATATATCCAAGCCTGGATGGGGATGTGGCTCAGTTGGGAGAGCGCAGCCTTCGCAAGGCTGAGGTCACGGGTTCGATTCCCGTCATCTCCACCATTGCTTCCTTGAATTCCAGGTAGTTGGAAGCGAGAAAAGGTCAATAAACAAACGTCGTCCCTTCGTTGTTCCCCTCATCTATCGCTTTTTCCGACTGGACCGAATGGAAGAAACCGAAGGTTCACAGAGATTGATCAATGCCCGGTTGATCGAGATCCGTTGTTACGAAGTGAAGACGGATCTGGCTTTGACAGTACCCACGAGGCGTGCTACCCGAAGAGCGTCAGAAAGCGATTTTCTGTCACCTCACCTCGTGGGTTCTTTCGGCAAACGCGTACCCGGACGGTTGTCGCACAAAGGTGGAATACACTTGCTACAACGTCATTCCTGCTACAACGTCATTCCTGCTACAACGTCATTCCTGCTACAACGTCATTCCTGCTACAACGTCATTCCCATAGCATCGTCACTGCCTCCACATCGTCATTCCCGCAAAAGGTGGGAATCCAGGAAAAGTAACCGTGCATGGCGAGACAATTTCAAGAGATGGCAAAGAGCCTGGAAGATAGGACGGATGGAGCAGGGCAATCCCGGCTGGCGGGATCTATGGCACGATCCGCGCCTGGACTGGGTTCCCGCCTTCGCGGGAATAACGCTGTGATGGCATCGATCCTTTGCGTGAAAACCTCGTTGGCCGGACGAACCACCTCGTGGAGGCGCTGCTGCCTGTGGTCGACTGGTTGAATGGAGTTCGATTTCTGCAAAAATTCAGCTGATCAGTTCTTGGCATCCAAAAAGCAACCGAGATGAACCTCATCCTACTGAACAAACTCCTGCGCGCCTATTCCACGCCTCGACTTTGGGCAAAGTGGCTCAAACGAAGATACAACAGATCAGAATCCATCCGGCTTCTTGCTGATTTCGTAAAACAGGGTGATCTCGTGTTTGACATTGGAGCCAATTATGGCTGGAAGACTGAACTCTTCGTCGCATTGGGAGCCCAGGTGATTGCAGTCGAGCCGCAAAAGGAATGTGTGGATGTCCTGCGCAGAAAGTTTCAATCGAGTTCTTTGGTCCACATTGAGAATCTTGCAGTGGGAGCGAATGAAACTGTCAGTTACATCTGGAAGAGCGATGTCCGAAATCAGCTTTCGTCCATGTCCAGGGAATGGATTTCGGCTGTGATGAAGAGTGGACGTTTCAGATATTTTCAATGGAGTTCAAAGGAAACTGTCGAAGTGACCACCCTGGATGATCTCATTCGCAAATACGGTGTGCCGGACTTCTGCAAAATAGACACGGAAGGTTACGAATCCGAGATCATCGCTGGTTTGACACAGCCTCTTAAAGCTGCTTCCATAGAGTATCATCGAGAATTCTTGGAATCGGCCAGAAGATGCGTTGAACGCCTGAACAGCCTGGGAAACTGCCAGTTCAACTACACTCTGGGAGAAGCTCCTGTGTTGGCGAGCAAGAAATGGCTGGATGCGGCCCAGGTGATCCGCGCGATCGATTCTATAAATGTCAATACGTTACAGGGTGATATCTACATACGAGCCAGTGACAAAGCTGATGTCAACCCCGCTGGATATCCCTGCCAGCCTTTTTGAAGATCTTGGACGCAAAGCTGTCCGGTTCGTCCGGCAGGGGCACAATCCTGTCGAACCGTCCGGCCAGGGATAGATTATGGGTGATGCAGATCACGGTCTGGTTCTTCAAGGACTCCAGGAGGTCATCGACGAGGCTGCGTTCGGTCTGCTGATCCAGCGCCGAAGAGAATTCATCCAGAACAATCACGGCGGGGTCCTTAGCCAACGCTCGGGCGAAAGCCAGGCGCTGCCTTTGTCCGCCGGAGAGATCCATCGTCTGGGTATCCAGGAAGGTGAGGCTTTTCTCCGGCAGTTTCTGCACGTCGTCAAAAAGGCGAACCCGTTTGAGCAGATCATCGCAGTGGGCCTGGTCCGAAGCTGCCCAGCCGAAATCGATGTTGTCTTTGATGCTCTGGCGGAAAATATGAGTGTTCTGGCTGACATAGGAGAAGTAGTGTAGGTAGAAATTCTTGGGGTATTCTTCAATATCCCTGCCGCCGAAAAAGATCGTTCCGCTGTCAGGGCGGAGCAGGCGCAGCAGCAGATTCACGAGCGTGGTCTTGCCACGTCCGCTGGGTGCCATGATAGCCACCTTTTCCCCGGTCTTGATACTCAGGTTAAGCCTTTCGAACACTTTTTTCCCGCCCGGGTACGCAAAGGTCACATCCTGGAATTCGATGTCGTAATGTTCCGGCGCGTGATCTATGCCAGCGGACGCCGCTTCCGGTTCGTTGCTGGTGTCGAGCATTTCATTGATCCGGTTGATATGCGCTACGGTCGCGGCACAGAAGAGGGCAGCATTCCCGCTGTAGCGCAGATAGTACGAGCAGTAATACAAACACTG
>JABUEY010000165.1 GCA_013314815.1 Syntrophobacteraceae bacterium
GGCCCGCCGTTCAACGCATCCACACAGATCATCACCATGCTCTACCTGTCCTATGTCGTCGGCATCATCATCAGCTTGCTGATAGGGGCACTCAGCAACCGCATCGGCAACGGAGCCGCAATGGCGCTCGGGTCATTGGTCTTCATGCTGGCCATCCTGCTCACCTTCATCCGGTCCATGCCCGTCGTGGCACTCAGCCTGGCCGTCGTCTGCGCGGGCTTTTTCACGGTGCACGCCGCAGCGGCGGGGTCGCTCAACCGGCGCCTCACATCCTCGCGCGGCAGGGCAAATTCCCTGTACGTCCTGTTTTATTACCTGGGAGGATATGCGGGGATTACTCTGAGCGGGTACGCGTACCTGCACTCGGGCTGGGCGGGAGTTGCACTGCTTGGCGCCGCGATGCTTCTCGTCCCCCTTGTTTCAGGAGTATTGGAGATGCGGCTGGAGGGTCCGAGGAAGGAAGGCCCGTACTGAACAGGGACGGATCTTCCCATTTTGTTCACTTCTCCTTCAGCCGTTGAGCGAACACCTGGACGGCCGCCATGTATTCGCGCAGTCCGCGGGCAAAGATATCGTTGTGGTTGGCTCCCGGTATCTTCAGCAGGGTCTTGTCCCGGGAGGGACACGCTTCAAAAAGGTCCCGGCCGTCGGAGAACGGTATAATGTGATCGTATTCCGCGTGAATGATGAGCACGGGTTTATCGAACGAACGGATCTTGTCGACGTTCCTGAAGCCTTCTTCCTCCCTGAAACCGATAGACGAGGCGTTGACGCCGAGCAGTTCGAGGAGGGGAGTTGCATAAGCGAAGCCGCTTTCGATGATCAGGCCGTCAAGGAATTGCGGGTAACCGTAAGCCAGTTCGAGTGCGGACGCGCTGCCGAGAGACCGTCCCATGACGATCATGGGGCCCTTATACCCTTCCTGCTTCAGCCATTTTCGGACGTATTCGAAGATAATCCGGCAATCCTTCATCATGGTCGAGACGGTGGGGGTTCCCGAGGAACGTCCGTACCCGCGGTAATCGACGGGCAGGAAGTTCACGTGGATACTGTTGTAGACGGGCGCCAGGTCGTCGTAATCGGAAACGATTTCCCCGTTCCCGTGAAAAAAGAGGATGTTGCACGAGGACTTGTCCGTCATGTGAAAGCGGGCGCCGATGGCGACGTCTTTTTCGACGGGAATGAGGATATCCCGGGCCCGGGATGTGGATTCGACTTGTGCCCATTCCTTCCTGGGATGAAAGAGGAACATGAGTACCTGGGGGCTATCCAGGGCCGAATAATCGATCTTGGCAATGTCCGCCATGAGGGCGCCTCCGTCTTGAAGCTTTTACTGGCAATCAGGGCGGCTTGTTCCAGCCGCACCTCACATCCCGGGGACCGGGACTCCTTTACACGTGATTCCTCAACTGCAGTTCCAGCGGGTGTGGGTGAAGATAATACTGACCCTTGAGATAAGGCTGGCCGTATTTGCGCACGTAATGGTTGATGATCGTCACGGGGACGATGAGAGGGATATACCCCCGGTGATAGGCATCTATGAGTTCGAGAAGCTCCTGTTTTTCGTCCGAAGAGATGATCTTCTTGAAGTAGCCCATCAGGTGCTGAAGCACATTGGTATTCTTGCGGGCAGTCGCTTTAAGACGCAATGCTTCCATGAGATGATCGGAATACCGGGAGAAGAGTTCATCGACGGGAGTATTCCCGGGATTTGCCACCATCTTGCCAAGAAGGCTGTAGTGTTTCGGACTGTGTGCCATAATGAGAAGCTTGTGGCGGGAATGAAAATCCACAAGGCCGGAGATTTTCTTGTTGTTTTCCAGAAGGTTGCGCCACCTCTTGAAGACAAAGATGCGCTCGATGAAGTTTTCTCTCAGCATGGGATCGTGCAGACGCCCTTCCTCCTCCACCGGAAGCAGAGGGAAATGTTTCATGAACACTCCCGCAAACAATCCCGATGCGATCTTTCGAGGCATCCCGTTCTGATCCGAAATCTTCACCCGCTCCATGCCGGAACTCGGCGAATTGCTCTTGAAGATGAATCCGCAAAGCGCTTCGTTCTCCAGTTCAAGGACACGCCTGTGCGCCCAGGTCAGCATCTGATCGGTCATATCGCGCCGGGTGTGAGTGGTGATGAGTCGAGGTGCCGCGGGGTGCCCTTCCAGGTGCATGGATTCACGCGGAACGGGGAGTCCGCATTCCACTTCCGGGCAGACGGGAACGTACTCTACGTACCGGCCCAGAGTGTCCCTCAGGAAGCGGTCGAGTTTGTGCCCCCCGTCATACCGGACAGGCTCTCCAAGCAGACACGCGCTGATGCCGACTCTTATCTTCTCCATTGCGCAACCTCTTTCCCCGGGGAACTGGCGGGAGGACACCTTCCAGTGATCTTTCCCCCGTTCAACACCGGTTGAAACCGGGAAGTCCATTGCAGGCAACACGATTGCGGCGGGCACCGGGGAAAAAGAAGGAAAAGCCTCGATATCTCCTGAAAAACGCGAACCAGTCGCCGACTCACCCGGTGTTGCTTCCACGACAGGTGTCATGAAATGATTCTATTGATTGAGGCATACCGCTGTCAAAGGGAATCCGCGGTTCAGGATTTTCAGCCGGTGAAGAACGGAACTTTTCTGACGCGTGTGAATTTGTCCGGCCATCTCCGGCGGGGAGTTGGAATGCCCTTTCTTATTTGAAGGTGAATTCTTACAATACCTTTGAACAGAGGTATTCGCACGTGGTCTCTGCCCTCGGTTGTTTTTCTTCAAGTCCGGAGGCCCGAAATGAACAGGAAAGGACTGCTCCAGTCCGGTGCGTTCCTTGTGTGGGTGTTTGTGCTGGCGGTTGCCGCCCCGGCGCAGCAGGAAGACGCTTACCGCGGGCTGAGGGCGGGGCTGATCGAAGAGATTCGGGCCGATGTGAAGCTCACCAGCGAACGAATAGGCAGAGCGCGCCTGACGGACCGTGTCCTTCAAGCCATGCTGAAGGTGCCCCGTCATGAATTCGTGCCCGATCGACTCCGTCCTTACGCATACGAAAACCGTCCTCTCCCCATCGGGTTCGGCCAGACCATTTCTCAGCCATATATCGTGGCTGTCATGACCGACCTCATGGACGCATCAGAAGATGCCACCGTCCTCGAAGTGGGAACGGGTTCCGGCTACCAGGCGGCGGTTCTGGCCGAGTGCGTAAAGCAGGTGTACTCGATCGAGATCATCGAGGAACTCGGCAGGGAAGCAGCCGAGAGGCTGGAGCGCCTGGGATACCGAAACGTGGAAGTCCGGACGGGCGACGGCTACTACGGCTGGAAGGAAAAAGCGCCTTTCGATGCTATCATGGTGACGGCGGCTGCAAGCCATATTCCTCCTCCCCTCATCGAGCAGCTCAAACCGGGAGGCCGAATGATCATTCCCATCGGAAGTGCTTTCATGACTCAGCATCTCATGCTGGTCGAAAAGGATCCGGGGTCGAAGATCAAGACGCGCCAGCTTCTTCCCGTGGCTTTCGTTCCCCTGACTGGCGGGCACTGAACGATGCTCCCCCATCTCGCGGTCTTTCTCATCTCCGCGGCCGCACTCGCCTATGAAATTCTTCTCATGCGGCTGCTCGGCATTATTCAGTGGCATCATTTCGCCTCGATGATCATCAGTTTGGCTCTCCTCGGCTTCGGGGCCAGCGGCACCTTCACGGCTCTTGCACAAAAGCGGCTCCTCGATCATTTTCATTTTTCGTTTGCCGCCGCCGCCGTTCTTTTCAGCATCACCGCCCCAGCCTCTTTCGCCGCCGCACAGCAAATCCCCTTCAATCCCCTCGAAATCCTGTGGGATTCAAACCAGTTTCTCTACCTGGTCGCCGTCTACCTGATTCTTTCCCTTCCCTTCTTTTTCGCCGCAACCTGCATCAGCATCCGTTTCATGCATTCAAGGCAGAGCATCCATCGAGTCTACCTGTTCGACCTGCTGGGAGCCGGGTTCGGGGCTCTCGGAATCATCCTGCTGCTCTTCCTTCTCGACCCCAGCGAATGCCTCAGCCTAATATGCCCTCCCGGCCTCTTTGCCGCCGCCATGGTCTGCCTCGACCGAAAGACCTCACGATCCGTCAAAGCCGCCCTGATCCTTTTCCTCGCCGGCATACTCATCGCCGTCCTCACTCCTTTCGGCCGAACCGGACTCCGAATCTCCGAATACAAGGGCCTGTACGCAGCACTTCGCGTGCCCGGGGCCGAAGTGATCAGGGAGAGTTCGAGCCCCCTCGGATGGATCACTGTGGTCAAAAGCCCGGTCATTCCTTTCAGGCACGTGCCGGGGATGAGTCTCAACTGCACCGTCGAACCTCCAGAACAGCTCGGCATCTTCATCGACGCGGATTCATTCACCCCTGTAACGCGGTACCGAGGAAACCCCGGTGAAGCAGCCTACCTGGACTGCGTGTCTTCCGCCCTGCCTTTTCACCTCCTGGATCGACCATCGGTCCTTATCCTCGGAGCCGGTGGAGGAGCGGATGTGCTCCTGGCACTGTATCACCAGGCTTCCAGCATCGATGCCGTGGAGCTCGACCCCGAGGTCGTACGGCTGGTGCGTGAGGATTTCGGAGAATTCGCCGGACATATCTATGCTTCCGACCGGGTGACCCTGCACATCGGAGAAGGAAGGGGGTTCGTGGCGGGAACGCACAGGTCTTACGATCTCATCCACGTCTCGCTGCTCGATTCCTTCCATGCATCGGCCGCAGGCGGGTTTGCGATGAGCGAAAGCTACCTGTACACGGTGGAGGCCTTCCAACGCTGTATAAAGCGCCTGCGGCCGGGAGGTTTCCTTTCCATCACCCGATGGCTGAAGATACCCCCCCGAGACAGCCTGAAGCTCTTCGCCACGGCGCTTGCCGCCCTCGAAAGATCGGGCACGGACCGCCCCGGGCTCCGACTGGCCCTGGTACGAAGCTGGAAGACCTGTACTCTGCTGGTCAAGAACGGAGAATTTACACCTCGGGAAATCGAAATCATGCGCTCGTTCTGCGAAAGTCGATCTTTTGATACCGACTATTTTCCTGGAATAACGCAAGAAGAAGTCAACCGTTTCAACGTGACGGACGAACCCGTCATCCATAAGGGGGCCATGGCACTGCTCGGACCAGACCGGCTCGAGTTCATGGATCGCTATAAGTTCAATATCCAGCCGGCCTCGGACGACCGTCCGTACTTCTTCCACTTTTTCAAATGGCGTGTTCTCCCGGAGGTTCTCTCTCTCAAGGGCCGAGGCGGGCTGCCGCTCATGGAATGGACTTATCCCATCCTTGTTATGACGCTTGTCCAGGCGCTGGCTGCGAGCCTCATTCTTATCATCCTTCCCCTTTTCTTTCTTCATTCCGCCGGGGGCAGGACCTCGGGTGAGGTTCGCATCGGGTTCTATTTCCTTTTCCTGGGCCTTGCCTTTCTCTTCATGGAGATCGCTTTCATACAGAAGTTCATACTCTTTCTGAGCCACCCTCTGTATGCGATATCCGTGGTGCTCAGCTCCTTCCTGGTATTCGCCGGGCTGGGAAGCAGTGCGTCCGGCAGGTGGAGCGGGTTCCTGTGCCGGCGGGGAGGCTGGGCGAGCCGGAGTGCCGTTGGTGTGGCCGTTGGAGTCATCGCCGTCCTGTCCATCGCCTACCTGGCCCTGCTGCCGTCCGTTTTCGAGAAGACCATGGCCATGTCCGATTGGGCCAAGGTTCCGCTGTCCATGGCCTTTATCGCGCCTCTTGCCTTCTTCATGGGGATGCCTTTTCCCCTGGGACTTTCGAGGGTCGCCGACAGCGCACCCCACTTCATCCCATGGGCCTGGGGCATAAACGGGTGCGCATCGGTGCTGAGTGCGGTGCTGGCGGCCTTGCTGGCCATACACCTGGGTTTTGCCATGGTGGTAGGGTTCGCGGTCGTCCTCTATGCGATGGCAGCCCTTGTATTTTGGAAGCCTCTGGGCTAATCAGTACAGTGACGTCATGAAAAGACAGCACCTGCCCGATGCCCGGGGGGTTCTTCAAGCCCCGCCGGAGGTGGGCGGGGAGTATGAAATTCCCCCTGATTTCGAACTGGAGGTCCGCCTGGAGAGGACTGCCATGAACCTTCTCGAAAGCGCCTGCAATGCCCTGGAACAGGTCCGGTTGAACCGGCCTCTCGTCCATAACATCACCAACTACGTCGTGATGAACTTCACGGCCAATGCGCTGCTTGCCGTCGGGGCGTCACCGGTCATGGCCCACGCCCGTGAGGAAGTCGAGGACATGGTCCGGCTTGCGGGGGCCCTGATCATAAACATCGGCACACTTTCGACACCCTGGATCGAATCCATGTTCAAGGCCGGGCGAGCGGCCGCAGCGTCGTCCGTCCCCATCGTGCTCGATCCCGTGGGTTCGGGTGCGACGCGTTTCAGGACCGAGACAGCCAGGCGCATGCTGGAGGAGTTGCCTGTGAGCGTTGTGCGCGGCAATGCGTCGGAGATCATCTCCCTGGGGGGTGCCGCGGGAGGAGCCCGTGGAGTGGATTCCATTCATTCGGCGGATGACGCCCGGGCTGCCGCCGAACACCTGGCGCGATCCAGTTCCGTGGTCGTGGCGGTGACGGGAGTGGAGGACCTGGTCACAGATGGAGTCCGGACGGTGAGGATCGGCAACGGGCATGCCCTGATGGGGCGGGTGACCGGTACGGGATGCGCCGCTTCCGCGCTGTGCGCAGCCTTCTGCGCCGTGGAACGGGACCCGTTCACCGCCGTGACCGGGGCTCTGCTCACCTTCGGAATCGCCGGTGAACTGGCCGCCGCACCTGGACCGAGGCCGGGCACCTTCCAGGTTCTGCTCCTCGACGCCCTTGATGAAATCGACCGAGCCCTCCTCACCCGGCATGCGCGGATCGGAGTATGAACATTCCCCCATGAAGCGTCGTTTGGATTATACCCTCTACCTGGTGACGGACAGCAACCTTGCGGGAGGCAGAGAACTTGAAAGCATTGTTCGCCAGGCTGTCCGCGGAGGTGTGACGGTGGTGCAGTTGAGGGAAAAAGAACTCAGCTCGAGAGACTTCTTTTGTTTGGCGCTCCGATTGAGGGCGGTCACGGACTCACTCAGAATCCCTCTCATCATCAATGACCGCCCGGATATTGCCCGGGCATCCGGGGCCGCCGGCGTGCATCTCGGGCAGGACGACCTCCCCTGCCGGGTCGTGCGATCCATCGTCGGACCGGACATGGTCATCGGAGTATCGGTGAGCACGGTGGAGGAGGCGACGGAGGCCGAGGCTGACGGTGCCGATTACCTGGGGGTCAGCCCGATATTTCAAACCGCCACCAAAACGGACACTCCCAGCGCAACGGGACTTGACGGATTGCAGAAGATCCGCCGGGCAGTAAGTATTCCGCTAGTGGCAATCGGGGGGATGAATGCCGGGAACGCGGGCGATGCGGTTCGTTCCGGGGCCGACGGTATAGCCGTGGTATCCGCCATCATGGCTGCCCGGGATCCGGAGACCTCGGCGAGGGAACTCCTGTCGGCCATAAGACGAGGCTCCACCGGCTAGATGGAATCCGGATTTCGGGTCTTGCCCGCACTTCTACGGACCCGCGAGGTGGTGCGGCGGAGGCGGTTTGCGCATTTTTCCATCGCTTTGCGTTTGTCGGAGCCCACTTGATGAAGAGCGGCGGATTGACGCACAGACTCGTCCGCAGCTTTTCCATTCTCTGTCTTGTCTCGTCACTGTCTCATCACAAACGTGCCCTCTAAGGCGCGTCAGGCAACCGGCAATGTGTCATACTCCCCTTTCTTGAACACATAAATCGCCCACCCCAACGTGTCTCGTCCCCACTTCAGATACGCTTTCTTGTTCTCACGCACCCGCTTCAGCACGGTCTCCACATCCGGATCATCTCGATGGTCCCTCGC
>JABUEY010000001.1 GCA_013314815.1 Syntrophobacteraceae bacterium
GACACGACCCCCGACTCGCTTTCCCTGCATCGCCTGGCGGAGAAGATGATTCGGATGAGGCCCGACGCCATCAAGATCGTCACCATGGCGAACTCCCCGGAAGACAACCTCCGGGTCCTGGAACTCATCCCTTCGGTGCAGCATCGATTCGGCGTGCCCGTCGTCGCGTTCTGCATGGGAAGGTTCGGAATCTGGAGCCGCGCGGTTTCGGTGATTCTCGGCAGTCCGTGGACCTACGTGCGGCTGCCGGGCCGGAGTGCATCGGCTCCCGGGCAGTTGAGTCCCGATGAAATGACAAAGCTGCTGAACAGCCTGACCGGGGAGGGTGCCCCGGATTCCCGCGCTCAACTCGGAATTCCGCTTCAGCGGGAATGAAGAAAGCCGTCTACCTGTAACCCGGTCTGCAGTCTGAAAGGAGTAACTCATGATCCAACCCGTCCACGAGGATCTTTTCGCGGTGGTAGGCAACCCCGTCAGCCACAGCCTCAGCCCGGTGATGATGAACGCGGCATTCCGGAGCCTGGGGATTCCCGCCGTTTACCTGGCTCTTCAGATCGACAGTCCCGTCGATGACTTGAAGACGCTCTGGGAGACGGGATTCAAAGGGCTGAGCGTCACACTGCCGTTCAAGGAAACGGTATATCGGGCGGCTGTTTCCGTGGACGAGACGGCCGAGGCGATAGGAGCCTTGAACACGCTGCGCCGCTGCGATAAGGGCTGGGAGGGCATCAACACGGACTGGATCGGGGCGACACGGGCGATCGGCAGGTTCACCCGTCTTCATGGAAAGAATGCGCTGGTCATCGGTGCAGGAGGAGCGGCCAGGGCCGTGGTGTACGGGTTAAAGCGCGAAGGCGCCCGAGTGACGGTTTCCAACCGGTGCATCGAACGGGGAAGATCCCTTTCATCATCCATGCGCTGCGACTTCATCTCGCTGCCGGCTCTTGCAAAATCCGGCAACGGGCGGGACTTCGATATCGTGGTCCAATGCACGTCGGTCGGACTCATGGAAGAGCAATCCGCCCGCCTGGTGCCCGATTCGTTTTTCCACCCGGGCATGGTTGTCATGGAAACCGTCTACAGACCTCTGTGGACCGGATTTCTGCTCCAGGCCCGGCAGGCCGGCTGCACAACCGTCCCGGGAATCGATATGCTGCTCCACCAGGGTGTGGCCCAGCTCGAATGGTGGCTCGATCGCCCGGTCCCGGCGTCCAACGGTATCGACGTGATGGAAAAGGCTCTGAAAAAGGCTCTCGAAGATGAACAGGACATCCAGAAAGATTGAACCCGTCGGCCCGGTGAAAGCCCGCGTGCGCCTGCCCGGTTCCAAGTCCGTTACGCACCGCGCACTGCTCATGGCCGCCCTGGCCGATGGTCCGAGCGAGATCTCGAACGCGCTGTCCGCCGAGGACACCCATCTGACCGCGAAGGCGCTGAGACAGCTCGGCACGGAAGTGGACTGGGGAGAAGACCTGGTGCGTATCGTACCGGCCCGGCAGCGATGGGTGGAACCCGCTGAACCCATCTACCTGGGCAACAGCGGCACCAGCACCCGCCTTCTGCTGGCCATCGCAGCGGCGGGAAAAGGCAGATTCGTGTTCGACGGGACGGAACGCCTCCGGGAGCGCCCCATCGGGCCTGTACTCGATGCGCTGGAAACCCTGGGAGTCCGCTGCAGGTGTTTGAACAAGCCGGGCTATCCTCCCGTCGAGATCATCTCGAAGGGCCTGTCCGGCGGGCGGGTGCTCGTGGATGCCCGCCAGAGCAGCCAGTTCCTTTCGGCCCTGCTCATCGCCGCCCCGTGCGCTGCGGGAGACATCCTGGTCGAATGGCTCAAGCCCGTGGCATCCTTCCCCTATGTCGAACTCACCCTTGCAATGATGAAGGAATCGGGAATAGAATACCGGCGGATCGGCGAAGATGGAGTTGCCGTGCCGGCTCCTCGACACTACAGGCCGCTTAGATACACCGTGGAAGGAGACTGTTCGTCGGCGTCCTATTTCTGGGCTGCGGCGGCGCTGTGCGGCGGGGAAGTCTTCACGTATCCCGTATACCCGGACAGCCGGCAGGGAGACTGCCGCCTGCTGGAGATTCTCGAGACGATGGGGTGCCGGATCGACCGCGGGAAAGAAGGTGTAACCGTCACCGGCTCGGGGAGACTCAAGGGAATGGATCTCGATATGAACCGAATGCCCGACATGGTTCCTACCGTGGCCGTACTGGCGGCTTTCGCCGACGGGCAGACAAGGATCGGGAACGTGGCACACCTGCGGATCAAGGAATCCGATCGGCTGCACACAGTGGCCGTCGAATTGGCCAAGTTCGGAGTTCCCGTCCGGGAACTGCCGGACGGACTGATCATCGAAGGGGGAAGAGCCGCTTCGCCGGCGGGCCCGATCGAAACGTACGAAGATCACAGGCTGGCCATGGCCTTTGCGGTGATGGGGCTTCGGGTAGCCGGAGTGAGGATTCTCGGCGCCGAAGCCGTTGCCAAGTCCTTCCCGGGCTTCTGGGACCATTTCAACCGCCTGGGCGGAAAGCATGACTAGGCCACGCGCGATTCTCGTCGCACTTCTCGGAATCCTGGCCTGTGCCGGGGGGGCATGGAGCCAGGATGGAGCATCCTTCTTCCGGGAAAGCGTCGAGAGAATGCAGAAGACTTCGGGCGAGGTGGGCATCCAGGTGGTCTCGCTTCCCTCGGGGCAGGTCATGTGGGAACACCATTCCGGGGTTCCCCTGGTGCCCGCATCCCTGGTCAAAATCCTCACCAGCTATGCCGCACTCAAACATTTCCAACCCACTTACCGCTTCAAGACGTTCGTTTATGCCACGGCTGCCCCGCGCAACGGAGTGGTCGACGGAGACGTATGGATCAAAAGCGAAGGAGACATTTTCTTTGTAACGGAAAGTGTTGCGGCTCTTGCCGACAAACTGAAGCAGGCGGGCGTAAGAGTCATCCGGGGCGGCATCTATACGGACAACAGCTATTTCCGCCCGGAAACCGAACAGGTCTGCCTCGATGAGCGATGCGATCAAAGCTACAATCCCGTGATTTCCGCCACCGCCCTGGACTACAACACTCTTGCGTTCAAAGTCTCCCCAGGGGCCAGGGCCGGCTTGCCGGTCCGCGTCGAATGGTCTCCTCCGGGCGACTACGTTCATTTGAACAACCAGGCCGCCACCGGCCCTCGAAAGTCAAAGAACCAGCCAAACCTGCGCTCCGTGGGAGTCACCGGGGACGGACGGCAGAGGTTCCACCTGGCGGGAAAGATTCCATTGAACAGCCGGTATGCAAAGGAATTCCGATTCCATGTGCGGGAGCCCGCATCCTTCTTTTCTCGTTCGGTGAAGAAACTGATCGAGGCGGAGGGCATCGAGGTGGCAGGTTCGAGGTCCGGGAAAGGTACGGTCCCGCCGAATGCCGTGACCCTGGCGGTGTACGAATCGCCCCCGCTGAGCGAATTGCTCGAAGGGTTGAATCGCTACAGCAATAATTTCATGGCAGAGATGCTTTTGAGGAGCCTTGGCGGGTATACGGGCGGTTCGCCGGGCACGGCGGACAAGGGGATCGCGGCCGTCACCGGGACCCTGCGGGAACTCGATGTCCCGGAGCGGGAAGTGACTCTGCACAGCGGATCCGGGTTGAGCCGCAGCTGCCGGGTGAGCCCCCGCGTTTTCTGCCGGGTTCTTGCCAGCGCCTTCGCCGACCCTGTCATCTCGCTTGCCTTCCTGTCTTCCCTTGCCGAAAACGGATCCCAGGGCACCCTGAGAAAGCGCATCTGCACGCCCGATGTCCAGGTGCGAGGCAAGACGGGAACGCTCAATGATGTGGTCAGCTTTGCCGGGTATGTGTCCGGCTGCGGCCAAGGACCCGTAGCCGTGGCAGTGCTGTTGAACCAGGTTCAGAACCGATGGGAAGCGAGGGAGGCCCTGGATTCTTTCCTGGAAAGGCTTCCGCTGAATATTGAATCACCCCGTTGAGGGGCGACTCTCCCGCAGCTTCCCGCGGCGCCTCCGATGCACTCAGTCGAACGCCGGACCCGGCCTTCCTTTGCTGACATCTTTCACAGAGTCACCATGAGAATCGCAGTCATCTCCGACATCCACGGCAATCTCGAAGCCTTCGAGCAGGTGCTGGCAGATATGGACGAATCCTCCGTCGATGCGTCGGTCTGCCTGGGAGACAGCATCGGATACGGGCCGGACCCGGAAAAGGTGGTTCAGATTCTTCGCAAACGCTGCATCCCGTCGGTCATGGGAAACCACGAACTGGCCATCGCCCGTCCTGAACACCTCGGCTGGTTCAATCCCTCCGCACGCCGGTCGCTGCTCATCACCCGGGAACTCATTTCCGAGGGCACCCTCGATTATATCAGCCTGCTGCCGACATCTCTCGTTGTCGAAGGCGCACTCTTCGTCCACGGCTGCCCTCCCGATTCCATGACCCGGTACCTGCTGGATTTCTCGGAACGCCAGCTGGCTGGTCTTTTCCGAAGAATGGAACAGGATATCTGCTTTGTCGGCCATACGCATACACTGGAAATCGTGACCTTCGACGGATCCAGGGCCATCCGTTCTCCCTTGAGACAGGGAACTCATTCTCTGCGTGAAGGCTTTCGGTACATCGTCAATGTCGGCAGCGTCGGCCAGCCTCGCGACGGCGACAACAGGGCCAAGTATGTCTTATGGGATAACGTTGAAAACAGGCTGGAGACCCGGTTTGTACCCTACGATGCTCGAATCACGGCTGCGAAGATATTGGAGCTGGGCTTTCCCGGGATCAATGCAACTCGTCTCTTATAGGGGAAGTACATGGTTTACCCGGAGAACCTCATGCATTGCAGGGGTCATACAGGAGGAGGGAGGGGAGGATTCGACTTCTATGGACCGGGGCTGCTCTCGACGAGCGGCCAGTTCCGGGGCATGGCTTCCAGGAAATCACCGACCTTCGAAAGGGCCCCGGCTGTGGCGTCACTGAATCCTTCGCCATGGTCGAAGTCTATGCCCGGCACGGTCACGAGCCATGCGTCGGGAGTCTTGCCGTAAAGATACCGGGCATAGGCCATCAGGGTCAACGGACCCATGTGATGACCCATGCCCGGCGAGAAATCCTCGGGGGAGGCCAGCCTGGATGCCTCTATCCTCAGGCTGTCGGAGCCCGGGGGGATGACCCGGGTATCCACGAATATCACTACGGATATCGCATCGCCTGCCATCAGCTCGGCCAGTTCGGGGGTCAGCTGGTGAACGCTTTCCCGGTGCACCTTCAAGTTGCGTTCTTTCCAGATCCTCTCCAGAATCTCGGCCAGCATCAGCCCTGCTCCGTCATCCCTGCGCAGGCTGTTTCCATAGGCGATGATAAGAATCATGCGGCGTCTGTCGGCCATTAATCCCTGAACCGCTCCGCCACAACCTCCCCGTTGGAATCCACTATCTGCACATGAAGCGGCATCTGACCCACGGCATGAGTCGAACAGCTCAGGCAGGGGTCATAGAGCCGGATTCCGTGTTCCACGCGATTGAGCAGCCCTTCGCTGATGTCGTTGCCGCTCAGGTAGGCTTCGGCAATCTGGCGTACGGTCTTGTTCATCGCCTGGTTGTTGTTGCCAGTTGCCACCAGCAGGTTGACCTTCTTGATGATCCCGTTTTCATCCACGTTGTATTCGTGAATGAGCGTTCCGCGGGGAGCCTCCATAATGCCGATACCCACCGGGCGGTTGACACCCGCATGGCTGCGCACATGATCGCTGGTGACGTCCGGATCCTGGATGAGTTCCTGGATTCTTTCGAGAGCGAACAGGATCTCGATCAGACGCGCGTAGTGGTAGTGGAAGCTGCTGGTCACCGGCCTGCCTCCCACTCCCAGCCTTCTGAACTGGCGCAGTTCCCGGTCTGCCCTCGGAGTACCCGCAAAATCGCAGATGTTGAGTCGAGCGAGCGGGCCGACCCGGTACAGTCCGGCCCCATTTTCGTATCCTGCCGGCTTGTAATACGGGAACTTCAGGTAGCTCCAGGTCTCCACCGCCTCGGCAATGATTTCCTTGTAGCGGTCGGTGTGGAGTCCCGGTTCGATGATCCTGCCTTCGGCATCCATCACTCTCAGGAGTCCGTCGTAATGTTCGAGGCCTCCGTCCGGAGTCACCAGCCCGATGTACAGGCTTGGAAAGTCGCCGTACCTTTCCGTTTCCGGCTTGAATTTTTCGTACCTGTCCTTGAGAAGATCGAGGGCGATCTCGGTGATTTCGAAGGCTTCCGGCAGCTTCCGGCTTATTTCGTTCAGGTTTTCGGCATTCAGGGGTTCGCGGACCCCGCCGGGAACGGCCCACGGAGGATGCACGCTCTTGCTCCCCAGCATGCGGATGATTTCCTGGCCGAACTGGCGCAGGCGAATGCCGCTGCGAGCGATCTCGGGATGCTGCTGGATAAGGCCCACAACGTTCCGGGCAGCCGGATCACTCTCCATGCCCAGCAGCAGATCCGGCCCACTCAGGTGGAAAAAGCTGAGCGCATGGCTTTGAACGTACTGTGCATGGTTGATGAGGCGCCGCAGCTTCTCAGCCGCGGGAGGGATGCTTACTCCCACAATGGCATCGCATGCCTTGGCCGAAGCCAGCATGTGGCTGACGGGGCAGATGCCGCAGATGCGCATGGTAATGCCCGGCATTTCCGGGAATGTACGTCCTTCGCAGAATCTTTCAAAGCCCCGGAACTCCGTCACGTGGAACCTGGCATCGGCTACCTTGCCGTCCTGGTCCAGGTGAATCGAGATCTTGCCGTGCCCTTCAATGCGAGTGACTGGATCGATTACTATAGTCTTTGCCATACTCGTCCTTCTTCACAAACGGATTGACTTGGTTGGTCTGCACTCGAACGAATGACAGCGTAATTCGTCCTTTGCCTTCATCCCGCTATCCGAAGCTGCGCATATCCTCGTCCAGCAGCACAGGCTCCCCTCTCAACAATGCCGTAACGGCGGCCCAGATCCGTTCTGGACTGGGAGGACAACCGGGCAGGTATATGTCGACGGGGATCACCTGGTGCAGAGGCATCACCTTGGGAACGAGCACCGGCATGATCTCCTTGAACTCGTCTGTTGGAGGCGGTGCCTTTCCCGGCCCTTCATGGTAAACGGAGGTCAGGACGTCGTCCAGGTTGAGACGGTTGCGCAGGCTGGGGACGTTCCCGGTAACGGCGCAGTCGCCGAAGCTGATCACGACTTTGCTCTTGTCACGAATTTCATGGGCCAGGTGTACGTGTTCGTCATTGGCGACGGCCCCTTCGACAAGGGTCACGTCGACCCCTTCCGGGAACACTTTGATATCGGCAATAGGGCTGTAAACGATGTCTACGAGCCCGACCACATCTATCAGGCGTTCATCCAGATCCAGCAAGCTCATATGACAGCCGGCGCAGCCGCCGAACCAGGCAGTGGCCAGTCGTACTTTGTTGTCGGGTTTAGTGGTCATGCTGTGCCTCTCCTTTTATCAGGACCATCGCCATATTTTCTTGTCCCGGCCATCGAGAATCCAAAGCAGAAAGTCATGCTGCTTCACCATCTCGGATGCAGTGGCTCCCTTCTTGAAAAGAGCTCCCGTCGGGCAGACCTGGACGCATTTGCCGCAGCCTGTGCAGCTCCGGCTCGTACCCCAGGGCTGATTCATTCCGGTAATCACTCTGCTGTCGATACCTCGACCTGCCGTATCGAGGGTATGAGCCCCTTCCACCTCGTCACAGACCCTGTTGCAGCGACTGCACAGAATGCAGCGGTTGTGATCCAGGACATACCTCTCGTGGCTTGCGTCCATGGGCAGGTCGGGACAAAGATAATCGTACCGCACATGGTCCACTCCCAGCTTGGCCGCAACACTCTGCAATTCGCAGTTGCCGTTCATGACGCACCCGCAGCAGATGTGGTTGCGTTCGGCAAGGAGCAGTTCGACGATCATACGGCGATAATTGGTCAGGCGTTCGCTGTGCGTCGTAATGACCATGCCTTCCTGGACAGGAGTGACGCAGGAGGCGAGCAGCCTCGGACTTCCCTGCATTTCCACCATGCAGAGGCGACAGCCACCCCGCTCGCTCAATCCCTCCAGATGGCAGAGGGTAGGGATTTCTATCCCCTGGTCCTTGATCGCCCGCAGCAGACTCTTGTCCGCCTGGGCGCTGACGAGTTTATCGTTTATGGTGAGGGTGACAACCGACATTATGACACCTCCATTGGAGATTTAATCCAAATCATTCAAGTCAATACGGTTCGCCGGTCCTTTCACGGCTTTGCCGCCATCTGGCAGACTCCGGCCGGACAGTGATGCTCCTTGATGTGCGCTTCGTACTCATCCCGGAAGTACCTCAGCGTACTGTAAATGGGATTGGGCGCCGTCTGTCCCAGCCCGCAAAGGCTGGTCTCCTTCACCATCAGGCACAATTCCTCGAGCCTTGCCAGATCGTCCATGGTTGCCAGCCCCTTGGTAATCTTGTCCAGCATGCGATGCATCTGGACCGTACCGGCCCTGCAGGGACTGCATTTGCCGCAGCTTTCATCCATGCAGAATTCCATGAAGAACTTGGCCACGTCGGGCATGCAGCTCTGATCGTCCATGACGATGAGGCCACCCGAGCCCATGATGGAACCGAGTTTCTGGAGTGTTTCATAATCGATGGGGGTATCGAGGTATTCGGCGGGGATACATCCGCCGCTGGGACCGCCCGTCTGGGCCGCCTTGAAGGGGCGTCCGCCCGGTATGCCGCCTCCGATGTCGTAGACGATCTCGCGCAGCGTGATGCCGATGGGCACCTCGATGAGTCCCGTATTGACGACCTTGCCCGCCAGGGCGAAGATCTTGGCTCCCTTGCTCTTCTCCGTCCCGTGGCTCGCGTACCAGTCCGCTCCCTGCCCGATGATCGCCGCGATGTTCCCGAAGGTCTCCACGTTATTGATCAGCGTCGGGAATCCCCACAGTCCTTTGTTCGCCGGATAGGGAGGCCGGGGCACGGGCTGTCCGCGCCTGCCCATGATGGAAGCCATCAGGGCGGTTTCCTCACCACACACGAACGCTCCGGCACCCATGCGGATGTCGATGCGGAAGTTGAAGTTGCTCTCCATCACGCGCATACCGAGCATACCCTTGCGCTCCGCAGCCTTGATGGCACGCTCCAACCGCTTGGCCGCAAGGGGATATTCTCCGCGCACATAGATATAGCCCTGGTCCGCGCCGACCGCGTAACCCGCGATGGCCATCCCTTCAAGCACCCTGTGAGGATCGGATTCCATGAGCGTGCGGTCCATGTAGGCTCCCGGGTCTCCTTCGTCTCCGTTGGCAACGACGAACTTTCTCTCCCCCGGCGCCTTGCGCACCATATGCCATTTCAGCCCGGTGGGATAACCGGCGCCGCCGCGGCCTCGAATCCCGCTGCGAACGATTTCCTCACACACCTCTTCAGGCGACATTTCCCGCAGGGCATGGATGAGGGCCGTATATCCGCCTCGAGCGATGTAGCTGTCCAGTTTTTCGGGGTCGATCGTTCCACTGTCGGCAAGAACGATCTTCTTCTGTTTGACGAAGAAGGGCCAGTCGGAGGGAAGTGCACGTCCTTCGAGTTCTGGAGCGGACAGCTTCCGGACATGTTTATCGACGATCTTTTCGGCTATCTCCGGGGTTACGTTTTCATAAATAACATCTTCCTTGCCTTCCATTTTGACCGTAACCAGCGGTCCGCGACTGCAGGGTCCCATGCAGCCCGTTGCGACAGCCTCGACCTCAGCCTGCAATCCGTCGGTCTCGATGGCCTTTTTCAAAGCTTCCTGCACAGCGAGTCCGCCGGAAGATATGCAAGGGGTACTGGCACAGCAGAGGAGCCGGCAGCGAAATTTCTGTTGTCGGTCCAGTTCGCTCTGGGCCAATGCGTAGAGTTCCGTTCGGTTCATAACGCTGTTCTCTCCTTAAGAGTTCTGACGTTTTCGTAGCGCTGTTTCCCCTCAAGTTCAACGTGTCATTTGAAATCAGCATCGTCCTAAGTCGCAGCGGTTTCCTCCCGGGCACCGGACATAGCCTCGGCCGCAACAGCCGCTTCCACCTGGGCTCCTGCCAGGCGGGCCTTCACCTTGGCCACCGTCGACTCGGGCGTCTCCTTGCCCAGCACCTGCTCGCCCAGGACCACCACCGGAGCCAGTCCGCAGCAGCCCAGGCAACGGGTCGTCGTGAGCGTCAGCTTGCCGTCGGGAGTCGTCTGGCCCGCTTCGATGTGGAACTCATCCTGCAGCGCATCCACGATTTCGTTCGCCTTTCCCACATAACACGCCGTCCCCAGGCATACGATGCAGGTATGTTCTCCCTGGGGTTTGAGCGAGAAGAAATGGTAAAAGGTCGCCACTCCATAGACCCAGCTGAAGGGAAGTTTCAACTGCCTGGCAATGTAGATGAGCACCTCTTCGGGTAAATAGCCGAAGGCCTCCTGCGCGCTGGTGAGCACTTCGATCAGCGCATCCTGTTGATAATGCTGTTTTTTCAAAACACGATCGATGCCTTTGTAGCGGGGATCTCCGCTCGGATGTCCTTCCTGGACACCCTTTTTCTTCGTACCGGTCGTAGGCATGGTAGAATCCTCCGTGTTACCAGCGCTAGCAAGGGTTTTGTTGATTTATACTCCCAAGCAACAGTACAACGGGCGGCTGTATATTCTTCCAACCGCCGACAGCAAATGCAAAAGCCTCAAAACGACTTCTAGATGGTTTGTTCGGGAGTGCCCCTGTAATGAAAGGGAAAATGAAAGATGGAGATCAGTTAATAACGCATTTCACAAAAAAAGAACACGCTATCATCTTTTCCGGCGCTTGATCGATCCCGCACCACAAGGAGCAGAACCGTCCTCTATCCACGACAGGCCCGGGCAGGACACACTCTATCTGCGCCTACTCACCCCGTCAGGATTGTAGCGTAAAGAATATTCCAGGTCATGTCAAGAGATTTTTTTAACAAGGCGAAAATGGTTTGCGATTTACAAGGATTCTCGATTGGTTAAGACCAAAGGAGCAAAGGATCGTGGGAACGATTCGTCAGGGTTTCCCGTCCGCTTGTGCATTTTCCGAATGCCCTTGGGACGAGGAATCCATGTGCCGTGAATGTAAAAACTCCGCAGCGTCGACGTTCCTATACGCCGGGTTGACTCTGACTCGAAGTGGGATCAGGCACCTGGCGTGCTGGACGCCAATGCACCGGTTCTGTCAGGTCTCTGTTCGGCAGATTCCTTGACGGGAAGCACGAAATAGATCAGGTTCCCGTAGCGTTGAGGTTCGCACCCCACGACTCCTCCATGGACCTCAACAACATTTCGCACGAAATTGAGCCCGTGACCCGTTCCCTGTTCGATTTCGGAACCGGCCCTTCGATACCCTTCCTCGAATATCCTCTGCGCCTCCCCCTCCTGCAGAGGGACACCCGTGGTGAAGAAGTTGAACCGTACTCCGTGTATCCCTTCACCAAAGAAATCCTTCTGAATCTGCCGATTGTAGGAAACAAGCTTGATGGTGTTCCCCAGCTGGTCTTCCACCGCCCGGGTATACTTGACGGCATTGGAGAACAGGTTATCAAAAACCTGTGATATCAAACCCTTATCAACGAAAAGAGTGATCTGCTCGTCAGGGACGTTTTCCAGGCGATTGTCCACGGCGATGCCCCTCTTTTCGAACAGAGGGAGGTATCGGTCGAGCAGCGGCTGGATGATCTCCGTACGAAAGTTGCACGACTGCTTTCTCAGGACATATGTGCCCTTTTCAAAATGGTCGCGTCGAAACAGGGCTTCAAGAAAAAGGCTGCTGTGTTCGTAATGCTTGGAAAGAGCCCTGCATTCGGCCTGGAGGTTTTGATTGTTCTCATCCAGCGCGTGGTATATCTCGCACAGACTCCTGGACAAATCCCGGTCCTGATCCTGCAAAAACAGGATGACGTCCTTCAGCTGGCTCTGCACCCGGGCACTGGATTCCAGATGTCTCTTCAGGCGGATCAGGAAAAGCTTGTAGTACAGATTCGGGGATATGACATTGTGTTCGACGTCGGAAACCAGTTGATTGATGAACTTGATGTGGTTGAGGTTCTGCTGGATCAGCATCTTCTGGTGCAGGTTGTACCCGATTCGATTGGTGAACTTCTCCAGGAAGAAATGCTTCTTCGCATCGACCCTGTCGTGGGGATAGATTTCAAACATCCCCAGCAGGGAACTCTGAGTCAGGAACGGAATGAGTTTGGTCAGAGCTTCGTTTCCACGAATGGGAAACACCCATGCGTCTTCCGTTTCGCAGGGTTTTTCACAGATGCGTATGGAGTGGTTCAGGCGATGTTCCGGTGCGATAAGCCCTTCTTCGCTGGAGCAAACTTTCTCGAGCAGGGACGTCTTCGAATCGATAATGTACAATCTGCTTTCGAGGTCCAGAAACTCCTTGGGAACCGCGGTGCATATCAGGTAAAGCGTCGGTATGCTTGTATATTCCTGAGCAAGGTCGAAAAAGGTTGCAAAGGCTTCCTCCTGCACCCGTTCGAAGCTGTACCGGCTGTACCTGTTCTTTTTCTCTCTGACTCTTTCCCTGATGTCCAAAGCCAAATCCTGCACCATTTTCGTATCCGTGATTGTATGGAGGCAAGGCACTCAGTCTCCCCGCCGGGCGACGAGGCGATCCCGGAACGGAGGCGCACAAACAGGGGGGGCTTTGACAACGCGTGCTCAAGGCAAAGTGACGGCCCTTTATCGGGTTCTTCCCGATGAGATATTTTTGAAGTTTACCAACATTTTTGCGGTTACACAAGCGCGGCGTATCCTTCTGTTTGCACAATCGGGCCATTCACGAAGCCCCGGGCAGCGGGCAAGAAATGCAGCCAGGACCCTGAAGATCGATCGTCGCATTCGAACCCGAACAGCCCCAACCACGCAAAATCCGATGGAACTTCGCGCTTTCCAGTTCTTGTGTCATCCGCCCCCAGAAGCGTCGATACTTTGTTAAATAATTCTCTTGACATTGATCTACCCGTTTTATAATCTGCTCCCGTGTAAATTGTGCAGGAGATACGGTCTTTCCACCACATGACAAATCTGGCGGTGCAGTGTTCTGGTAGGAAAAGAGTCATTTGTTGCAATGGCGGGTCGCCTTGGCGGACTGAAAGAGGGGGACTGGAAGCTCGTCGCGAATACCCGGTTTCGCTCTACGGGTAAGGATATCTTGCAGGCAGTGCTGTAAAGGGAGCGGTGCAATACTTATCCGGTGCGGCGGGTGGGGCACGAAGGATTCGCAATCCGTCGGCGGCAGAAATCCAGCCGACCCGACAGTTGTGTGATTTTTCACAATATCTGTTTTGCGCTGTCCAGCACAAAGGAGAGGGGGGATAATCGTTCGGGCGGTGGTCCCGAGAGGAACGGTACTTGGAGAAAGCAGATTCGGCGGTTCGAGCGGAAAATGCGGTTTCGAGAAGGAGTGTCGATGGCGGAAACTGGGTTGGCGGCGACACTCGCTGTGCGGAAGACTTCCTGTTCAGGTGGTAGCCGGTCCCGGCTTATTGAAGACTCTTTTACGGAGAGTCCGCGGCGGCTGTTATCCGGGGTGGGTTCTCCGTATTTTTTTAGCAGGCATTTTTCGGGAAGTGAGCAAGCAGTTTTTAGAAGTATCAGCTAAACGAACTACATTTCAAGGAGGCCTATTATGAGTAACGGCGGAGTTTCTATTGATGCGCTAATGCCCAAAGACATGGCTGTCAAGGCCGAAAACATCGGTATCGCAAAGGCCGGCCTTGGAGCATATCGAATGTTTGCTTTGGCTATTCTGGCCGGCGCTTTTATCGCCATGGGGGCGAACTATGCCACCACGGTCTGGTCGGGACTGGGTAAAATCGTCGTCAGTTCGGGCAGTGAAACCGTGTTCACCACCGGTCTTCCTTACGGCATCATCCGCCTTCTGGGAGGCATTGTGTTCGCCACGGGCCTGATCATGGTCGTCATCGGCGGATCTGAACTGTTCACAGGCAACTGCCTTATTCCCATGGCATGGGCATCCAAGAAGGTCACCACCGGCTCCATGCTGCGCAACTGGGTCATCGTCTACATCGGCAACTTCGTCGGTTCCGTGCTCACTGCTTATCTTGTATTCCTCGGAGGGCAGCATACAT
Organism: Syntrophobacteraceae bacterium; assembly: GCA_013314815.1. Taxonomy (GTDB): domain Bacteria; phylum Desulfobacterota; class Syntrophobacteria; order Syntrophobacterales; family Syntrophobacteraceae; genus JABUEY01. The sequence goes on from JABUEY010000001.1 coordinate 14,148, forward strand.
TCGGAGGAGGCGCGGTAGGCGTGACGGCTCTCAACATCGGAATCGCCAAGAACAGCCTCGGATTTCTCCAATGCACCGTTCTCGCCATCTTCTGTAACGCCCTGGTGTGCATGGCCGTGTGGATGTGCTTCAGTGCTCGAAGCAACGTAGACAAGGTCTTCGTGATCATTCCTCCGATATCGGCCTTCGTTGCGTGCGGGTTCGAGCACTGTGTGGCCAACATGTACTTCATCCCGTCGGCTCTCTTCATCAAAGACCTCGACCCCACTTTCTTCGCCAAAGTGGTCGGCGGTCTTAAGGACGGAGGCGCGGCTCTCACCTGGGGTACATTCCTGTTCAACAACCTGCTGCCCGCAACGATTGGAAATATCATCGGCGGTGCACTTATGGTCGGCGGGATGTACTGGTTCATCTATCTGAGGCCCAGTTGGACGGGGAAGGCTGCCATGGGCGGGATCCCCCTGACCGAGCAGCAGAAGAAGTAAGGCCTGGCCAACCTGTACAATGAAACACAACCCGCTCGGCCTGAAAGCTTGGTTATTTCCTCCGGCTTCAGGCGGGCGGGTTTTTTGTGCCTTCCAGCAGCCCTGCAAAGAGAAGATGCCGCGGCTGTGACCAATACCCGATGCATGCCGAAGAACACATCTGTACATCGAAAACCCACCCGCTGGTCAATAACATGCCGATAATTTTCTGCCCTTAACAAGGAAGGCCGCACAGCCCTCATCGCCGTGGCCCTCACCGGCCACATCGAAAAGAACCGGCAGGGGTTCATCCGGATTAAGGGCGACGGATGATGCAAGAAGCTTCAGGGAGGATAAAGTGCAGGGGTGCCGTACCATCCGGCACCCCTGTGCATACGTGTGGGCTACTGATAAATAATATTCAGATTATCTCGGATTGTGGTCGGCTAGGCGACCTTCTCCACTCTCACAGCACACACCTTGTATTCGGGGATCTTGGCCTGAGGATCGAGTGCGGCCAGTGTGAGCTTGTTGGCCGCGGCCTCACTGAAGTGGAAGGGGACGAAGATCGTTCCTTCCTCCGTCATTTCTCCGACCCTCGCCTTGGCTTCCATCTGGCCCCGCCTCGTAACCAGCTTCACCCTATCAAGGTCCTTGATATTCAACCTGGCGGCGTCTTCCGTGTTGATTTCCACCAGGCATTCGGAGTATCGCTCGTTCAATCCGACGGATCTTCTTGTCATGGTTCCTGTGTGGTATTGATACAGCACCCTGCCGGTGGTGAGCAGGAATGGATACTGGTCGTCGACGGGTTCCGCGGGCGGGATCCATTCGATGGCGTGGAACAGGCCCTTTCCGCGAACGAACTTGTCTTTGTGCAGGTATTTCGTTCCCGGATGCTCCTTGGTCGGACACGGCCACTGCAGACCGCCCGCATCGAGGCGCTGATAATCCATGCCCGCATACGAGGGTGTCACCGCACAGATTTCCTTGAAGATCGCCTCGGCGTCAGGATAGTTCATTTCGTATCCCATCCGTGAAGCGAGTGCCGCGATCGCCTGCCAGTCGGGAAGGGCCTTGCCGGGGGGATCCACGGCCTTTCTGACTCTTTGCACGCGCCGCTCCGTGTTGGTAAACGTCCCTTCCTTTTCGGCAAAACAGGCGGCGGGCAGCACCACATCGGCCAACTGCGCGGTTTCCGTCAGGAAGATGTCCTGCACCACGAGGAAATCGAGGCTCTTCAGTCCCTCTTCCACATGGTGAAGATCCGGGTCGCTGACCATGGGGTTCTCACCCATAACGTACAGCGCCTTCACCTTCCCTTTCCCTGCCGCATCGATGGTCTCCACGATCGTCAGGCCGACATTTCCGGGCAGACTGTCCACTCCCCAGGCTTTGGCGAATTTCTCCCGGACATCGGGTATCGTCACGCTCTGGTACGCGGGGAACACGTTGGGCAGACATCCCATATCGCAAGCGCCCTGCACATTGTTCTGCCCTCGAAGCGGGTTCACGCCGCCGCCTTCGATTCCGATATTCCCGCAGAGCATGGCGAGGTTGGCGACGCTCTTGACCGCGTCGGTTCCGTTGATATGCTGGGTAATACCCATGGCATACGCAATGGAAGCCGCGGGAGCAGAAGCATACAGCCTGGCCGCCGCAATCAGGTCGTCTTTGGGAATCCCCGAGATTTCCTCGACTTTTTCGGGAGTATAGGCTGCAACAGCCTTCTTGAGCTCCTCGAAGCCTTCCGTTCTCTCATCCACGTACTTCTTGTCGTACAGCTCTTCCTTGATGATGACGTGCATCATGCCGTTGAGCCATGCCACGTCCGTTCCGGGCTTCTGCCTGAGCCAGATCTCGGCATGATCCACCAGGTCGATCTTGCGGGAATCGACTACGATCAGCTTGCACCTGCCGCTCTTGACCGCCCGCTTGATGGTCGATCCGATAACGGGATGCATCTCGGTCGTGTTTGACCCGGTAACGAGAATGACGTCGGAATTTTTCAAATCGTCGATGGAGTTCGTCATGGCACCGCTTCCGAACGATGTCGCGAGACCGGCCACGGTGGAGGCATGACAGAGCCGGGCGCAGTGATCGATGTTGTTGGTTCCGATCACCGCGCGCGCGAACTTGTTCAAAAGATAGTTTTCCTCGTTGGTGCAGCGTGCCGAAGAAAAGAAGGCCAGGGCATCCGGGCCGCTTTCTTTCCGGATGCTCTCGAACCGCCCGGCTATCCTGTCCAGAGCCTCCTCCCAGCTCGCTTGCCTGAACTCACCGTTCTCCTTGATCAAGGGAGTCGTCAGCCGGTCCGGATGATCGATGAAATCATTGCCGAACCTTCCCTTCACACATAGACTGCCTTGGTTGGGACCCGGGATTTCGTGGTCGGACGTGACCTTGACCACCTTGTTGTCCTTGACGTTGAGTTCCAGCTGGCAGCCCACTCCACAATACGTACACGTGGTGGCCACCTTCTTCAGTTCCCACGGACGCCCACGGAACCTTGCCTGCTTGTAGGTAAGGGCTCCGGTGGGACACGAGGCCACGCATTCCCCGCAGAACACGCACGTGCTGTCCTTGAGAGACTGGTGGTTGAAGGTGGTGATATAGGAATCCGATCCTCTTGCCGCCACATCGATCACTCCATTGACCTGCACTTCCAGGCACGCACGCACACACCGTCCGCACAGAACGCACTTGTTCTGGTCGCGAACGATCATGGTGTTGGAATCGTCTTTGGGGTGAGGCTTGAATTCCCCTTTAAAACGCACCTTCTCGATGCCGTGCTCGTAGACCAGGTCCTGCAGTTCGCAGTTGCCCGTCTGTTCGCAAAGAAGACAGTTGTGGTCTCCATAGGCCAGAAGCAGCTCGAGAACCGTCTTTCTCACCCGCATCAGCCGGTCCGTGTGCGTGGTTACCTCCATCCCGTCCGTGGCTGGTGTGGTGCACGACGGCGGCAGACCCCGCATGTTCTGGATTTCAACGATGCACAGACGACAGCCGCCGTACGGGGGCATCTTGGGGTGATAGCAAAGGGTCGGGACGTGTATCCCATTGGCTCTGCACACCTCGAGTACGGTCTGCCCCTTTCTGCCCTGGACGCTCTTTCCGTTTACCGTCAGGGTGATGATTTCGTTTTCCATTGTTCCTCTCTCAGTCCTTTTGGGATCCATCACATTATGATCACAGACACATGTCAGTCTATTGCATGATACTTACATGCCAGGATGCACGACCGGCACTTGATGCACTTGTCCTTGTCGATCACCGCCGGCTGCTTTTTCACCCACGTGACCGCCTCGGCCGGACATGCCTTGAAACAGGCTCCGCACATCTTGCAGTTTTCCTCGTTCACCTCGAACTTGATCAGATCCACGCACACCCGCGCAGGGCATTCCCTGTTGATGATGTGCGCCTCGTATTCGTCCCTGAAATACCGGATGGTCGAGAGCACCGGGTTGGGAGCCGTCTGACCGAGACCGCACAGGGAGCCGCCCTTGATGTCTTCGGCCAGTTCCATCAGCTGATTGAAATCCCGCATGTTGGCCCTGCCCGCGCAGATATCCTGCAAAATCTCGAGCATCTTCTTCGTGCCCAGCCTGCACGGAACACACTTGCCGCACGATTCCTTCTGGGTAAAGGTCAGAAAGAACCTGGCCATATCCACCATGCAGGTGGTCTCGTCCGTGACGATCAGACCCCCCGATCCCATGATGGATCCGATCTGGGTCAGGTTCTCATAGTCCATGGGAGTCTCGAAATGACTCGCCGGGATGCACCCTCCCGATGGTCCTCCCGTCTGGGCCGCCTTGAACTTGCGCTTGTTCGGAATGCCGCCCCCGATCTCCTCGATGATTTCCTTCAGAGGCGTCCCCATGGGAATCTCAACCAGCCCGCTGTAGTTGATCTTTCCGGCCAGGGCAAAAACCTTCGTCCCCTTGCTCCTTTCCGTCCCCACACTGGCAAACCAGTCTCCCCCCTTGGTCATGACCACCGGGATGTTGGCAAAAGTCTCCACGTTGTTGATATTGGTCGGCTTTCCAAAAAGCCCCTTCACCGCGGGAAACGGAGGCCTCGGATTGGGCATGCCCCGCTTGCCTTCAATGGACGCCATAAGAGCCGTCTCCTCCCCGCATACGAACGCCCCCGCTCCCAGCTTGAGCTTGATCTCGAAATCAAAGCCCGAATCGAAGATGTTCTTTCCCAGGTATCCCCGGTCCGTTGCCTGCTCGATGGCGATGAGCGACCGCTCGTAGGCCATGGGATATTCTGCACGGCAGTAAATGTATGCCTTGGTCGCCCCGATCGCATACCCGGCGATCATCATCCCTTCCAGCACGCTGTGCGGATCCCCCTCGAGCACCGCACGGTCCATAAAGGCCCCAGGGTCCCCTTCATCGGCGTTGCAGATCAGGTACTTCTGATCCCCCGGCGAACGATGACAGAACTCCCACTTCATCCCCGTGGGAAAACCTCCACCTCCTCGGCCCCTGAGCCCCGACTTCTTCACCTCGTTGATTACATCGACCTGGGACATGCGAAGGGCTTTCCGGATTCCTTCATAGCCCCCTACACTGATGTAGTCGTCGATGTCCTCGGGATTGACAAACCCGCAGTTGCGCAAAACTATCCTGCGCTGCGGATTGAAAAACTTCATGTCCCTGTAGTCGAAAACCTTTTCCTTGCTCTTGGGATCCACAAACAACAGCCGCTCCACATGGCCGCCGTTCATCAGGTCCGCCTCCACAATCTCCGACACATCCTCGGGCTGCACATTGCAGTAAAACGTCCCCGCAGGCATGATGACCACCGTGGGCCCCATCTGGCACAGCCCATGGCAGCCCGTGAATTTCACCTCCACCAGGCCCGTCAGCCCGTGCTTTCGAACTTCATCCTGAAGGTTGGAATAGATGAGGTTGGCCTTCTGCGACTCGCACCCGGTCCCCCGGCAAACAAGGACCTGGTGACCTATGTCTGGCTTCGATTTACTAGCTTCCGCTCCCATTCAACATCTCCATAATCTTCTCGGGTTTTACTCTGCCGAATGTATCCTTGTTGACAACCATGGCCGGAGCCAGGGCGCACGCGCCGATGCACGCCACCGTTTCCAGCGTGAACCGCCCATCGGCTGTCGTCTGGCCAGGTCTGATCCCCAGCCGGCTCTGTACCTCCTCCAAAACCCTCGCACCCCCCATGACATGGCATGCCGTGCCCTGGCATACCATTACCAGGTTCCTTCCCACAGGGCTGAACTTGAATTGTGCATAAAACGTCGAAACTCCATACACCTCCACAGGCGCCACTCGACAAAACCGGGCCGCAGCCTCCATGGCCTCCGGCGGCAGATACCCATATTCCGCCTGGATATCCTGCAATACCGGTATCAGCGCATCACGTGTGCCGTGATGCCGGGAAAAGATTTGGTCCAGTTGCTCTTTCATCGCCGATCTCCCCCATATCAATTGGATATTATTACATTAATAGACATGAGTGTCCCAACGAAGCCTTGGCGCACTGCAGAATGCTGTATCGCCTGTGGCTCTGCTGATGACAGCTTGGAATCTGTGATCCATCGGTTCAAAACCGGCTGCAGGATGCGCAACGGGAGGTCCCCGACGATGCGGCTTCCTGTCCGCCAGGTCTAAAACGACAGAGCGGGAGGGGTATTCCAGGTTTGATTGTCGAAGTCCGGATGGAGGGCGGTCAGCTCGGCAGGCGGACTTCGCAACGCCAATATCCTATTGGCCTGGAAGCCCTACTTCACAACTGGATATTCACGAATTGCATTCTCATTGAGAAAAGATCCCGTGAGTCTGTAAGAGAGCGGCTCATGTTGCCATTGTGAAATAGTTCACTTAAACGAACGCAAGCTCGTTTTCATCGCCTCATGGACAGCTTCCATACTCAATTGCCGATCCAGGGTGGCACTGATCTTACCGGCACCCGGACCTTCGTGTCCAATAGGAAAAAATAATGGAAACAGCGCAATCAAAAGGAAAAGCCTTCTTCTGCTTCCGCAATGGCCGTGCAAGGGATCATGCGAAGCAAGGCAGCCTGGTCTTTGAACCCGAGCCCGCTCGCCTGGCCGAACCTTTGCAGGCATCCTGTTTCCGGCCTGCGGTTTTCCGCCGGTCCGTCATCGCGTGAACGACTGGTGCGTTTCAGTCCTTTCCCTGAGACGCCTCAGGAGGCTGTCGAAGGATTCGCTGTTCAGGATGGATCCGAACTGCTGGCGGTAGTTGTCGACCAGGCTGACTCCCTCGATCACGACATCGTAGACCTTCCATTCGGTTCCAGTATTGAGCAGCCTGTAGTCGATCCGGATGAAGGGCTGGTTTTCGTTTTCGACTCGAGTCTTCACGAGCGCATATCGGCCATCGATCTGTTCTCCTTCGTAGAAGGTCCTGGTATTCGGCGTGGCTGTCGCCTCGATCCGACTCACATACGTGTTGAAGAGGAGCTGTTTGAAGAGCAGGACGAATTCCTTCTGCTTGTCTGGAGGGGTATGCCTCCAAGGTCTTCCCAGAGAACGTCTGGCCATTTCGTGGAAATCGAAATACTCTTCGACGATCCTGAGAATCTCGTCCCTGCGTTGCTGGAGGCTGGGGCCTTCTTCAAACAGTGAACTCTTGATGATCTGCAATCCGCGATCCGAACCGGATTGGATCACCTGGAGGGGAGAAGAGGAAGCTGAGGTGATCGACAACGGATACAAGGCGAGCAACGTCAGCAGCAGGAAGGTCGACGATAACCGAAGGATCCGTTCATTTTCACACATGTGAGTATCTCCCATTGAAAGCCTGAGTTAGGGTAAGCGACCCGTGCTTCCTCATGCCGTGCCGCCCAGTGCTTTTCGGAAACGTGCCAGAGCCAGGCTGAACAGCATGGAACCGATCACCGCCAGAGCTGCAAATTGAGGCCATACGACACTCATGCCCGCGCCTCGATACAGGATGGCCTGGGCCAGCATGACAAAATGAGTGTTGGGCGCAGCCAGCATGACGATCTGCACGAACTCGGGCATGCTCTCTCTTGGCGTTGTGCCGCCGGAAAGCATCTGCAGCGGAAGCAATACGAGTATCGTCAGCAGACCGAACTGCGGCATGGAGCGTGCGATGGTGCCAAGGAATATCCCCATCGAGGTCGTTGCGAAGAGATGCAGGGTCGTTCCGGCCAGGAAAAGAGGAAGCGAACCTTCGATGGGCACGGACAGCAGCTTCTGGACCACAAAGACCAGTGAAAAGGCGGAGGAACCGAGCACAACCAGGGCCATGGTCCACACTTTGCCGCTCATGATCTCGAACGGTGTGACAGGCATGACCAGCAGGTGTTCGATGGTGCCGTGTTCGCGTTCTCGAATCAGCGCCGCACCGGTGAGTATGATGGACAGGAGGGTGATTTGGTTGATCACCTGCATGACCGAGCCGAACCAGGACTTATCGAGCACCGGGTTGAACCTCACCCGCAGTTCGAGGTCGACCGGCGGTGTTTGCGCTGCCCTGTGACGAGCGACAAATGCGTTGACTTCACCGCTCACGATCGCCTGGACGTACCCGCTTCCCGTAAAGGCCTGGCTCATTCGAGTGGCATCGACATTGAGCTGGACGGCGGGCTGACGACCGGCCAGCACATCGCGCTGGAAGCCGGGAGGTATGTTCAGGGCAAAGGTGTAGAGCCCCGCATCCATGCCGGCATCCATCTCCGGCCAGGAAATCATGGCCGGGGGCAGGAAATACGGCGGGAAAAAGGCGGAGACAATGCGCGTGGACAGGGGTGAGCGATCCTCGTCCACAATGGCGATGGGGGCCTTGTTCAGCGATTCCGGCATGGCCTTGGCGGCGGCGTAGATGGAGAAGGTGAACGCATAGACGATCAGCATGAGCATGACTGGGTCACGGAGCAGGCTCCGCAATTCCTTGACGCCCAGGTGCAGGATATTGGCGGCGCGCACGGTCAGTTCTCCTGTTTCTTTAGAAGCACGGCGCACAGAACGATGAGGACCGGTACGCTGACGACCAGGGGGATGAACGATGCGTGGAGATCCGACAGGTCGAGAGCCTTGGAGAACGTCCCGCGTGAAATAATCAAGAAATAGGTAGTGGGATAGATCCTGCCGATCAGGGCTCCTGCTCCCTCCAGTGACGAAACGGGGTCAATCATCCCCGAGAACTGTGTTGCCGGCAGAATGGTGAGCACGGCGGTGCCGAAAAGGGCCGCGATCTGGCTGCGCATGAAGGTCGAGATCAGCAGGCCGAAGGAGGTGGCTGCGATGACATACAGCAGGGCGCCGACTGTGAAGGCGAAGAAGCTTCCCTTGAAGGGAACCCCGAGGGCGGCGACTGCGAGCACCACCAGCAGCAGAAAACTGAGCATTGCCAGCACGACATATGGAATCTGCTTGCCCAGCAGGAATTCGAGGCGAGTCACCGGGGTGACATACAGGTTGACGATGGATCCCAATTCCTTTTCGCGCACCACGGAAAGAGCGGTCAGAACGGCCGGGATCAGCATGAGCAGCAAGGGGATGACAGCCGGCACCATGGCGACCAGGCTCCTGACATCGGGGTTGTAGCGAAAACGCGTCTCGATGACCGCCAACTCGCCCGGAGCACTCGAACCCCGTGCTTTCGAGGAGCGCAAAGCAAGCCAGTGGGCATGCATTCCCTGTACATATCCGCGCACGGTCTCGGCACGCTGGGGCATGGCACCATCGATCCACGCCCCCACGGCAACCGGAGTCGAACGGTCGATATCTCGTGCAAATCCAGGCGGAAGCTCGATGGCCAGGCTGATTTCACCCGCTCGCATGCGCGCATCCAACTCCTCGTAGTCCCTGATCGGTGCGTGTTCGATGAAATAGCGAGACCCCGCGAGGTTAAGCGCATAATCTCGGCTGGTCGTGGTTTGATCCCGGTCCAGCACGGCGAAGGAAAGATCTTCCACGTCCATACTGATACCGAACCCCATCACAAGCATCAGGATCACGCTGCCCGCCAGAGCGAGGGTCAGCCGAACCGGGTCGCGGCGCAGTTCGACGGACTCGCGCCGACTGTAACTGAACAGGCGGCGAAGACTGAACCCCTGCGGCTTGTCCTGGCGGGCTTTCTGATCGGCAGGCAGAACGGGATCGGCGGCAGCTCCGGTTTTCGGCTTTTGCCGTCCCTCGGGTGTCGCCTCTTCGAGGTAGCTGATGAAGGCATCGTCCAGGGTTTTAGAATTCCGATCCGCCTTCAACGCTTCCGGTCTATCGGTTACGAGTACGCGGCCTGCATGCATGAGGGAGATGCGATCGCAGCGTTCGGCTTCGTTCATGAAGTGAGTGGAAATAAAGATCGTGACTTTGTCCCGGCGAGCCAGGTCGATCATGATCTGCCAGAATGCATCGCGCGCAATGGGATCCACGCCTGAAGTCGGTTCATCCAGGATGAGCATTTCCGGTTCATGGATCATGGCCACGCCCAGGGACAGCCGTTGGCGCACGCCGAGCGGGAGCGCATCGGGAAGGGTGTCCATGACGTCCGTCAGGCCGAATCGTTGAGAGATCTCGCGGACACGGGTGGGGATTCTTTCGCCGGGCAGTCGGAATAGCCGGGCATGCAGTTCGAGATTCTGTCGGACCGTGAGTTCCGTGTAGAGCGAAAACGATTGAGACATATAACCCACGCGCCGGCGGGTATCGAGATCGCGCGGATCGACCGGTCGGCCGAACAGGAACGCTTTTCCTTCACTGGCCGACAAAAGGCCGGTGAGCATTTTCATGGTCGTGGTCTTGCCGCAGCCGTTGGAACCGAGAAAGCCGAAAATTTCACCGCGACCGATGCGAAAACTCACTCGATCGACGGCAACGAAGTCGCCGAACCGCATGGTGAGGTCACGCGCCTCGATGGCGATTTCGCCGCCCGCTTTCTCTTCTCTCGGAGGAATCTCCACGGGCCGGTAGCCTTCGCGTTCCTCCGGGGGCAGCAACGCAATAAAGGCCTCTTCAAGCGTATCGGCGCCGGTGCGGCCCAGTAGATCGCCGGGAGTCCCCGCGTCGGGGATCCGGCCATGAACCATGGCCATCAACCAGTCAAAATGCAAGGCCTCCTCCATATAAGCCGTGGCTACCAGTACACTCATCCCGGGGCGACCGGCACGAATCTGATCGATGAGTTCCCAGAAAAGGCGCCGTGACAACGGATCGACACCGGTGGTGGGTTCGTCGAGGATCATCAGGTCCGGGTCATGGATCAGTGCACAGCAAAGGCCGAGTTTCTGCTTCATGCCGCCGGAGAGCCTGCCGGCCTGTCTGTCCGAAAAAGGTGCCAGGTCCGTCGCCTCCAGCAGTTCGACAATGCGCCGTTCCCGTTCGCTTCGGTCATGTCCGAACAACCGAGCGAAGAACTCGACGTTTTCGTACACCGAGAGGGTCGGGTAGAGGTTTCTGCCCAGCCCCTGGGGCATGTAGGCCACACGAGTACACATCAGCCGGCGATGCCCCGCATCGGACATGTCTCCGCCAAGCACCTCGATGCGGCCGCTCTGCATCGCTCGTGCGCCCGCAATCAGGGACAGCAGGGTGGACTTGCCAACCCCATCGGGACCGATCACACCGACCATTTTTCGAGCCGGCACATCCACGGTGATTCCATCCAGAGCCAGCGTCCTGCCATAGCGCATGGTCACACCGGACAGGCGCACGACAGGAGCGGATTCCTCCCGCAAGGCTTCCTTGTCCGGTATGGTGCCGTCAGAACGATTCCTGCTCATTGCGGCAGTTTCACCTCCAGGTGAGCCGGCCATTCGACTCTGGGATCCAGGCGCACGTAAGCCATGCCGGGCAGTCCTGTTTTGACCTGCATAGCATACCTCTGAAGCAGCTCGGCGGGAACTCTCGCCCTGATGCGAAACATCAGCTTTTCCCGCTCGCTTGCGGTCTCCACCGTCCTGGGTGTGAACTGGGCCACGTCGGACACAAAAGACACATGTGCCGGAAACACGTATTGCGGAGCCACATCCACCACCAGGCGCACTTCGGAACCCATTGAGAGGCGCCCGGCCACCGCGGTGGGCATGAAGAAGGTCATGTACACATCGTTCAAATCGACGAGGTTCAGCACCCGCCCGCCTGCTCCAACCACTTCGCCGGGTTGAGCCACCCGATACTGCACGCGCCCGTCGCGGGGCGCCTTCAAGTTGCTGTCGTCGATGTCGGCTTGTATGCGCTCGCACGTAGCGCTCGCAGCTTCGACCGCGGAACGAGCCCCGATCAGATCCGAACGCGCCGTGGCAATGGCCGCTTCCGCTGCCGCCACCTGCGCCTGTGCGGCAACAACGGCTGCTTCGTAACTTTGCACTCGAGCCCGGTCATCATCCGCTTCCTGCTGCGAACCGGCTCCTTCCCTCGCAAGCGCTGTCGTGCGTGCGGAGCGCTTGCGGGCAGCTTCAAGCTCCGCCTGCCTCTGCACCACCACGGCCTGTGCAGCCGCTTTTTCACTCTCGCGTTGGACAAGCCTGCTTTGAGCAGTCTCTATGGCGGCTTCCGCCTGCCGCTGCTGTGCCTCGGCCTGCCGAAGCTGCGCCTGGAGCACGTCCGTATCCATTTGGGCCACAACCTGACCGGCTGTTACGAAGTCCCCTTCGTTGGCGAGTATTGCCTTGATTCGCCCGGGTGACTTGGCTGCCACATCGATCTCGACGGCTTCGATACGGCCGTTGGCACCTGCAATGCCTCTGTGGTCCTCATCGCTTTTGAGAAGATAAAAGCCAGCCAGCGCAGCAACGGCAATGACCGCTCCAGCCCATACAGCCTTTCTCAACCATGCTTTTTTCGATTCGCTCATCCGTTTCTTCCCCACCGACGCGGATGCCGGCTCCCCCCTCGACTCCACCGGCATTCATCATTCCGGGTCGCCGCCACCGCCCAGCACCGCGTAGAGCCTGACCTGGTTGGCGAGCCTGGCAAAATGGACGGCTATGAGGCCCTGCTGCGCGGCGTAAAGGGATCGCTGCGCGTCAAGAACGTTCAGATAGATGTCCGTCCCCTTCTCATATCGGACATAGGAGAGACGGTGGGCTTCCGCGGCGGCATTCACGAGGGACTGCTGTGCATCGAACTGGTCTCCGACGGTTCCCTGCCTGGCAAGCGCGTCGGCAACGTCTCTGAACGCAGCCTGTATGGCTTTTTCGTACTCCGCCAGGGCGATCTCCCGCTCCACCTCGCTCGCCTTCAGAGACGTCCACAGGGCGGGATCGAAAACAGGCAGAACGGCCTGGGGAACGAAACTCCAGGCGAACGTTCCGGATTGGAAAAGTTCGGTTAGATCCCCACTCGCGGTGCCGAGAGCCGTTGTAAGCGAAATCCTCGGAAAGAAAGCCGCCCGCACGGCACCGATATTCGCATTGGCCGCCTTGAGGCGGCTTTCGGCCTGAAGAATGTCCGGACGACGCAGAAGAACCTCGGAAGGTGTGCCGGGCGACACGTCGGGAAGAGGCGCGACAATGCTCAGAGCGTCGGGCAGCAGGTCGTCCGGCACGGAGGAACCCGCCAGCAGGTTGAGGGCATTGACATCCTGAGCAACAAGTTCGGTGTACCGGGCCACATCCACCCGTGCCGCGTCCACTCTCGTCTGGACCTGCCGAACGTCCAGTTCGGGCACAAGCCCGACCTCGTAGCGCCGGCGAATCAGGTTATACGAAGCCTGTTGAGCCTCGAGGGTCGACCGGGCCAGTTCGAGGTTCTCGCGATCCGCAGCGAGAGCCAGGTAAGCAGCGGCTACTTCGGATACGAGCAATATCTGTGCACTGCGGCGTGCCTGTTCCGTGGCAAAGTATTGCTCGAGCGCGCGCCTTTCGAGGCTTCGAATACGACCGAAGAAATCGATCTCCCAGGAAGTGATCCCAAGATTCGCGCTGTACTGCTCGACGGTCAGCGAATATCCGGTGCCGGAAATCTTGGCCGGCACCCGCTCCTGGAGGCCGGCGGCGGATGCGTTCACCGTCGGCAGAAGTTCGGCGCGCTGAATGCGGTACAACGCGCGAGCCCTTTCGACATTCAAGGCAGCCACCCGCAGATCACGGTTGTTTTGAAGGGCTGTCTCGATCACTGCTTGAAGACGCTCATCCGTGAAGAACTTTCGCCACTTCAGTTCAGAGGCAAGAACATCCGGATCGGAAACGACATTTTCGTAGGCCTGACCTTCGGGCCACTCCGACGGAATCGGTGCGTCGGGCCGGGTGTACCGGGGTATCAGGGTACAGCCGTCAAGAAAAGCAACTGTCGATATCAATAGAACAAGCATCTTTCTCGTCATCTCACTGCCCCTCCGAAGGACTCACCGGCTCCGAACCGGGCTTCATTGGCTGAGCGTCCTTCTTTCTTCCGAACCATTGAACGACCATCACGTAAAAGAGAGGAATGAACGGTGTCGCCAGGAAGGTGGCCGCAATCATTCCACCCAGCACGCCGGTTCCGATCGCGGTCTGCGCTCCCGCACCCGCCCCCGTGGCCTTTGCAAGCGGGACAACACCGAAGCCGAAAGCCAGCGACGTCATCACGATGGGACGCAGCCTGAGCTTCGACCCTTCCAGCGTAGCCTCCACCAGGCCCACTCCCTCACGAACCCGGGTCATGGCAAACTGAACGATCAAAATGGCATTTTTGGTCGTGAGGCCCAGAACGGTAAGAAGCCCGATCTTGAAGTAGACGTCATTGGGGAAGCCTCGAAGAGTGGAGGCCGCCACTCCCCCGATGACTCCCAGCGGCAGCACAAGCATGATCGAAATGGGAACGGTCCAGCTCTCGTAAAGGGCTGCCAGGCAAAGAAAGATCACGATCATGGAAAAGGCGTACAGCAGCGGAGCCTGGGACTTGGCCATCCGCTCCTGGAAGGAGAGCCCGGTCCAGTCAAAACCGACGCCTCTGGGCAGCTTCGCCGCGATCTCTTCCATGGCCTGCATCGCTTCACCCGAGCTCCTTCCTGGAGGCGGTTCACCGAGGATATTCAGTGACGGGAACGCGTTGAACCGTTCCAGCCGCGGAGACCCGTAGGTCCATCGCCCCGAGGAAATGGAGGTGAACGGAGTCATCGTCCCGGACCCGTTGCGAACATAAAGCCGTTCGATATCGACCGGGAGCATGCGGTAGGGAGCGTCGGCCTGGACGTACACCCGTTTGACGCGCCCACCCTGAATGAAGTCGTTCACATAGGCACTGCCGAATGCGGCTGAAATCGTGTTGTGAATGGAGCTGATGGGGACTCCCAGCGTACCCGCCTTTTCCCAGTCGACGTCGATGCGGTATTCGGGCACGTCTTCCAGCCCATTGGGGCGAACTCGAGTCAGCCTCGGATCCTTTGCGGCCATTCCCAGCAACTGGTTGCGGGCCGCCATCAATTCCAGGTGGCCCAACCCGCCCCGGTCCTGCAACTGGAAGTCAAATCCGACGGATATACCCAGTTCGGTGACTGCCGGAGGCGCAAAAGCAAACACTCTTGCGTTGCGGATCTTCGAAAACCTGTTCATGGAACGTGCCGCCAATGCCTTGACTTTCAAATCCGGACGGTCGCGCAGTTCCCAGTCCCTCAGCCGCACGAATGCCAGCCCGGCATTCTGACCTGCACCGGAAAATCCCCTGCCGGCAAGAGTCATACACGCCTCCACCGCCTCTTTCTCCTCCACCAGCAGATAGTCCCGGATCTCGTCCATGACCTTCTGAGTCTGCTCGATGGTCGATCCCGAAGGCAGCGTCGCCTGGATGAACATCGTGCCCTGGTCCTCGTCGGGCAGATAGGCCGAAGGCATTCGCTGAAACAGGTAACCCAGGGCGACAACGATCAGGAGATAGATGAACACGTAGCGCAGTCTCCTGGCCAGTATCCGGCCCACCATCGCCTGGTACTTGTCCCTGGCCCACTCGAACGCCTGGTTGAACCGCCGGAAGAAGGAAAGGAAAAGAAAGGAGCCGCCTCCCGCTCCATCATGCCCGCCGGCCTCGGGTTTCAGAAGCGATGCGCACAGAACCGGACTCAATATCAGGGCCACCACCACCGACAGCAGCATGGCTGCGATGATGGTCACGGAAAACTGCCGGTAGATCACTCCGGTCGAACCGCCGAAAAACGCCATCGGTCCAAATACCGCCGCGAGTACGACCCCGATGCCGACCAGTGCACTGGTGATTTGTCCCATGGACTTGCGGGTGGCCTCCCTGGCGGATATCCCCTCCTCGTTCATGACCCTTTCCACATTTTCCACCACCACGATGGCGTCGTCCACCAGGAGGCCGATGGCCAGCACCATGGCAAACATTGTCAGCATGTTGATGGAATATCCCAACAATCCGAGAACGGCGAAGGTACCCAGGATCACCACCGGGACGGCCATGGTCGGGATCAGGGTGGCCCTGAAGTTGCCGAGGAAAAGATACATTACGAGGAAGACCAGCACAATCGCCTCAAACAGGGTCTTGACCACCTCGTTGATAGCCACCTTCACAAACGGTGTGGTGTCATAAGGATAGATCACCTTCATGCCAGGCGGGAAATACCTGGACAGCTCCTCCATCTTGGCCTTGACGGCGTCGGCGGTATCCAACGCATTGGCGCCGGATGCCTGTCGGATGGCCAGGGCTGCATTGGGTTTCCCATTGAAAAGGGCGTTGATTTCGTAGCGCTCGGTGCCCAGTTCCGTGCGCCCGATATCCCGGACGCGCACGATGGAGCCGTCCGGGTTGGTGCGAAGCGGGATGTCGGCGAATTCCTCCGGAGTGCGAAGCAGGTTCTGGACGATGATCGAGGCGTTCAACCTCTGCCCTTCCACCGCCGGCACCGCTCCGAACTGACCTGCGGAAATTTCCACGTTGTACGCGCGAATCCGTTCGATCACATCGTCGATCGTCAACCGGTAATCGGTGAGTCTTTCAGGATTGAGCCAGACGCGCATGGCATACTGGGAGCCGAAGCTTTCCACTTCTCCCACACCCGGCACCCGGGCCAGCACCTTCTCGATGTTCGATTGGGCATAGTCTCTCAGGTCAATTCCGTCCATGCTTCCATCTTCCGAGATGAGGCCTACCAGCATGAGGTAGTTTCGGGTGGACTTGCTGACCTTGACTCCCTGGCGCTGCACCACGTCGGGCAGGCTTGCCATGGCAAGCTGGAGGTTGTTCTGGACCTGGGACCACGCGAGATCGGGATCCGTGCCCGGCGCAAAGGTAAGCTCGATACGGCCCGCTCCGGATGCATCACTTGTGGCCGACATGTACAGGAGCTTGTCGAACCCGGTCATTTTCTGTTCAATGATCTGGACGACGCTGTTCTCAACGGTCTCGGCCGAAGCCCCGGGATAAAAGGCATCAATGGCGATGGACGGAGGGGCGATGGGAGGATACTGCGAGATCGGCAGATTATAGATCGCCAGTGCACCCGCCAGCATCATGATGATGGCGATGACCCACGCAAAAACCGGGCGATCCAGGAAGAAGTTCGATAGCATCACTGTACTCCGTCAGTTCGATTTATCGCGAGGAACTGCAGCATCCTTCGTTTCTTCGCCGCCCTTCTGGCTGTCCAGGGAAACGGCCTTCACCACACCGCCCGGCCGTACGTTCAACATCCCCTCGACGATCAACCGGTCCCCGGCCGAAAGTCCCGATGTGACGAGCCACTTGTCACCGATAGCACGATCGAGCGTGAGAATCCGCTGCTGAACCGTTCCGCTCTCGTCCACGATCAGCGCGACAGGCTCCCCCTTCGGATTCCGGCCGATCCCCTGCTGAGGAGCGAGAATGGCCTGCTCCGCAATACCCTCCTGCACGACAGCCCGCACAAACATGCCGGGCAGGAGCAGGTGTTCCGGGTTGGGTACCACGATGCGCACCGTGTAAGAGCCTGTTGCAGGGTCCACCGAGACGTCCCGGAACTGCATAACGCCTTCCAACGGGTACGGAGTCCCGTCTTCGAGAAGTACATGCACTTTCTTTCCGTTTTCCCCGTCGGCACTGAGCCGACCGGCTTCCAGGTGTCGCTTGAGGCGCAGCAGTTCAGCCGAAGACTGGGTCACATCCACGTAGATGGGATCCAGCTGCTGGATTGTTGCAAGAGACGCCGCCTGGTAGGCAGTCACCAAGGCGCCGTCCGTCACGCTGGATCTGCCGATGCGCCCGGAAATCGGTGCGGTGACACGAGTGTAGCCCAGATTGATCCGGGCGGCCTCGACCGCCGCCTTCCAGTACTCGATTTCGGCAAGAGCCTGAGCCACGGCGGCTGTCACATCATCGTAATCCTGCCGGCTGACCGCCCTGTCTACGAGCAGTTCCTTGTATCGCTCGGCCTTCGAACGAATCGAGGGCAGGTTGGCCTGAGCTTTGGCAAGAGATGCTTTGGCAGAGTCGTAAGCTACCTGAAAAGGAGCGGGATCGATCTGGTAAAGCAGGTCGCCGCCTTTGACATCGGATCCTTCCCGAAACCGGCGCTTCTGGATAATGCCGTTGACCTGCGGCCGGACCTCCGCGACAAGATAGGCAGAGGTGCGCCCCGGCAGTTCAGTCGTCAATTCGACCCGCTGCGGCTCGATGGTTACGATGGCCACCTCCGGGACAGGGGCCGACGCGGGTTGCTGTTGCCCATGCCCCCTGTCGCAGCCACCCAGCAGAAGAAGACTCGAAAACGTCACAAGGGCCACAAACCATGTCATTGGCTGAAAACACTTCCTGCTGAACTGCATCGATTTCCTCCCGAATATCAATGACATGAGCTCGGTAATGAAACACCTCCAAGAAATCACGATTCCATCAGCTCCTTGAAGAAAATATTCAGAACAGCGTCCGGATCTTCCGGATACGGGTAACTCTCGGGAGATTCGAGCCATAGAAGGTGAAGGGCGTTGACGGCACTGTCCAGAGCGACGGCCAGATAATAAGGATCGGCGATGGCCCTGAATCGCCCTCTCCGGATGCCGCTTTCAAAGATCGCAGCGAGTCTTTCCAGTATTCCGTGATACTTGTCTCGCAGCTCCGCGTACAGGCCAGGAGTGACCGTATAGCTCACTCCCCTGCTTTCAGCCAGATACAACCGAATGAAGGGAAGATTGTTGCGAAACATCTCGCCTTTGACTCGAACGTAATTCCGCAGCTGTTCGACCTCATCCTTCGACTGTTCCATTGCCCTCACAAAGGCATCGTGGAATTTGTGGCATTCTTCCATAAGTAGCGCCCTGTACAGGTCCTCCTTGCTCTGGAAGAACTTGTAGAGTGTTCCGATGGCAAACTCGGATTTCTCAGCGATTTCATGCATCGAGACGTTGTGGTATCCTTTCTCCGAAAAAAGTTCCAAGGCAGCGGCTAGCATCTCCTGCCGCTGCCGCAGCTTCTCTCTTTCCCGCCTGGTCAGCTTTTCCTTCTTCATTGAGGATCTCCCGTGGTATTCTATGAATATGAATTCATCTTTTAGATCAGGATTTCATCTTTTGCAACATAAATTACAGAGAAGGACGGATGTGGCCGGAAGGAATGCCGGTGAAGAGGAAGTGGCTTTCATGCCTTTCCCGGACAGCCGTGGCAAAGGTCCGGGCGGTTTGGCGTCGGGCATTGACCGATCATGGCGAGGCTGCTTTCTCTGAGCGGGGCGGCAGAAAATGATGGCAGTACGGGTGTGCAGCGGCATGCAGCCCACTCACCGGCAGCGAGGTGGGAGGAAGGGAGAAGGGCGGTTCTTCCGGCATCTTCTCTTAAAACGCTTGCCCGGTCTCTTGTCGCACAAAGGTGGAATATTCCCACACCAACGTCATTTCCACGAGGGCGGGAACCCAGGAAGGGCAACCAACGGTTCTTTGTTTACATCATGACAGGCACACCAAACGGCACGCTGCACTTGGGTGTAACATCGAATACGGTGCAGCGGGCAGGGCATCACAAACAGGACGTTGTAACGCCATCGATCTTCTCCCCACGCCAGGACTGGATCTGCCTGCGATCCTGCCGAATCGTATTCACACAAGTAGGATTCATTGTCCATACAGCTGATAGGGGCGAACAATTTCTTTCCCCTACCATCGGGCAACATCCAGGACAATGTCCGGGGCAATGTCCTGGGCAATGTTTGAGGCTCTTTCGACGGCCCGGGACGGTGAAGGAACTTAGGCCTGCCGGGGTCGGAAGTACCCGCTGCCTGCCCGGGAAGATCACGCCGCCTGCAACATGAAAATCCGCCAGGGCGCTGGTGGAGATATGATGAAAGAAGATGCGGCGAAGGTTTCACGACATGTGACGACGGCGGCCGGAAGGTCTGCGCGGCCGGGTCGGCGTATCTGTAAAAAGAGTGCAGCCGTCAAAGATCCCTGGCGATGGAGATCCGAAAGTGGGCTCCTCCCGCCGCTACATTTTCCACCCACACCCTGCCGCCGTGCTGTTCGGCGATTTCCTTCACGATGGCCAGTCCAAGACCGGTGCCCTGCACTTGTCCGGATGTGTCCGTTCTCTCGAATGCCCGGAAGATCTTCTCGGAATCCCCCTCCCTCAATCCCCTGCCGTTATCGCTTACGGAAAAGACATGGAAATCGCCGGACTCCTCGTACCCAATCCGGATACTGCTCAACCGCTCGCCGCCATATTTCAGCGAATTGTCCACCAGGTTTCTGAACGCGCGGAGGATGGACAGGCGGTCGGCGTGGATTTCCAGCGGAATGTCGGGAGTGAAAAGGCTGATTTCACGGATGCTGAGTTGAACGGAGAACTCGTCCCGGAGCATCTGCAGGATTTCTTGGATATTGACCTTTTCGATGGCCAGGCGGGCTTCCTTGGTGGATATGTAGATGTTGATCTTTTCAACGAGGGCCGCGACGTGCTCGGACGCTCGCAGAATCTGATCGCAGTAGTCCCTCCCCTTTTCGTCGAGGACCTCTGACGCGTGTTTGCTCAATCGCCTCGTAAGCCCATAGATCCCTATCGCCGGGCTCTTCAGATCGTGGGCGACCGAGTAGGCAAAAAACTTCAGCTTCTGCGAAGCTTCCTTGAGTGCCTTTTCCGCCCGCGTCCGCTCCTCGATTTCATGAGTGAGCTGGCGGTTTGCCCAGGCCAGTTCATTGGTCCGTTCCATCACCAGTTCTTCGAGGTGCCGCCGGTACGTTTCCAGTTCCCCCTCCACCCTCTTTCGTTCGGAGATGTCCCTGACAACACCGACCAGGACCTGGCGCCCCTCCGATACGAAGGTTCCCGAGGCTATTTCAACGGGAAAGATTGAACCGTCCTTCTTCCTGTGATAACGAAGAGGCACCCTCGTTCTCCCACCGGTGGGACTATCCTGGATGGTCAACTCGGAAGGATCGGAATCGGCGGTGATGTCCTCATCATTCAATTCCAGGAATCGGCTGCGGGGATAGCCGTACAGTTGAAGGGCACTTTCGTTGGCGTCAATAAACCGGCGCGTTTCCGCATCGACGAGAGTGATCGCATCGGGCACGGTGGAAAACAATTCGCGGTACCTGCCTTCACTCTCCAGGAGCGCATTCTCGACCTCTTTGCGCTGGGAAAGGTCACGGCCGGTTACAATGAGAACCTTTTGCTTGCCGATAATGGCACGCCTGATGTTTATTTCTACCCAGAACAACCGACCGCTCCGGTCTTTCGCTCTCCACTGAAAAACCTGCAGTTCTCCGTCGGCCGCTCTCTTCAGTCTTTCGATCACTTCGCGCTGTGTATACGGAGGTTCGCCCGAACTCAGATCCTCGACGCTGAGCCTGCGGATTTCATCTGGCGAATAACCGTACATTTCGCAGGTCTTCCGGTTCACTTCAATGATGGCGCCGCTTTCCTGTTCGTGGATGAATATGGCCTCATTGACGGAATCGAAGATGGTGCGGAAACGGGCCTCACTTTCCCGCAGAGCCCGCTCCGTCTGTTTCTGTTCGGTAATGTCGGTGATCGTGCCGACATAACCCTCGATCTGGCCCAACTCGTTCACCACGGGTGAAGACTGCCCGAGCACGGCTGTCACTTTACCCTGAGGGTGCTGGTACCTGTATTCCAAGCGGAAAGATGGATTGTTTCCGACGCTCCCGTACCACGCATCACGAACCCGTCGCCGATCCTCCGGATGGACAGCCTTCACCCACCCATCGCCCAGCGCCTCCTCCAGAGTAATCCCCGTTATCTCGCACCACCGTTCATTCACATAGATGATATTTCCATCGATGTCCGTTCGAAAGATACCCACGGGCGACAACCTGGCGAGGCTCTCAAAAAGCGCCTTACTCTTCACCAGGTCGCTTTCGGCACTCTTTCTGTCGGTAATATCGAGGATGACTCCCACCAGCCCAAGTGGTGTACCACCAGGGGCGGCAAAGGTCGCTTTATGGAATATTACCGCCCGCCTGCTGCCGTCAGCTGCCTGAATGTACGATTCGTATACCTGTTCGCCCGGGTTGGTGAAAAGGTGGGAATCCGCAATGCTGTAGCGACGGGCCAGTTCAACGGGCGCTATCTCGAACACGGTTTTCCCGATGATTTCGGATCTTCTCAGCCCGAGAAGTTCTTCAAATGCCCTGTTGCATCCCCGGTAGAGACCGTCTGTTCCCTTATAAAACACGGGGCTCGGAATCGCATCGATGATTAGCTGAAGAAAGTCGGCGTGCGGCTTCGGATCGAATCGACCATCCTCATGAGACTCCGTCGCACTCTCGAGCCGGCAGATCTTTTCCCTCAGAGACTTCAGTTCTTCCAGCAGTTGTTTCTTCGTCTTGCTATCGTCTTTCATCTTTAAGCTACACCAGGTTGATGGCGCATCCGGGTCATCTCCGGGACAGGTTGTGGAAGCTCGTGCAAAACCGGACACACTGTGCGGCAGGATACATTCCTTCGTCCTTTTTCACGAAACGAGGATGCACAGGGCTCACGTGAAGTCACTCAGATCGAACAGGCCGATAATCTGAAAAAATTATATTAATGAAAACACAGATCGCTGGAAGAGTCCAGCATCCATCTGCAAATCAGGCACTCAATAAGGCAGGATCGCAACCTGTGAGCCGGGTCGCTCACTGATGGGACAGGCAGGTTGAAAGGCCGTTTCTGAATTGCTCTGCAGCAGACCTGATGACGTATTCCAAGCATTCGAGTAAAATATATTGCAGAGAAACAGGAATGAAAAGAAGGATTTTAGCTACAAATTTCTAATATAAATGATAAAAGTATAATATTCGTATCATGGCATTTGACCCATGCTGAAGTCTTTTTGCAAAGGAGAATGCCCAATGGCTGGCAGGGGGCGATTTGGAAAATACGGAGATTTGAAGCGAAAGGAAAAGCTCAGGAAGAACCGGCTGCTGTTCTCCGTTCAGGCGAGGAGCCTTTATGGTTCCGGGAAAGCGGCCGCAGACAGGCACACGCATAAAGGAGAAAACAACAAGTAGGTTTTATGGATTCACAGGAAAACTCAGAACCAAGAAGAAAACGTGCACAGGTATTCATACGTACGATGGAAATCGATGATCTCGCCACTGTTTTTCATCTCGGCGAGAGGCTTTTCACTGCCCGGGAAGCTCCGAATCTTTACAGAACATGGGACGAATACGAAGTGATCAACCTGTTTCAGGCAGACTCGGAATACTGCCTGGTGGCCGAGTCGGACGACCGCATCGTGGGATTCGCCCTGGGCACGACAGTCACCAAGAGCCACTCCGCTTGGAAATACGGTTACCTCGTGTGGCTCGGCATCGATCCCGACTTTCACGCGCAGGGAATCGCATCAAGGCTCTTCACGAGATTCCGGGACCTGATGCTCGAAGATGGAGTCCGAATGCTCCTGGTGGACACCGAGGCTGACAATCTCCCCGCTCTTCATTTTTTCAGGAAGATGGGATTCGGCCACCCCCAGGAGCACATCTACCTGGCTCTCAATCTCGATCCGCAATTGCGCCAGTACAGGGGAAAAAGATTGAACGGTCGTGCAGGTTCGAGGTACAGGGTAAACGGTGACGACTAAACTCTCGTCGGGGATCAAGGCAAGGCGCCTGCGAAAGCTTCTCCACCGGTTGGTGGACATATACAGCCCGTCAGGGAAGGAAGAGGAAATACTGCATTTTCTCTGCGGATACTTGAAACGGCACGGGCTCCCGGTAATCATGCAGCCCGTGGACACCAACCGTTACAATCTCGTGGTGAATCCCTCACCGGATGCCGCAGCGGCGGTATTCGTCGCCCATGTGGATACGGTGGTCGCCTATGACCTCGATCATCTGGGATGCGTGGAAAAGGGCGACATCATCGGAGGGCTCGGAGCCGCCGACATGAAGGGAGGCTGCGCCGCGATGATCGAAGCATGGATCTCCTTCATGGAGGCGGCTTCTTCTCCACCTCCCGTGGCTTTGGCCCTGGTGGTGGGGGAAGAGGAAGAGGGGGATGGGGCGCAGAAGCTCGTGAAAGAATACCATTTCCCATGGGCACTCATCGGAGAACCGACGGATCTTCATCCCTGTCTCGCTCACTATGGCTATATCGAAGTGCAGCTCACCGCCACGGGAAGGCGTATGCATGCATCCCTCGCCAACCAGGGGCGCAACCCCGTCGAGACGATGCTTCAGCTCCTGCTCAAGATCTCGCATTTCCTTGCCTCCGAACATCCCGAACTGGTCTACAACATCAGGGATCTATCGAGTGCCCGGGCTGGCTTTGCCGTGCCGGAGCGCTGCAACGCCTGGCTGGACATTCATCTGCCACCGACGGCTCCCCTGGGTGAAATATCTGCGGAAATTGAAGAAATTCTAATCCGCGAAAAACAGCTCCATCGGAAATTCAATGCTTCTCTGCGGTTCGCCAACATCCATTCGGGATATGAACTCCCCGAGAAAGGGGACCTCGTCGACATCCTCCGAGAAATCCTGCCGCGACACTCCAGCCCCTGGACTCCACAGGCCTTTCGCAGCCATTCCGATGCAAACCTCCTCTGGGCTCATGGAACCAAACCGATCCTGCTCGGCCCCGGCGTACTGGAAAAGGCTCATGCCCCGGACGAGTCCATTTCCTTCGACCAGGTGTTGTCCGCATCGCGGATCTATTACGACATTATGAAGGCACTGACTGCGCGGGAACAGAAAGTCGGCAACCAGAACCCGGATCGACAGTCCTTCGGCGAGAACTTTCATCCTGATTGACAGTACATTGCCCCTGAGGTTTGCGCCGCATCTTTCTTGGCTTTAGCAGCGGCCCGAAGGCAGAAACATGAAGTTGGCCAGACTCTTGGCCTGACCTGCCCTGGTTTCCGTTTTTGTCGAGCATCCGGGCATCCCTGTGGACGCACAGGGATGAATACAAATTGCGGCAGCCTTTAAGGAAGAACCGTGTTTTTCATCCTCCGTCCTTTATCCATATTTCTGCATCAACCGTCGGGGGGAGTCCCACCGATAGAGGCATTCTATCGTCTGCTGTCGATCCGCTTTTCTTGGATGCAGAGGCTGTCCTGTATTCGAGTCCAAACCCGAAGGTCGACGGCTATTCGTTTTGCCATGGATGCGGCAAAACATGGAAGTGCCTATATTGACGTTACTGCATTGCGATGTCGGATGCGATGAGTTGCACTATCGAGGCAGGAGCACCTTCGTCCAACACAACAGCTACAAGGGAGGGTTGAAATCTATGTCTAAGAAATGGGTCTACAGCTTCGATGAACTTGACCAGGCGGCATCCTACTGCGGCGGCGACTGGGAATGCGTCCGCGGCCTGCTCGGCGGGAAAGGAGCCAACCTCGCTGAAATGACTCGGATCGGCCTGCCTGTTCCCCCCGGTTTTACGGTAACCACCGAGGCATGCAATGCGTACCTTGCCGCCGGAATGAAATTCCCGGAGGATATGTGGGAGCAGGAACTGGAAGCCCTGGCCTCCATCGAGAAGAAAACCGGCAAGAAGTTCGGCGACCCCGCCAACCCTCTGCTGCTTTCCTGCCGCTCGGGAGCCAAGTTCTCCATGCCTGGAATGATGGATACCGTGCTCAACATCGGTCTCAATGAAGAGACTGTCGAGAGCATGATCCAAAGCACGGGTGACGCCCGTTTTGTTTTCGATTCCTACCGCCGCCTGATCCAGATGTTCGGTTCCGTAGTCATGGGTGTGCCCGACGAGCCGTTCGAGGAAGTGATCACCGAGTGCCGCAGGAGCAGGGGAGTCAAGAACGATTCCGAACTGACCGCCGACGACTGGAAGGTGGTCGGCGAACGATTCAAGGACATTTTCCGGCGTCACAACCGCATCGATTTCCCCACCGATCCGTTCGAACAGCTCCGCCTGGCCACGGAAGCCGTCTTCAAGTCCTGGAACGGCAAGCGGGCCGTTGACTATAGAAACGCGGCAAAAATTCCTCACGACCTCGGCACTGCGGTGAACATTCAGACGATGGTGTTCGGAAACATGGGAGACGACAGCGCCACGGGCGTGGCCATGACCCGCAATGCCAGCACGGGAGAGAAGAAGATCGAGGGCGACTACCTGATCAACGCGCAGGGCGAAGACGTGGTGGCGGGCATCCGCACAACGGAGCCGGTCGAGCACATGGCTGAAACGATGCCGGGGCCATGGAGCGAATTTGTCGAGATCACTCAGAAACTCGAAAAACACTACCGCAATATGCAGGACGTTGAATTCACCGTGGAACGGGGCAAGCTATGGATGCTCCAGACCCGCGACGGAAAGCGCACCGCACAGGCTGCCGTACGCATTGCGGTGGAAATGGCCGAAGAGGGGCTGATCAGCCGTGAGGAGGCCGTAATGCGGGTGACCCCGGAACAGGTGGACTTCTTCCTGCACCCGCAGTTCACTTCCGCATCCAAGAAGGTTGCCAAGGCGGAGGGCCGGCTGCTGGCCTCGGGATTGAACGTCTCCCCCGGTGCCGCCGTGGGCATGGTGGCTTTCGATGCGGACCTGGCTGAGAGTTGGGCGAAGAAAGAAGGGAAAAAGGTGATCATGGTGAGGCCCGAAACGAAGCCCGACGATGTCCATGGCATGCTGGCGGCCGAAGGGATTCTCACCAGTCGCGGCGGCCGGACCAGCCATGCCGCCCTCGTCGCCCGCCAGTTCGGCAAACCTGCCGTGGTCGGCGTCACCGCCCTCGATATCGATATGAACCTGCGCCTGATGAAGGTGGGCGAGCAGGTGATCAATGAAGGCGATTACGTCGCCATCGACGGCTCGACGGGCGAGGTATTCCTGGGCAAGCTGGAAACCATGGTGCCCGACATCTCCGATCCCTGGTTGATGAGGCTCTTGAAATGGGCCGATTCCTTCCGGCGCCTGGGGGTGTGGGCTAATGCGGACTACCCCGACGATGCGAAGCGAGCCCGTGAATACGGCGCTGGAGGCATAGGGCTGTGCCGGACCGAGCATATGTTCTTCCAGCCTGAACGGCTGCCTCTCGTGCAGAAGATGATCATGACCAATCAGCCCGCCGAACGGCGCGAGGCACTGGATGCTCTGCTGCCGTTTCAGCGCGAGGATTTCGTTGGCCTTTTCAGGGCGATGGACGGTCTGCCAGTGATTATCCGCCTCATCGATCCGCCTCTGCACGAGTTCCTTCCAAGCTTCGAGTCTCTCATGATCAGCCTGGCGGACAATAAAATCCGCCTGCTCAACGCAAAAAATCTGCAGGAAATCGATGAATTATTGCACAAGATCGAGGACGACGAGCATGTTCTCAAGCGGGTGGAAGCTCTGCATGAGGCAAACCCCATGCTGGGCCTTCGGGGAGTGCGCCTGGGGATCATGATGTCCGACCTGACCCAGATGCAGGTGCGAGCTATATTTGAAGCTGCATGTCAATGCGTGAGGGAAGGCGTGGACGTCCATCCCGAGGTGATGATCCCTCTTACCGCCCACGTGAACGAACTCAAGGTGCAGCGCGAAGCTCTCGAAGCCGTGGCCAGGGAAGTGCTCGAAGAACACCAGGCCTCCATCGATTACAAGTTCGGCACGATGATCGAGATTCCGCGAGCCGCCC
Organism: Syntrophobacteraceae bacterium; assembly: GCA_013314815.1. Taxonomy (GTDB): domain Bacteria; phylum Desulfobacterota; class Syntrophobacteria; order Syntrophobacterales; family Syntrophobacteraceae; genus JABUEY01. The sequence continues at coordinate 41,569 of JABUEY010000001.1, forward strand.
TCACCGCTGACGAAATCGCCGAACACGCCGAATTCTTTTCCTTCGGCACCAACGACCTGACTCAAACCACCTACGGCATCAGCCGGGACGATGCCGAGAAGGGATTCCTTATCGATTATATCCAGCGGGGAATTCTGCCCGAGAACCCCTTCGAGGTCATCGACGAGATGGGTGTGGGAAAACTCATGGGAATCGGCGTGGACCTGGGCCGGAAAACGCGCCCGGATCTCGAAGTGGGGATCTGTGGTGAACACGGTGGAGACCCGAAATCCATCGCCATCTGTCATAGGTTGGGGCTCAACTACGTCAGCTGCTCTCCCTTCCGCGTTCCCATCGCCCGGCTGGCGGCGGCCCAGACAGCTCTTCGAGAGCACATGAACGTAGATGAAGACCTCTAGATAGTAAAACGTCCCGGACTCAACCCGCGGGTAAGCTCCGGAATCAACACATCGAATCCCTGCCTGCCGGCAAGCAAACCGGCAGCGCACGGATCGGAACTCTATTCAGCACTGAAGCAAGAAGGCGCTTTCCCTGTCCGTGAAGGTTCTCCGATGCCCTTCCGGTCAGGGAGAAGCCCCTTTTTCGAACGAACTTCGTTTCACCGCCCGACATTCGCGCTTACGGGCCAGCCGGCATTTTCTCATAAACGAGTACCTCTGTGCTTTTCCCACATGCAATGCTTTTCGCACATCCGGTGCTTTTTGCCGGAAGAACCCGATCGCTCCAATCCCGACGGCGTGGAAAACGTCCTGTTGAAAAGGGAATCGACAGACGGCCGGCCGCCGCCCTCTCATCCTTCGCAGCTCAGCCGGTACATGATACCGGCGAGCAATGCAGCCCGGGGCACAAGGCTTTCCACTTCAATCCGCTCTTCATCTCCGCACATGTCGTGGGTAAGCGGGCCCATGCCGTCCAGGGTCGCCACGCCGAGCGCGCCCGTAAAACACCCGTCCGAGCCTCCGTACTCCTCGATGGGTTCGAGCTCCATTCCCATCGCGCCGGCTACCTCTTCGGCAATCTTCAGAAGAACTTCCGTACCGGGGTTCGGTTCGAGAGGCGGACGGGTAAGTTTCCCTTCGAGCTCGATGCGTATACCGGGTAGAATCGGATTACGCGCTACATCCCTCACCCGGCTTTCGATCTCGCTCATGTGCGCGAGATCCCGAACGCGGACATCAATGTCCGCCCGTGCCTCGGCAGCGGTCACCTGCCGCGATCGACCTCCCTTGACCAGGTTCACCGATACCTTCACTCCCGATACGGGATCACTCAGTGATTCCAGCGCAAGGATCTTCAGGGCAAGTTCGCTGCATGCGTTCACACCGTTTGATTCCGGCTCGAGAACATGGGCGGCTCTGCCGTGGATGGTCAGGTAAAAGGAACCGAGCCCCCAGCGTCGCAAGCCGATGGAACCCGGCCTGGAGGACGGTTCCATAATCAGAGCCCAGGCGCAGTTCCGGGCGATATCCTCGATGCAGGGCCGCCCGCGCACGCTTCCTGTTTCCTCGTCGCCGGTGAGGAAGATCGAGACGGGAGGCGTGCCCAGACCGAGGTCGTTCAGTACTCTCAGCGCGTAGAGCATCTGCACGATGCCTCCCTTCATGTCTCCCACCCCCGGCCCGTACGCCAGGCCCCCTTCCAGTCGAAACGGCCTTTCAGCAGCGGTGCCTTCGGGGAAAACCGTATCCAGGTGAGCGGAAAGAAAGAGCCTCCGGCTTCCTCTTCCGAAACGTTCGGCCCGGATATGATCGCCGCTCTCCTTTTCATGAACAATCGAAACCTCGAATCCCAGGGCTTCGAGTTCCCTTGCCACGATACTTCCGCACATATCGATGCCTTCTTTGCAGAAGGTCCCGCTGTCGATGTTGACCAGGCGCTCGATCAGGGCAAGCATTTCATTTCGTTTCTCCTGGAGTATCTGCAACATTCTTTCCATTTCGTTCCTTTCCATATTTAACTCCCCGCATCGTTTGATCGTTTTTTTGCGGACCCGATCATTCACATCCCCCGTATTCGGGCATATATTCGAGAAATATATGAGGGGATGGAATGGATGTAAACTCACCCCACGGAGGACTCCGGGGAAATGTGAAGCAAAGGGCCCTTTTCCATCGGGTCAACGGCCCGGAGATAAAAGAGCATGGAGGCATTTGAACATGCAGAACGGGAAATGAAGAGGAGGTGGATGACGTGAACACATCTGGCCGGCAACGCCTGATCGAGGATCTGCAAATCGGCTGCGGCAGAGCTCGAGCTGTGCGGGCTCCCCGTGGAACGCGGCTTCACTGCAGAGGATGGCAGCAGGAGGCGGCTCTCCGGATGCTGTGCAACAATCTCGATCCGGACTGCGGCGAAAAGCCCGACGAACTCATCGTATACGGCGGCACGGGTCGAGCGGTTCGGGACTGGAACTGTTTCGATGCAGTCGTTCGCTCCCTGCTTGAACTCCAAAACGATGAAACACTCCTCATCCAGTCCGGAAAACCCGTTGGAATCCTCCAGACTCATACATGGTCCCCCCGGGTTCTTCTCGCGAACTCGAACCTCGTACCCCGCTGGGCCGATTGGGAGCACTTTCACGAACTCGAGCGGAAAGGCCTCATGATGTACGGCCAGATGACGGCGGGTTCCTGGATCTACATCGGCACACAGGGCATCCTCCAGGGCACCTACGAGACCTTTGCGTCCCTTGCCCGAATGCACTTTGCCGGCACACTCCGGGGGAAGATCGTCCTGAGTGCCGGTCTTGGCGGGATGGGGGGCGCGCAGCCTCTGGCCGTCACGATGAACGAGGGCGTGCTTGTCTGCGTGGAAGTGGATCGCGGTAGAATCCAGCGTCGCCAGGACACCCGTTACCTCGATACCTACACGGACAGTATCGAACAGGCTGTGCGGATGAGCAGAAACGCTGCTGAACAGGGGCGGCCGCTGTCGATCGGACTTCTCGGCAATGCGGCGGAGGTTCTTCCGAAAATGGTTGAATTCGACTTCATTCCGGACGTCGTCACCGACCAGACAAGCGCCCATGATGAACTGAACGGTTATGTACCCATGGGAATCCCGTACGAGGAAGCCCTCCTGTTGCGAAAGTCGGATCCCGCGCTCTACATAGACATGGCGCTCGATTCCATGGCGGTTCACTGCCGTGCCATCCTCGACATGCGGGATCGGGGTTCCGCTGCATTCGACTACGGCAACAATCTGCGCGCCCAGGCTCACAGGAGAGGAGTTCACAACGCCTTCGATTATCCCGGTTTTGTCCCGGCATACATCCGGCCGCTTTTCCTTGAAGGGGAAGGCCCTTTTCGCTGGGTGGCCCTATCGGGCGATCCCGAGGATATTACGATAACGGATGGCGCTCTCATGGAAGCCTTCCCGTACAAGGACCGCATGATCCGATGGCTTGACATGGCCCGGGAAAAGGTCGGGCATATGGGACTGCCGGCGCGTATCTGCTGGCTCGGCTGCGGCGAACGGGAAAGAGCGGGAAGAATCTTCAACGATCTTGTGCGAAAAGGCAGGGTCAAGGCTCCCCTTGTCATCGGCAGGGATCACCTGGACTGCGGTTCCGTGGCATCTCCCCACAGGGAGACGGAAGGGATGAAGGACGGGTCGGATATCGTCGCCGACTGGGCTGTATTGAACGCCATGGTCAACGTGGCCTCAGGGGCAAGCTGGGTCGCTTTCCACGACGGGGGCGGTGTGGGGATCGGCTATGCGCTGCACGCGGGGCAAGTCACGGTGGTCGATGGAACGGATGAAGGGGAACGTCGAGCCTCGACGGTCCTTCGCAATGATCCTGCAACGGGCATCCTTCGACATGCGGACGCCGGCTATGATCGGGCCGTGGAAGTGGCCGGGGAACGCGGAATCAAGATTCCGATGATCAACATGTTCCAGGATCCGCCATCGAAGCAACCCGCAGTTGGTGGAAAGACCCGATCATGAACAGGAAACTCTTCAGGAACGCCAGCATCTTTACTCCGGTCGACAGAGGAACCCCTCTTTCCGGAAAGGATCAGGGGAAGGTCGTCTGCCTGCCGAAAGGCGCCGTCTACTGTCGGTGCGGGGTGATCGAAGACATCGGCGAGGAACGGGAACTCCTGTCCAGGCTTTCCCCAAGCCAGGTCGATGTGGAGATCGACTGCGGCGGACGATGTGTCATCCCCGGCTTCGTCGACTCGCACACACATATGTGCTTTGCAAAAAGGAGAGAAGAGGAATTCAACCTGAGGCTCGACGGGGTCGAATACCTCGAAATTCTTCGCCGGGGCGGCGGCATTCTCTCTTCGGTTCGTGCGGTGAGAGCTTCCTCGGAAGACGAACTCCACACGGTGACAAAACAGCTTGCCCTGTCTGCACTCCGTCTCGGAACGACCACAGTCGAAATCAAGAGCGGCTATGGGCTGGATGTCGAGTCGGAACTGAAGATGCTGCGGGTGATCCGGCGAATCGGCCGGGAGACTCCGCTGGATGTCGTCGCCACCTTTCTTGGCGCTCACGCCGTACCCGAGGAATTCTCGACAACGCCGGACGACTACGTGAACCTGGTCATCCAGGAGATGATCCCGGCTGTTTCAGCCCAGGGGATCGCCCGGTTTTGTGATGTCTTTTGCGAAAAGGGAATTTTCACGGTGGATCAGAGCCGAAGAATCCTGGAAACCGCCCGCACCGCCGGCCTCGCTCCAAAAATCCATGCAGATGAAGTCCACGACCTTGGAGGATCGGCGTTGGCGGCCGAGTTGAAGGCGGTGTCCGCGGAACATCTCCTCCGCGCCAGCGATGCGAACATTCGTGCCATGGCACGGGCGGGCGTCGTGGGAGTGCTTCTGCCTGCGACAGCCTACAGCCTGAAAAAGGCTTATGCGCCAGGCCGCAGGATGATCGAATCCGGTCTGCCCGTCGCCATCGCAACCGACTGCAATCCGGGCACAAGCTACACCGAATCCATGCCTTTCGTGTTCGGTCTTTCCGTTCTCCAGATGCACCTTTCGGTATCCGAAGCCCTTGTTGCGTCGACAATCAACGCCGCACACGCCATCGGGATGTCCGAGTACGCCGGGAGCCTCGATGTCGGCAAGAAGGCGGATCTGCTTCTTCTCGACGGAGACAGCCCGGCCATCCTGGCGTATCATGCTGGTGTATCTCCAGTCGTGCAGGTCTACAAACAGGCGGAACCTGTGCATGAAACTTAGAAACAGGCCTTGCGAACTGACGGCCTTGTCCCGGCCGGGATCCAGGTTCTGCGCCATACGGGAGAGGATCGATCGATGAAAGAAATCATACTCGGCATGGACGGCATGACCCTGGAAGACCTGGCGGCCATTGCGAGGGAAGGCGCCGCGGTTCGCCTTTCGACGGAATCGGAACTCAGCATCACCAAATCACGGAGGCTGGTGGAGAGATGGCTCCGTGAGGGGAGAATCCTCTATGGTGTGACGACCGGGTTCGGAGCTCTCAGCAATGTCGTCATCCCTCCACGGGACGCCGAGCTCCTGCAGAAGAACGTGCTCATGAGCCATGCGGCGGGCGTAGGAGATCCCCTTGCCGAGGAGATCGTTCGTGCTATGATGGCTCTTCGCGCAAAGGACCTGGCAAGGGGGCATTCGGGTATACGCCTCCAGACGGTCGAGCGGCTCCTGGACCTGCTCAACCTTGGCATTCTGCCGGTTGTACCCGAAAAGGGGTCCGTGGGTGCGAGCGGAGACCTCGCCCCCCTGGCCCACATGTCCCTGGTTCTGATCGGCCTCGGGGAAGCCTTCCACCGGGGAAAAAGAATGTCCGGAGCCGATGCGCTCGCCCAATGCGGCCTTCAACCGCTGGAACTGGAAGCCGCGGAGGGGCTTGCCCTCGTCAACGGCACACAGATGACTGCCGCCGTGGGGGGCCTTGCCGTTCATGACGCCGAGCGGCTTTCCTCGACAGCCGACCTTGCCGCGGCCATGAGCCTCGAAGTGCTCCTGGGCAGCCGAACCGAGTTCGATCCGCGGATTCACCATGTGAGGCCTCATCCCGGGCAGGGATTCACGGCCGACAACCTGCGCCGCATCACACAGGGCAGTGAAATCATTTCCTATCATAAAGACTGTGGAAGGATCCAGGATGCCTATACTCTCCGATGCTCGCCCCAGGTGCATGGAGCCACCCGGGATGCCATTGCCTATGCGCGCCGGGTCCTCGAAACGGAGATGAATTCTTCGACGAACAACCCGCTGATCTTCGCCGATTCCGAGGAACTGCTGCTGGGAGGCAATTTCCACGGTCAACCCGTCGGGCTTGCGCTGGACTTTCTATGCATGGCGGTGGCTGAACTGGCCAACATATCCGAAAGACGCATCGAACGGCTGGTCAATCCTCAACTGAGCGGACTTCCGGCCTTTCTGGTGAAGGAAGGAGGACTCCATTCGGGCTTCATGATCGCCCAGTACACGGCGGCGGCACTCGTCTCGGAAAACAAGATCCTCTCGCACCCCGCCTGCGTGGATTCCATTCCCACGTCGGCCAACAAGGAAGACCACGTGCCCATGAGTCCCATTTCAGCCCGCAAGGCAAGGGAAATCGTACAAAACGCGGAACACGTCATCGCGATCGAACTCCTCTGCGGCGCTCAAGGACTCGACCTGTTCACCAATCTCAAGCCGGGCGAAGGAACCCTCGCCGCCTACAGGGTTATTCGCAGCACGGTTCCACACCTCGAAAAGGACCGGGTGCTCTCGCGGGATATCGATGCCATGGTAGGCCTGATCAGGGAAGGGATTTTGCTGCACGAGGTTGAACAAGTCATCGGAGAGCTGCACTGACCTCATGCAGGCAGGGGGTAAACCCCTGCAGCGCGTCAGACCGGGCAGGAGAGCCAGGGTCTCGTTGCCGCCGCATCCACGTTCCTCCCCGGTTTGCTCTATACACGAACACGAAGGTTGCCATTGGCAACGCATAGAATCCAGGATGCGCCGGCACGGGTCCAAGGCGGGAGGGTGCCGACGCGGGCATGCGCCCTATTCGGCCCTGCCGTGAGTCCTTTCGCTGAAGATGTAGATGCCATCCTTGAAAGCGTCCTGGAATTTTTCACAGACTTCCACGACGGCATCCTCTATTTCGGGTGAGTAACTGATACGGATGAGCAGGGAGTAGCTGTCCGTCAGCACATCGGGGTCCGGGTGCCGCCTGATCTGGAGCATCTGCGGCCCTGGGTGATAGGAAACCAGCCATTTGAATGCCTGCTTCACATACCCGAGCGGTGACGAAGAACGTTTGTTTTCAACACGATACAGGGAATAATCCGCAAAATGCATGGCTTCCTTCCCGTCCACGTAGACCCTGAACCGCCCCCCTCCCTTTTCCAGCCTGCACCGGACCAGGGGTTCCAGCCTGCCCATCAACTCCTTGATGAAAGGGTCGAGCGGGTCTTGTCTGTCCCAGACGGTTAGCTTCACGGACTGCCCTTCCATAGATCCCCTCTTCCAACGGTTAACGCTCCGACTCCGCTTCCCTGCAATACCTGCGCGCCTGCCTTACTTCCACTCTGCACGGATTCAGTCTATTCCAACTGGGAAAAGGATTCCAGCCAAAAAGTGGTCTGCTGAACCAACCGCGGCTCCAGGGCTTCGGGTCTTTTCATTCCATGGATTGCAATTGTTTCGAAAACTCTGGTAAGAGTATTCGCGCAGGTGTTCGGACCACTGCTTGTTCCGGCACCTGAAGGGTCAAGAAAAGTGCACCGCCTTCCATGGGATAAACGGCAAAAAGAAACGAATCATGGAGAAAATTTTCCGGAATTTCCTTCTTCTCGGCTGCCTGATCGCGGTTTCGAACTGCGTGTCGAGTCCTGAAGTGATCAGGGATATCCGGGTACTGCCGCAGAGTCATCGCCATTACCTGGATGCAGAATCAGCGGACCACCCCCTGTTGACTCCGGAAGAACATCGGTGCGCGGTGGAAAGGTTTCAGGCAGCCTGTTTTTCGCCCTGGCACCGGGACGCTCCCGTCCATCCGAAGGAAGAGCTGGCGCTCCCATTCCTTAAAACGGCATTGAATCCCGGTTATGGCGAGAACAAAAGGAGGCATTCCAGGGAATGGGTGGAATCCCTGGAACACAATGCCTGTCTCGAAGACTATCCCAACAGGGTGTTCAGAGCCATAACCGTGGACAATGCAGATCTGAGAGTCCTGCCGACCCACAGGCCCCATTTTACCAGTCCAGGCGGCCCGGGCACCGGCTTCCCTTTCGATCATCTTCAGAACTCCTCGATTCATGTGCATACTCCCGTGCTCGTCACCCACGCATCCCGGGATAAATCCTGGCTCTTCGTTGAATCCCACACGGGTGCCGGATGGATCGCCGCAAGGGATATTGCGGCGGTCGATCCGATTTTCATCAGCTGCTGGCAGGATCATCGCCTGCTGGCCGTCCTGAAGGATGAAACTCCCATTTATGATGAAGCGGGCGTGTTTCTCTTCATGGCGGGCATCGGTGCCTTCTTTCCCCTGGTCGATAAAGATCGCGAACGATACTGCATCCTTGCCGCGACACCCGACGAAGACCGGAACGCACGGATTCGCCGCGCATGGGTGGATTCGGCCGCCGTCCGGCCCATGCCCCTGCCTCCGACTCAAGCCGACGTCGCTTCCCTGGCCGATGAACTTCTGAACAAACCCTACGGCTGGGGAGGCCTTTACCGCAACAGGGACTGTTCATCCACTTTGAAGGACCTTTTTACCCCTTTCGGCATATGGCTCCCAAGACACTCCTCGCACCAGGCAACCGAATCCGGGTTCTATATCGATCTCACCCCCCTGTCCTCCGAAAGCAAGAAACAAACGATCCTCGAAGAGGGAATCCCCTTCTTCACTCTGCTCTGGCTGGAAGGACACATCATGCTGTACGTGGGGAAACAGGATGGAGAACCCATCGTCTTTCACAACATGTGGGGAATCAAAACGCGGAACATTCTCGGCCGGGAAGGCAGGAAGATCGTGGGGCACGCGGCCCTGACCACGCTTCACCCGGGAACGGACCTGCCCGACGTGGATCGCCCGGCAGCCAACCTTCTCACACGCATCAAAGGAATGACCCTGCTTGTCGACCCTGGCGGCACCGTCACGACAAGCCTGCCGGCACCTGCATCTCCTTTCGCTGAAGATCTTTTCGGCCCGCCGGACAGGAACGATCCGTAATAAATCCTGCTCGAAGCTATACGATCCCGTTCCGTCAGCTTGTCCATGAAGACAGATCTCAAGACACTCCCCGCTTTCCCGCTCCGCACGAATAACGCATATCGCCATTGCTGCCCCCGCAGTCCAACCGACTTTTCCGTTTACAGCAGTTTGCGATCTGGATGCTTGAAGATCGAGGAGAAGAAAGAAACTTCGGCATACGACGAGGAAGAAGTGGAACTCGACGGAAGCCTCCCGGATGAACTTGAAGGACTTCCAGCGGAAATGTCCGTGGAAACGGACGATGAAACTTTCACGAATCTTCCCGCCGAAACGTCTGTTTCCATGAATGAAAACTCCGGGCCGCAATGATCCGCACCGCAGGTCGATATGGTTCGAGGATCCTGGGGTAGCAGGCTAGAAGAGCCCGAGCTGCCGGCCCGCTCGAAACGAAAACCCCAGGTGTTCGTAGGCCAGGCGAGTGGCAAGGCGCCCACGAGGCGTTTTGTTCAGAAAACCCTCCTGGATGAGATAGGGTTCATAGACATCTTCGATGGTATCCTTTTCCTCGGATACGGCTGCCGCCAGGGTTTCGATGCCTACGGGCCCCCCGTCGTACTTTTCGATAATAGTGGAAAGGATCTTGCGATCCATGGCGTCGAATCCCCTTTCGTCGACATCGAGCATCTTGAGGGCCTGGTCGGCGACATCCCGCGTGACTTTTCCGTCCGCCCGGACCTCGGCGAAGTCACGCACCCTGCGAAGCAGACGATTGGCGATGCGCGGCGTACCTCTTGATCGACGGGCGATTTCGAGAGCTCCGTGCGGGTCCACTGGAATTCCCAGTATCGCCGCAGATCGAGACACGATGAGGCTGAGTTCGTCCACCCTGTAGAATTCGAGCCTGAGAGTGACTCCAAACCTGTCACGAAGCGGCGGCGAAAGCAGGCCCGCCCGCGTGGTGGCTCCAACCAGGGTAAATGCGGGCAGGTCAAGCTTGATCGTCCTGGCGGATGGTCCCTGGCCGATGATGATATCCAACTGGAAGTCTTCCATGGCCGGGTAGAGGATCTCCTCCACCACATGGTTCAGCCGGTGGATTTCATCGATGAAGAGCACATCTCCCGCCTCGAGGTTGGTCAGGATGGCGGCAAGATCCCCGGGCCGCTCGATCACCGGCCCTGAAGTGCTCCTCATGCTCACTCCCATCTCGTTGCTGATCACCGCGGCAAGAGACGTCTTTCCCAGGCCCGGGCATCCGTGGAAAAGCACATGGTCGAGCGGTTCGCCACGCTGCCTGGCCGCCTCGATGAAAACGGCCAGGTTTTCTTTCACCGTCTGCTGCCCGATGTACTCATCAAGGCGCCTCGGCCTCAGGCTGTTTTCGACAGGCAGGTCGTCATCATGAGGTCTGGATTCGATCACCCGGTCCACCCTGTCCATGACACCCTCTCAACGCTCGTCTTTGCTCCAGATGCCGCCCGGCCCACCCACGGGCATTCTGCCTGCGTCCCCGCGCGCCCCATCCATGCCATCCTAAGGCATTCTATCTCCATTATGAGAAATCACGCACATCTTTTTAAGCCAGCTGCCTGAGGGCTTCCTTGAGGAGCTTTTCCACGGGGTGTCCTTCTCCCAGCGACTGGACCACCCGGGTCAGGGCCTTTTGAGCCTCCGAAGGCCGGTAGCCGAGGTTGATCAAGGCGGAAAAGGCGTCTGAATAGCCCTCATCCACACAGACCCCGGAAGGTTCGATGTCGACGTCCTTCTGGATCTTCAACCTGTCTCGAAGTTCCAGCAGGATACGTTCGGCTATCTTCTTGCCGATTCCCGGAATGTTGCGCAGGCGCGACAGGTCGTTGTGGCCCACAACCCGCCTCAGTTCATCGGGGCTGATACCCGAGAGGATGTTCACCGCCAGCCGCGGTCCTACTCCGTTGACCGTCACGAGGTACAGGAACATCTCCCTTTCCGATGCGGTTCGGAAACCGAAGAGCTGAATGGCATCGTCTCGAACATGAGTGTGAATATGCAGGGACACAGTCTGCCCGGGCGGAGGCAGGTCGTAGAATGTGCTCAGAGGAACCTGCACCACATAGCCTACACCGTGGACATCCACGACGATGTGGTCGGGAGCCTTATGCCTGAGCTTTCCTTCCAGGTGACCGATCATGACCTTTGACCCGGTTCCCAGCGAAGTCTTGAAGATCGCGTATTGAGATGGCACACGGCCACTGCGAGAGCGTCGGCGGCATTGGGATCGATGGAGTCGCGCAGTCCGAACAGGTACCGAATCATCTCCATAACCTGGTTCTTTCCCGCCTTGCCGTATCCTACAACGGCCTGTTTGATCTGGAGGGCGCTGTACTCGTACACGACGAGCCCCGAATTGACTCCGGCGAGTATGGCGGCTCCCCGCGCCTGGCCCAGCCTCAGAGCGCTCTTTACGTTCTTGGCAAAAAACACGTCCTCTACCGCCATACATTCGGGCCGGTTATCGTCGATGATGGTCATGAGCTGCCCGTAGATGATCTTCAGGCGGTCAGGGAAGAGCAGACCCGGGGAGATCCTGAGGGCTCCATTGGCCACGTGGCGAAGATGAGTCCCGTCGCCTTCCACAATCCCATACCCCGTACAGCGCGAACCGGGGTCAATGCCGATGGCACGGATCATAAGCATCCAGGTTGTAAAGCGAATTCACGCAACTCTCACGCGCTCGCATCGAGAATTTCGTCCGGGATATCAAAATTGGCATAGGCATGCTGGACATCGTCGGAATCCTCGAGGGCGTCCATCAGCTTGAGCAACTGCTGGGCCACCTTTTCATCCGAGATGGGAACAGTGGTCTGGGGCACCATGGTGATCTCGGCCAGTTCGTAGGAGAAGCCCTTTTCGTCGAAGACGTTCTTGACCGCCGCGAAATCCTCGATGGCCGTGGTCACCTCGAACTGATCGCCCTGGTCCTTCACGTCCTCCGCTCCAGCCTCCAGAGCCGCTTCCATCAGTTCTTCCTCGGACACCGCGTCCTTATTGAATACAATGCTGCCCTTCTTGCTGAACATCCAGGCGACGCACCCCGCCTCCCCCAGGCTCCCTCCGTTCTTGCTGAAGATATGGCGGATATCGCTGGCGGCGCGGTTCCGGTTGTCCGTCATTACATCCACCAGTATGGCCACTCCACCGGGGCCGTACCCCTCGTAATTGATCTCCTCGTAATTCGCCCCTTCCAGTTCTCCGACACCCTTCTTGATCGCCCGTTCGATGTTGTCCTTGGGCATGTTTTCGGCCTTGGCCGCCAGTATGGCCGCTCGAAGCCGCGGATTGCTGTCAGGGCTCCCCCCGCCCATCCGGGCGGATACCATGATCTCCTTGATGAGCTTGGTAAAGATCTTGCCGCGCTTGGCGTCGGCGGCTCCTTTCTTGTGGCGGATGGTACTCCACTTCGAATGACCCGACATGAAACGTCCTCCTAAACCTCGTGAGATTTCCTAAAACGCATGGCAAGGATGTAGACTTCCTTGCTCTGTTTTCTCGTAGCATCCGGCTTGATCACCTTCACCCATTCCGACCGCTTTTTGACTTCGAGAAGAAGTCCGTGGAATTCGGGCCCTTGAAAGATCTTGGCCAGAAAATGACCTCCGGGCTTCAACACAGCCCCTGCGATTTCCAGGGCCCTTTCAAAGAGCAGGGCGGACCGGGCGCTGTCCGCCACACGGATCCCGGATGTAGAAGGAGCCATATCACTCAGCACAACGTCGAAAGGGCCGTAAAGCTCCAGAAGCTTAGCCTCGAAAGCAGGTTCGAATATATCCTGTTCGAGGACAACCGTATTGGCGGGAAATGGATGTTGGATTTTCTTTATGTCCACTCCTACCAGGAACCCCTTCGGGCCGACGATGGACGAGGTCAGCTGCATCCACGAACCCGGTGCGGCACCCAGGTCGAGGACCCGGTCCCCGGGACGCACAAGCCTGTATTTTTCCTGGATCTGCCGCAGCTTATAGACGGCCCTCGCAAGATACTGTTCCTTCTTGGCCCGGTGGAAAAAATGATCCTTCACTACATAAGACATGGCATAACCGCCTTCAAGGACTTCTATTTTATGGGAAATTTTTGTATAGCATAAACAATCGCGGCTTGTAAACAAAGCCCTTGCTCCGGTATCGATACTCCACGCACGACCTGCCTTGCCGCCGTAATTCATTCTTTAATTTCATTGCGCTTTCAGGTAGGCTGAACTGGAATGCAATCGGATAGATCCATGTTCCGGGAGGGAAAAACTCATGGAAAAGACAATCAGGGGTAAAAAAATTGTGCTGATCCAGGGAGATCTGACCGAACTGGCCGTTGATGCCATCGTCAATGCAGCCAATGCTCAACTTGTACTCGGGGGCGGTGTAGCTGGAGCCATCCGAAGCAAGGGGGGACCGACCATTCAGGAGGAATGCGACCGGATCGGGGGGACGAGTGTCGGGCAGGCGGTGATCACCGGGGCAGGCAACCTCAAGGCATCCCACGTGATCCACGCGGTCGGCCCGCGGTATGGAGAGGGCGACGAAGATGAGAAGCTGCGCAACGCCACCCTGAACAGCCTCAGGACGGCCACGTCAAACGGGCTCAAATCCATCGCCTTCCCGGCGATCAGCACGGGCATCTTCGGCTTTCCCAAGGACAGGTGTGCTGCAATCATGCTGGACACCGTCACTCGATACCTGGAAAACGAGGAAACAAGCCTCAGCGAGGTGATCTTCTGCCTGTGGTCCCGCGAGGACCTCGAAATCTTCTCGCGGATGCTCTAATACCTGTTCCATACGCTGTTTTCATCCGCAATTCTCACTTCCACATATCCATCTCACACTGACCAGATGATCCGCTTTTCGGAGGGCCGGTCCCTGCGAATGGCGGGCAGGAGGAGACTGGAGCTTTGCGAGAGGTGGAACGGACTGCAAATGCAGAGCGACCCTTTGAGAACGGATCAGCCTTCACGAAAGCACACCGCCCTGAGAATTGCCGCAGGTTATGCCATGGCGGGTGCGGTGTGGATTGTCTTTTCCGATCTTCTGCTCGCCAGGTTCTTCGGTGACTCCAAAACCTTCTTCCTGCTCCAGACCGCAAAGGGCTGGTTCTTCATTGCCGCCACCGCCTTGCTTCTCTACGTGATCATTCACCGCAGCGTCCGTTCCCTGCAACGTTCGGAAAAAGCCCTGATGGAGAGCCGCCAGAGTCTTTCGAACCTCCTGGGCAACCTGCCAGGGATGGCTTACGAGAGTCGCAGCGATGAAGAGCGGACTTTGAGATTCGTCAGCGCAGGCTGCTACGAACTGACGGGATACCTCCCCTCCGACCTGTTCCAAAAAAGGCTCGACGATCTCACCCATCCGGCGGACCTGGAACGGGTGCACAACGAGATTCATGCCGCCCTCCAGGAGATGCGGACTTTCCGCCTGACCTATCGCATCGTCTCGGCGACGGGTGATGAAAAATGGGTCTGGGAGCAGGGCTTCGGAGTGTATTCACCTTTGGGGGAACTCATCGCCATTGAAGGATTTGTGACCGACATTACCGAACGCAAGCGCGCCGAGGAAGCGCTCCGTGAATCCGAAGAAAGATACAGGGCCCTGGTGGAGGGGATCTCCCACGCCATCCTCATGGTCGACAAGGACAGAAACATCATATCCGTAAACCAGGCTTTCGTGGATCTGTTCGGCTACGAAAAGGAGGAACTCAAAGGGAAATCAGTCAGGATCGTTCATCCCTCGGAAGAAAGCTTCATGGAATTCGGGCGCCGAGCCTACCCAGTGCTGAAAAACATGGGGCCGCTTCGAACCGAATGGCAACTCATGCACAAAGACGGCACGATTTTTCCCATTGAAGGCACCTATTCGGCCGTCAAGGGCCGGGACGGCTCCATTCAAGGATACGTGGGTGTCATCAGGGACATTACAGACAGGAAGAAGGCGGAAGCCGAACTGCAAAGGTATCGCGATCAACTCGAAGAAATGGTCATGGAGCGCACACGGGACCTGGAAATCGCTCAAAAGGCCCTGGTCCAGAGGGAGAAACTCAAGACGCTGGGAGCCATCTCCGCGGAGGTCGCCCACGAAATCCGCAACCCGCTGGTTTCCATCGGAGGTTTCGCCAGGCGCCTGCAGAAGAGATATCCCGATTCGAAGGAGGCGGCCATTATCTTGAAGGAATGCCACCGCCTAGAAATCATGCTCGACAGGATCAAAAACTATCTGAAGCCCATCGAGATCAAACCGCGAGAATGCCCTGTGAACCGGGTCGTCGCTGAATGCGTGGACCTCCTTTCCCCGGAACTCGACCGGGAACAGGTGACCCTGCAGCTGGAACTCGAACAGAACCTTTCCGACGCCTTCGTCGATCCCGATATCCTCATCCAGGTTTTCGTCGACGTCATCCGGAGCTCCGTTCGGATCATGGGCACAAACAGGCGCCTCGTCATCAGAACCTACGCGGGCAACCAGAACATCTTCGTCGAATTCAAAAGTCCGGCGATGGAAAAGAAGATCAAGGACCCGGAACTCTTGCTGCTGCCCTTCGAAGAAGGCGAGCAGGGTATCGGAGTATCCTTCAGCTACAAGCTCCTCAAAGGCATGGGAGGAGTCTTAACGCTCTCCCAGTACAAGGAATACCTGGTATTTACCATCAGTTTGCTGAAGTCCGACTCCCTGGAAGCGGAGAAAGAGAAAAACGCCGGGGAATTCGCTTAACGAACCCATCGAGACGTGTTCGCACAGGCACGCTTCCCTCAAAACACAAAGACGGTCTTGAAGTCCCCCTCCTGGAGCCTGAGTCTTGCGGCGAATTCCCTCCCCTTCTTGGAAATGAAGCCGTGTATCACTTCCGTCTCCCCCTTGTCCAGGAGATCCCTCACGGCTCCCTCGGGAATCTCTCTTCCTGCAATGACCTTCCATATCACAAAGCGGCAGCCTCCATTCTGCTCCCGCCAGTTGCTGCATCCGTATCCCCTGCTTCCCTCGACCACCTCCCCTCCGCACCGGGGGCACCTGCCCAGCTCCGACGAACTCGAAGGCTCTTCTCCGGGATCCCCTTCAGTCTTTTCACGAAAGATGAACCGCGTGCTCCAGCTCCCATCCTGTTCCTTCCGGTCGAGTTTGAGTGAAGCGGTGAATTCCTTCCCCTCTTTCGACCGAAATGTCAGCGCCGGGGTCGTTTCCCCCGCCAGGAGAGTCTTCACAGTTGCGGAATCAAGTGCGCGCCCCGCGATCTGCCTCCAGATCACAAAGCGGCAGCCTCCATTCTCCTCCTTCCAGTTGGAACAGCCGTAGCCCTTTTTCCCTTCGATGATCTCGCCTCCGCATGCCGGACACTTCCCGAAAACGACCATGGACGACTCCTTCTTCATCATTTTGAATTCCTCCACTGCAGACTGCACAAAAACCCGGATCCCCGTGATGAACGCTTCCGCGTCCCCGGAACCCCGGGCAATCTTTTCGAGTTCCATTTCCCAGCGAGCCGTCTCTTCGGGCATGGTCACCGCGTTCGCCGACTCGAATCGCCTCAGATGTTCGATCATGAAACAACCCTTTTCCGTCGCCACCAGCTTTTTCCTTTCACGGGCGATATACTTCCTGGCAATCAACGTTTCGATGATCTGCGCCCTGGTAGCCTGGGTGCCGAGTCCCACCTCCCCCTTGAATATCTTCTGGAGCTCCTCTTCCGTCACATACCTGGAAGGGTTCGTCATGTCCTTGAGCAGCAGCGCCTCGGTATACTCGGGTGGAGGCTGGGTCAGCCTGTCTTCGATCCTGCATTCTTCAGCCTTTGCAGGATCGTTCTTTTCCAGAGGCGGCAGATTCACTTCTTCAGAATCCTCATCGCCGTCCTCTCCGAGGAACTCCTTCAGGCCGTAGACGCCCCTCCATCCCGGCAGGATCGGCCGGCTTCCCCTGGTCCTGAAGGTCTCTTCCTTCACTTCTGTCACGATTTCCGTACTTTCGAACTCGTAGTCCGGATGAAAAGCAGCGGCAAAACGTTTGAGTACCCGTTCGTAGATGCGCTTTTCGTCGGAAGTGGCCTTTTGAGGCAAGGGGGCGAGCGGAATGAGTGCATGGTGGTCGGTGAGGCCGGCGTCGTTGAAAACACGCCTGTTGGCAGCAGTGATCCTCTTGCGGTCCAGCCCGCTGAAGAGATCCGGGTAGGAGGACGACAGTCTGTCAACGATCCTGGCGACCAGGTCGACGTTACTGGACCCGAGCACCCTCGAGTCTGTCCGCGGATAGGATAGGCACTTGCGATCGTCATAAAGGGTTTGAGCGACATCGAGAGTCTGTTGAGCGGAGAGGCCGAACTTTGAATTGGCGTCCCGCTGGAGGTCGGTGAGTGAATAGAGCGGAGGCGGCGGAACCTTTTTCCTGCTGCGCCTGATGGAGCGAATCCTCCCTTCATTCCTTGTAACCAGAAGGGCGATCCGATCCGCTTCTTCCCTTGTGTGCAGCCGGTTCTCATCCTTTTTGAACCTGGTCCCCCACCAGGTGCCTTTGTCGTTCTCGAACCTGACCTTCAGCACCCAGTAAGGCTCGGGCTTGAACCGCTCCCTTTCCCTTTTTCGGTCCACAATGAGTGCCAGCACCGCCGTTTGTACACGCCCCACCGAAAAGGTTTCGCGGCAGGTGCCCAAGCTGAGAGTCGCCGCCCGGGAGAGGTTCATTCCCACAAGCCAGTCTGCCGACTGCCTGATCCGGCCCGCCAGCCAGAGGCGGTCGAAGTTCGATGCGGGTTCGAGTTTCTTCATGGTCTCCCTGACCACCTGTGGAGTAAGCGCCTGCGACGTCCAGAACCGGTAAACTTCCGGCCGGGACCCCTCGGCCCTCTCCTCTATGGTGCCGAGAATCGTCCGCGCAATAACCTCCCCTTCCCGGCCCGCGTCCGTCGCGATCACCACTCTGCCGACATCCCTGCGCCCGACCTGCTTCCGAATGACGGACAGCTGCTTTTTTCCTTTCTGAATCGGCCGGTATTTCAATTCGTCGGGAAGGATCGGCAGGGCGGACAGGCTCCACCTGCGCCATTTCACATGGTAATCCCCCGGCTCGGCAAGCTCCACGAGATGCCCCACCGCCCACGTGATCACCACATCCTCTCCTTCGATATAGCCGTCTCCTCTGTTTCGGACGCCCAGCGCACGAGCGAAGTCTTTGGCCACTGAAGGTTTTTCGGTCAGTATGAGTGTGATCAAAAGATGTGTCTCTCTTTCGTCCTTCCCATCCGGGCATTTTTCGTCAAGAAGAACGGAACCGCCATCATTCGGTCCGCAAGGGCTTTAGCCGGCGACACGGGACAGCCGAAACCGCCCCCGAACACAGCACCTCACCTGTCCGTCGTTTTCCGCACAAAAGAGTTCATCCTGCAAAAGGTTCCTTCATAAACGAGCAACGCCGGTGTCTTTCACGCCTCCGGAGTCCTTCACGCAAAGGATCGATGGCATCCCAACGTCATTCGGCATCCCAACTAGATTCGACATCACATCGTCATTCCCGCAGCACCATCATCACCTCCACAACGTCATACAAAAGAAAGGAAAACATGCACCGACTCGCGCGTGTTTATATCATAGTGAAGTCTTGGCAGGATAGAATAGTGATATTTTGTTATGATGGAAACATGGGCCATCTCGGCAATGGGTCGATGCACCCCGAACGGAGCGGAACCACCTTTCTGATCGGGCTCCACCGCCGCTGAACCAGGGAATGATGTCCGGCGGATTCAATGCCGGAGAAGAGACAGCCGTTATGATGTCTGCACCGAAAGACGCACCGGCGATCGAAGCAACAGGACTGACCCGCATCTATCATCTTGGAGCCTCCGACGTTGTCGGCCTGGATCATGTGGACATCCAGGTTCCTGCCGGGCAGATGGTGGTGCTCAAGGGAAACAGTGGTTCCGGCAAAAGCACCCTCCTGGCGCTCCTGGCCGGCCTCGATCGGCCCACCAGCGGCCGGCTGTTCGTCACCGGCCGGGATCTTCAGAAAGCATCGGAAGCGGAACTCACCCGGTTCAGACGAGATGTCGTCGGTATGGTTTTCCAATCCTTCAACCTGCTTCCCACGCTTACCGTCGAGGAGAACATTTGCCTGCCGGCACTTCTTGCGGGCAGACCGGTCGCCGAGAGCCGCAGCAAATCGGGGGAACTCCTCCAATGGCTGGATCTCGCCGCCCGACGTCACCATCTGCCGGCGCAGCTCTCGGGCGGCGAAATGCAGCGCACAGCCATAGCCCGGGCACTGATCAACAACCCTGAAATCATTCTCGCCGATGAGCCCACGGGAAACCTCGACAGCCGAAATGGAGAAACGGTCATCCGGCTTCTTGCCGAACTGAACCGCGGCCTCGGGCGAACCGTTGTCATAGCCACCCACAGCACCCTTGCGGACAGGTTCGCCGGCATGACGGTTACCCTCAAAGACGGGAAAATCACTGAACGGGCATGAAACGCTTCTTTCTTCTCGTGCAGATCTGGATATGGTTCAGTTTCAGGCACCTTCGGCGCCACCCGTGGCGCACCATGGCGGTGCTCATCGGGATTGGCCTGGGAGCCGCCGTTTTTTCCAGTGTCCGCCTGGCAACCGACGCTTCCCTCGATTCATTCAGCAGAAGCATGGACCATATCACGGGAAAGGCGGACCTGACCGTCATCTGTCCCGGAGGCCGGGTTCCCGAGGAACTCGTTGCGAAGTTGATATCCCATCGTGCCGTCCGTTCCGCATCTCCTCTCATGACCACCTACGTGTGGATTCCCGGAGAAAGACCCATTCCATTTCTTCTCGTCGGTATCGATCCACTGCTCGATCGCCCGTTTCGAGATCGCCCCCTGGCGGAAAACGATGCCGGCACCACGTGGCTGGACATCATGGCGGAACCGTTCAGCCTTGTGCTGAGCCAAAAGCTTTCGGAACGGTTCGGAGTTCAACGAGGGGGAAGACTCGATCTGCAAAGCGCCCGACAATCGGCGGCTTTCACTGTGTCCGGCCTGCTGTCCCCGCGGGGTATCGCCCTGGTGGAAGGCAGGGAGGTCGCCGTAACGGATATATCCACCATGCAGGAGTTCACGGGCATTTTCGGTCGAGTCGACCGCATCGATCTGCGCATTGACCCTTTGTCTTCACCGCAGGAGATTGAATCGCTCCGGTCGATCCTTCCCGCCGGGATCATTATCGAGGACCCCGGCGAGGCCAGGGATTCGGGGATGCTCATGATTCGATCCTATCAACTGAACCTCTCCGTGCTCAGCTTCGTATCCCTGTTCGTCGGCATGTTTCTCGTCTACAGCCTGATCTCCCTGCACGCCACTTCCCGCAGGCATGAACTGGCGGTCATGCGCTCGATCGGCGCGTCTCCGGGCATCGTCTTCTTCCTGTTCATCACTGAAGGATCCTTTTTCGGCCTTGCGGGCTGGATTGCCGGCGTGCCTTTTGGTTCTTTCCTTGTAAACCGCATGCTGGCGACAGTCAGTTCAACCATATCCCATCTGTTCGTCCGCGTTCAGGTGGATGAACTGTCTTTGAGTGCCTGGGAGATCGGGCTTTCCCTGGTGCTCACGCTCTCCGTTTCACTCATCGCCGCTCTTCAGCCCGCCATCCAGGCAACCCGCATTCCCCCGCGTGAAGCTCTCCACATGCAGGAACTCTATCTCTCCCAGCGGGATTCCACCTCCTGGCTGGCAATCCTCGGCCTTCTGCTCATCGCCGCTGTGCATCCGCTCTCCCGCATTCCGGGCCCGATGGGCGTTCCCATTCCCGGATATGCGGCCACCTTTCTCCTCTTTGCCGGATTCTCCCTTCTCGCCCCCTGGTGTTTGCGCCGCACGGGCACCGTTCTGCCCCCTTTCCTTCGCCGTATCGGGGGAGTCCCCGCCTATCTGGGCGGCCGCTACGTCAGGGACTCGGGCACAAGATCAGCCGTTTCCGTCGGCGCTCTCATCACGGCCGTGGCGCTGTTTGTCTCCCTTGTGATCATGATCCACAGCTTTCGATCTACCGTCGAAACATGGGTCAACCAGAGTATTCGAGGCGACCTCTTCCTGAGACCCAAGATGGCCGAAATCAACCGGTACCGGGATCCTTTGCCTCCGGAAATCGTGGCCGAACTGGAAAAACTGGGCTCTTCCATCGACATCCTTGCCTACAGGAGAATATCTTTGAGATACGGCAGGATCCCCTACCAGTTCGAACCTATCGATTTCGAGATCTATACAGGACATTCCCGGTTTCTTATGATCGAGGGAGACATCAGGGACCTGCTGCCCCGGCTTTCAGCCGGAAAAGGAGTGATCGTCTCCGAGGTATTCTCCAACAAGACGGGCCTCAAGGTCGGAGACCGTTTCAGCGCGCATGTCGAAGGCGGCGACTTCGACGCCCCCATCCTGGGCATTTTCAGAGACTACCGCACCAGGGGAGGCGTAGTGCACTATTCGCTGCGTCATTTCCAGGAGGCGACGGGGGATCGTTCGTGGAGCGGGGTCAATGTCTTTTTCAGAAGTGAAGCACTTGATCACACGGCCGACGCCTGGGAACTGAGGAATCACCTGCTGGTCCATGCTTCCCAAGTGCACCGCACCCTGGACATCACCCTCGGCGAGGACCTGCGGCAAGCCATTCTGAAGATCTTCGACGAGACCTTCGCCGTCACCACCGTACTGCTGCTCATCGCCCTTCTCGTCGCTTCCCTCGGCATTACGACCACGCTCACCGTTCTTGTCCTCGAACGTGCGCGCCAGATCCACACCCTCATCGCCGTCGGAGCGGGAAGGACGCAGGTCCGGGCCATGATTTTCTGGGAAGCCGTTCTCATGATCTTTGTGGGCGAGTGCATCGGGTCCGTCTGCGGTTTCTTTTTGTCTTACATCCTCATCTTTGTCATCAACCTGCAGTCTTTCGGCTGGACCTTCATCTATGGTGTCAACTGGAAGGGGCTTTTCCTGTCCCTGCCGCTTATACCGACCACCGCGCTTCTGGCCGCCCTGCCCGCGGGTCGGCTGGTCTTCAGACAATCATCGGCGGCTGTGCTTCGGCAGTCGTAATGACAACGGGGGAACCCCTCAACAAGGAAAGGCTACTTCACATGCTGCACAGCCACCCGGTTCGAACAGGACGATTCGTTGTCTCCTGCTTTCTGTTCTTCCTTTTCGCAGGGCCGTTTCCGAGTCAGGCGTCACAGGCCGTTGACCACAACGGTTTCTACGCCGTCACCGGCCCATGCAACCTCGAATTCCCCGCAGATCACGGTCCACACCCCGGGTACCGCACCGAATGGTGGTATTTCACCGGGAACCTCCAGTCGGAATCCGGCCGCCGCTTCGGATTTCAGCTCACCTTCTTCCGCCGACAGATCACCGCTCCAGGTGCGGACAAGCATTGGCCCGAACCTTCCTCCGCGTGGAGAACAAACCAGGTCTACCTGGCTCACGCGGCTCTGACGGATGTTTCCTTCTCGCGCTTCCATCATTCGGAACGCATATCCAGGGGAGCCCTCGAACTTGCCGGCGCACGGTCCAACGGGTCTCGAACCCGCATCTTCCTGGGAGACTGGTCAGCCGAACTGAGTGGCGAAGAAATTCTTCTCCGGGCC
The DNA here is from genome assembly GCA_013314815.1 of Syntrophobacteraceae bacterium. Lineage (GTDB taxonomy): Bacteria > Desulfobacterota > Syntrophobacteria > Syntrophobacterales > Syntrophobacteraceae > JABUEY01. The sequence goes on from JABUEY010000001.1 coordinate 64,333, forward strand.
CGTACCGAGGATTTTTCCTGCAGCCTGTCACTGATCCCTCGAAAGCCGCCCGTCCTTCACGGTGAAGGAGGATACAGCCGCAAAGGGCCATCTCCCGGTCAGGCAAGCTGCTACGCTTCGCTCACCCGCCTTGCCGCTTCGGGTACAGTTGCCCTCGGAAAAGAGACCCATCCAGTTCAGGGACATGCCTGGATGGACCATGAATTCTCATCGGCCCCGATGGATACGAATCTTGCCGGCTGGGACTGGTTCAGCCTCCAGTTCGAAAACGGCACGGAACTCATGATCTATCTCATGAGGCTGAAAAGCGGCGAGTACCTTCCCGTATCCAGCGGGACATTTGTAGATGTCGACGGCACGGCTGTACCCATTGAATATGCTTCCATAAACGCGCGGGTACTGGACCTGTGGGAAAGCCCGCAATCGAAAGCCCGTTATCCGCTGCGCTGGAGAATCGAAGTGTCCAGCCCCAGGATGGATATCCTCGTCACCCCGAACGTCGAGAACCAGGAGATGCTTACCCCGCAATCCACTCGGGTCACCTACTGGGAAGGCAGCGTAAGCGCCCGGGCTTCAGTCGACGACGGCCGAATCGTCGAAGGCATGGGCTACATGGAACTCACCGGCTACGCCGGCTTCATGGGCGGTCATTTCTGACTTCGAAAGCTCTTCTCTTGAACCGGCCGCGGAAAAGTGTTTTAAAGTGAAACTTCAGCGATACCTTCGGGTCGGATCATTCGCCTTGCAGGTCTATACGCGAGGACCCGGCGCAACGTGCATTTCATTTCGAGGACGGATCATGGAAGAAAAAATCAAAACTCTGGGAACGTTGCATGCCAATCACTTCAGCGCTCGACTCGACGTCGTCCGGCTCCGCACGGGCAGGCTGACCGAACGCATCAAGATAGACCATCCCGAGGCCGCCGCCGTAGTTCCGTTTATCGATGAAAAGCGGATTCTCATGGTGCGCCAGTGGCGTTATGCTCTCGGCGCGGAAACCCTCGAGATCCCCGCCGGCAAGGCGGACGACGGCGAGGACACCCAAGTGTGCGCCCACCGTGAACTCATCGAAGAAACCGGATACGAAGCGGCACGCCTGATACCCATCTTCAGCTACTACCCGGCCATAGGCTATTCCAATGAAATCATACGCATTTATGCGGCTTCGGGATTGAAGCGGGTTTCAGAAGAGAACGATGAAGACGAGATCTCGCACGTGGCGGAGGTCGAATGGAAACACGTGCAGGATCTTATCCTGCGCGGTATAATTCAGGACGGGAAGACCGTGATAGGGATCTCCCTTTTCGGTACCAGGATGGAGCGCGGGGAGATCCCGAAAGATTTCTTCAAATAGCGGTTGTTCGTCATGAGAGTGCCCATCACCCGGTACGGTTACAGACGGCTCCTGAGAGAACTCCTTCACCTTCGGCGTGTCGTGCGTCCGCAGGTACTCGAGGACCTGCAGGAGGCCAGGGCGTACGGAGTGAAATCGGACAACCAGCAGTACCTGAATGCCCGTGAGCGACACGTTGTACTTCAGAAAAAGATCCAGGACATCGAGGAAAAGCTGGCCCGGTGCGAAATCGTGGTGGGCAGGAAGTATTATTTCAAGAAGGTCGGCTTCGGGACGGTGATCGTCATCCAGAACATCGACACGGGGGTCACCTGCAGATATGAACTCGTAGGCCCCTACGAATCGGATGTCTCGGCGGGGAAACTGTCCGTGGAATCCCCCGTAGGCCGCTGCCTGATGGGGCGCCATGAAGGCGACGAGGTGGTGGTGTATACTCCTGCGGGCATCCGGATCTACCGCGTTCTCTCGATCCAGATCTGAGCAGGCCTTCCACCACCCCGCCTCGCCCATTTTGCGGCTTCCCTTTTCACCTCTGCACCGGTGCGGGGGTGGGAGCTGTCAGTCGAGTCTTCTCCAGGTCCTGTCCGGGTCGAACCTCTTCATCTGCTTCACAATGGATTCCGTATTCTTTCCGAGGTCCTTTTCGTAAACGTAACCATCGTGATTCACCATGAAGGTCATGATGCCGGACCCTCCATATACAGCCGGGTAGGCAACAATGGCAAAGCCTGCCATCATGTTGCCGTTGATCACGTAATCGTATTCGCCTCCAGGGGCATGCTTTCCCTGAGACTTGAGTATCTTGAAGAAGTAGCCGTGGTAGGGAGCAGGATTGCCTCCAGGTTCCCTGCCGGTATATCCCTCCTTATGGGCTGCTGCCGCGAAAGGACCCAGCGGGCTCATTTCCTGCCATTCCTCTGCATCCCAGAAGAGGCCATCCTGTTTTCCAGGATCGCTCACAAATTTCTCGGCGTATTCCAGGATACCGTCACCGTCTCGGTCTTTTTCCGCATACTCGTGCTGAGCATCGACAAAGGCAAGACATACCTGGATCGCATCGAGTTCGTTCCTGCCGATGCGCCGGTTCAGGATCTCGTTCATGCCCGCCCTTACATCCAGCCTCCATCCCCCTTTGCCATGCACAATGGGAACGGGGAGGGGCCAGTCGTTCTTCCCCACTTCGAGGATCATCTTTCGGGCACCTTCCTTCCTGAGTCGATGCTTCTCTTCGAAAGCCGCGACGAACCGTTCACGCCCCGTTCGGTCTGCGACTTCATCTCCTGATGAGATCAACAGTTTGCCGTCCGGTCCGAGGATGTCCAGCAGTGCTTTTTCGTCATGATTCTTCATTGCATCCACCACGGCCTGAACGGCAGCTTCCGCGGATGGGAATCTCTTCTGTTGAAACTTCGCTGCAAGTCCCGCCGGGCAGTAGCCGAAAACGCCGACAACGGCCAGGATCAACATGACCGCAGCAAGGCGGTGGAGAGAGGTCTTTCTTCTGTTCCAGGCGATATGATACATCGTCGACACCTCCATCAAACCAGGATGTTCGTAAGGCTTGTCCGTTGCTTGGGGTTAGCCGGAAGAAGGAACAAGTCGAGGTCGAACCGCCCCGATTCAGCGGCCTCCTCGCCCCATACCGCGGAAACCACCGCCTCCGCCGCCTCCGCCGCCGGAACGAAAACCGCCCCCATCGCCGCCTCCGCGCATGCCTCCACCACTGGGACGAAAACTACCCGCATCGCCTCCGCGCATACCTCCCGACGGAAATCCGCTCCCACCGCGCATGCTGCTCGGCGGGACGCCCCCCGGCGAAGAAATCCCTTCCCGGCTCGCACGTCCACGCTCCGACTGCCTTTTCACATCGCTGCCGCGGTCAAAGCCGTCAAACACACCGGGGCTTCGCCGCTGATCGATGCTCGTGCGACCCGTGTCCCTCGGCCTGCTTACATCGGTACCGGGAGTCGCTGCACCGGAGGGTCTGACGTCCGTTCGCCTGTCCGGTCCCCCGCGCTGCGGATCCCCGGGAACCCTGTCTCTCGATCTTTGGTCGTATCCCCTGAAGTCGCGACGAGCATTCGCCGAATCCAAGTCCCTTTGATTGAAACGCTCCCGGCTGGCCTGGTCTCGATACGCGACTCCTCTGCGACGATCCGAGTCGTGCTGCCAGTTGGATGTCCTGATGTTTCTATAATCGTAGTCCCTGCGGTTGATATTGATATTTCGGTTGATGTTTACGTTGACCTCATGCCGCCCCCAGTTCCAGTACCCCCATCCGCTGTTCCATGCAGCACCCACTGCAACACCCGCCGCAAAAGACAGGACTCCCGCGGCAACGACGGCCCCGGAATAATAGGGGGAATACACGTAGGGAGGATAGGCCGGGTACCACCACGGCCCGTATACGACCGTGGGACTGTACACAGGCACGTAGATGACGTCGGGAGCCGCAGGTTCGATCCGGATGACCTGCTGTTCCACGATAACCTTCTGTTCCCGGGTGGTATTGAGATTCCCCTGGGAGTGGGCTCTGGCCCGCAGTTTTTGCACAGTGTCCATGACCTGATCCTGCTGCCCGAGAAACGCATCGCCGACCTTTTGAGTCCAGTCGAGATTCTCGCTCATCATCGCCAGCACATCGGGGAACGGCACCAGGGCCTTTACGCTCAGGTCCCAGTTCATTTTGTCCAGGGCGTTATTGAGCTGATCCCCTTTGAGATTCTTGTTCTGCTTGAGCCATCGGTCCGCCTGCACCACTTCGACGGGGTAAGTCGCCGCCATCAGGATCTGGGCAAGCAGGGAATCCGGATACAGTGCGATGGGCGCCAGCATCTGGTCCAGTTCCTCCTGGCTGAATGCAGGGGCCGAATAGGAACCCTGGGCCGCCGCTACCTGCGGTGCGGCCAGGACCACGACGAGGAGCCCGATAAGAGCGCGCCTCCAGATCGTCCATGCTTTCATGTCTGCCTCCTTGTCACCGGTACAGTAGGAGATCCGTCCGAAGCGTCCGGGAGAGGATTCCTGGTTCGCCCCGCCGACACGCTTCCCAGGCGGTCGCTCCGTCCAAGTTGAACCTTCAGGCCCGGGCATCAGCCACCGAGAGCCGCCTTCACCTTCTTGAGTGTCTCTATATTCTTCTGCAGTCCGTCCACATG
>JABUEY010000002.1 GCA_013314815.1 Syntrophobacteraceae bacterium
CGGTTCATCCCCACGCATGTGGGGAACACCCTGCCTTGCTGCACCATATTCGTCGCCATCTCGGTTCATCCCCCCGCATGTGGGGAACACGCATCATGGCTGAGTGATTGGCTATATAATCCCGGTTCATCCCCACGCATGTGGGGAACACGGGGAAGGGACTGGAGGTCTGGGTGCTCCATTCGGTTCATCCCCACGCATGTGGGGAACACTCCAGATCCAAGGTCAGCATGAATATCGTCAACGGTTCATCCCCACGCATGTGGGGAACACGTATTCGCCTTACTTCTGCATTACCGAGCAATAGGTTCATCCCCACGCATGTGGGGAACACTAATCCCACGAGCCTACAGCTACCTGCTCCTCCGGTTCATCCCCACGCATGTGGGGAACACCCATTCGATATCGTAGTAGATGATCCTGGGATCGGTTCATCCCCACGCATGTGGGGAACACCCGATCCGCATAGACCAGGAAATCCGATTTCGCGGTTCATCCCCACGCATGTGGGGAACACAGATCCAGGTCAGATCGGGAGGGCAGGTAATCAGGTTCATCCCCACGCATGTGGGGAACACGGAGGACAGCGATGCTGATCCGCAATAACGGTAGGTTCATCCCCACGCATGTGGGGAACACACCAATCCTATCCAATTGAAATTTCGTTTAAATTAGAGAGCTCAAAATTCCACCGCTTAATTGCATCGAAAATCAGCTTTCACAACTCTACAAGTCTTCTTTCTCTGGCAGGAAGCTCACCAGTTTAATGCCACCCATGTCGACTGGAATCCTCCGATTGGTTCCGAGTGTCAAGAAGTCGAAGCCGGATTCTGTGTTTGTCGTCCAAGCAATGACGGCATTGCCCTCTTCGATGCCTTCCGTTACGGTGTTCCAAAGCATTTCTCGCACTCGACGCGAATAATGTCCAACGTAAACGCCCGCTCGGATTTCCAACAGCCAGACGGCCAGTCTGCCGCGCAAACGGGCTGGTGCGTTTTCAACCACGATGACCAGCATTGCCGATGCTCTCCTTGTTGGGTATTGCGGGGCCCACGGATTCTGCAGGAGGTACAGGTCGAGGTATCTCTCCCGCAGCCAGGACATCTTCAATGGTTGGAATGATCCGGTCCAGAAAACGTGACTGGCGGAAAGCATCGCGACAGGCCAGTCGAACTTCCCGTTCCGGGTCGAGCGGTCTTCCAGCCGCGATTCGGAATGCTGCGGGCACCACTGTGTCAAACTTGAATATGTCTCCGATATCGTAAACAAAAGACTGAGGCTTTCCGGTGTGAATGAAGCCGATTGCCGGGGCGTATCCAGCCGCAAGAACTGCAGCCTCCGTAATGCCATAGAGGCATGCTGTGGCAGCAGAAAGACACCGGTTGGGAAGATCCCCACTCCCCCATTTCGTGGGGTCGTAGTCTCGGTGTTTCCATGGGACGCCGTACTGCCGGGCCAGGAGTTCATACATTTTTCGAACTCTGGCTCCTTCAATTCCGCGCAACTGTTCGACGCTGCGGCGCGCCGGAGCCTCTTCCTTGAAACGCAGTGAATACATCTTTCGAACCACTTTGAGCCTTGCCGCGTCATCCATTGCAAGCTTCGCCTGGTAAAGGAGGCGATCGGCTCGTGCTCCCCCCGGTTGTCCAGACGCATACAGCCTTACCCCTCCCTCGCCGACCCAAACCAGAAGGCAACCCACCCGAGACGCCAATGTCACGGCGGCATGCGAAACCCTGGTTCCGGGTTCGAGCATCAGGCAGGCGACTCCTCCGACGGGAATGTGAGTGCGTACTCCGTTCCTGTCGACGACAACAAACGCCCCGTCCAACACATCGAGGTTGCCTTTTTCCAGGAAGAGCACCGAAATCCGGTCCTTAATGGCAATGGGTTTTACTGGTGGAAGTACGGGTTGATGCATAAATGTCCGTCCTTGGTTGTCAGAAATGCCTCACTGCCTCAGGAAATGGAGTCCACGTGGTGCAGGGAGGGTCTCAAAAGGTCGGTGCAACCGATAGGAGACCCAGACCCATTGCCTTGCCGTGGCCGATACCGGTCTTCATGGCGCCCAGGAAACTTGCCGGTTCGGTCACGGTCAGAATCCCATCGTAGAGCACCGAAAATATCCGGATTTCATTGCCGGAGTGCTGCATTCCTCGAAGCATCCGCTCCCCGGACACCCGCACATTGATGCGCTCCTGTCGGGGTTCCAGCAGATCAGAAGACAAGACGCGGGGAAGAAAGAAACCGTGTTGCTTTCCCTTACGAGCAATCCACGCTTCCTGATCCTCCAAGTGCATAAGTCCCATGCGCTTGCCGTTTCGGGTTACACAGGGGTTGGCGCGCAATCTGAAACGATACCTCTGTCCGTCCTTGACTTCGGCCAGCCGCAGTCGTTTCACAAGATCGATTGGCGGATCCGCCTTTGCCAGGTAACCTTTCACGCCCACAGCGTTCCAGTCCGGGATCGACCGGCTTTGCACCAGGATGCGTGGCTGCCCGGATGTCGCATGTTCGGGTTCAAGTCTCCACAGGAATTCATTTTCAGGGCATCTGCTGCCAGGTGAGGAGAACGCCCGGCACAAAGTGCAGTGAAGCTGGTAGGGATCGGCCAGATCGCGCCTGGCCTCGCGAGACCGCAAGTTCAAATGGATCCGATGCAATAACATGGTTTCACCCCCTGTCAGGGAACGGAATCCACTCAGAGCGTACGAAACGAGCCCCAAAACGTCGAATGGCAAACGACGAGAGCGGCTGATCCATTCTGAGTATGCCGGAACCGTCCCTGGACTCAAAAGAAACCAGCAGTTCCCGGGGCATTTCTTCTCCCTGGCGCAGAGAGGAGATCCATCCGTGGTGGCTTAAAGCAAGCATGAGTGGCATATCCTGCAGTGCGTCCTCCATCCAGACCGGTTCGGATGGCACATATGACTTTCGACCCAGGGCAGGCGGCCAGACCGGGTCAAGCAGGGCGGCGTGAATACGCTTTAGAATCCCGATATCTCTTCCTTCAAGGCCAACGAGAAAGGCGGCATCGGCAAGATAATCGCGTGTGGTCACGGCGGTGTCGTGGATCTTTGAACGGTCTGCGGAGATGATGCGTTGTGCTGTCTGATAGTCCCGCCTGGGTATGCCGGGACGATCGTGTCGGACCCCCATGGCAAGTAATGTCAGGGGTTCAAGGTCCGTCCAGTTCTCGCGGTCGATGCCAAGAGCTGCGCCCACAAGTCCGATCACACCGGATTTGCTCGGCTCCTTACCCGTGTCTCTTTGATCGAAACGGCTGCTGGTTCCCCATGATTGGATGGGGCCCACCAGGCGCATAAGCAGGGTGGGCATGATCTACTCCTGTAAGGCAGAAACGACCCTGTCAAGAACATCGTTTAACGTCGGAAGCGGCGCCCCGAATCCATCCAAGTCGGTATCCACAAGACTGAGAACAAAGGCTTCCTGCCCGCCTCCATAGGCACGGTCGAGATCTGCGGCTTTCCTGACCAGTCTTTCTGCAGACTTCTTTGTAAGCGATTCGTCCCGTCCTGGTCGAACGGCCGTCTCAAAGGCATTGGCCAGATTCCGTGGTGCAACGTTGCGGCGCACGCATACCGCGACAAACTCCGGGGGATTGTGCGCAGCGAATGTGTTCTGTTTTCCGGTTGGCTCGGCCACGACGAACCCTTCCAGGAAGGCTCGCAGACCTTTGACCGCAAGCTCCTTATCCTGCTGAAGATTTTCCACCAGCTTTTCCCAGTCCACTACCGCATAGCGGTAAAAACAGGCCGAGTTGAACTCCACTGTGCCCATCATATCCGCTCCAGCTGTATCCTCGGGTTTGAGATCGTCCACGGCCGTGTAGAAATCAAATTCCCGATGGGCGGTATGAGTCGAAATGGCATGGGCGACCTGGCAGGAAGCGTTCTGGCTTTTTTCGGGCATGTCAGCCAGCATGCGCCCAAAGAGCGCGACGTCCAGTGCTTTTCCTCCGTCCAATATCTTTTCGATGGCCTCCTTCAACTCCGGATCGGCGCTTCTTGCGGCCTGTTTCTTGGCTTTTCCGGTTTTTTTCTCATTGGAGGGAGTCGAATCGACTGGAGCAATGGAATCCCACTTCTCATGGATGACGCGTGCCATGTCGGAAATTTCGCGCTGTCCCAGAAACAGCAGGTACTCGCTTTTCCCGTCATCCTTTACAGAAAGTTTCACCGACGCCAGCGCCAGCCGCGCTTTTTCTGTCGCTTCATCAAAAGGCCGCCCCTTTTCGACCAGCAGGCCGGCGAGCATATCGATGAGCCGTTTGGTACGGCAGGCAATATCGGCTGCCGAAAGAATATTCCCCTGCACCAATTCGGAGAAGTGCCGTCTGACTGCACGCTTAAGGCACTGGCTGGAAACGCGAGCCCGACGGGTGCCTCCGAAAAACGCATCCTTGGGAGCACCGGTATCGTCACGGTTCAGGTTGGACGGAGCGAAGTTTTGCAGAGCATGAATCTCGACGATTGTCCTCATTGGCTGTTCTCCTGATTTGCGAAAGGTTCAGTCCCTGTCCGGCTTTCAAGATCCCGATAGTATTCTCGAGCCCAATTGATCTGTGTCGACTTAAGTCCGCTGTTCCAGTAGAGGAGCCCCTCCAAGACCTTTCCAAAATCGACAGGCTGCTCTTTGAGCAAGGTAACGATCTGTCGGAGGCGGTGCGGCAGCTGGTCGCTATCCGCATCCAGCAGGGAGATGAAGCGACGTTCAGTGCTGGTTGAGTTGCCTGAGGATTGATGCCTCGCACATGCTCTTGCGATGGATATCGGTTTTCCTGTCCGTCCTTCCCGCCAGTGTGACGCCCAAAGGCCGGCTACCAGGTAAAACATTCTCCTCCTCCAGGAATTGTCCTCGTCTTTTACGAAAGGTTCGACGTAAGGGAAGGCGGGAGGGTAACTCCCGGGGTCAAAGGCAAGACTTCGCCTGAGCACAGCTCGTACCCTGCTGTCCTTCTTGCTGACTTTCTCCAGCCAATCAATGAATTCGGTCATGGAATCTCCTTGTCCGTTCTTTCCGGTTCGAGCTTCCTTATTTCGGCCTGCAGTTCATTCAGCTTGCCAAACACAAGACTTTCTGCCTTAACCAGGGCACGCATGGCCCAGGCATCTCCTGTTGCAACCGATGCACTGTGCTTTGCCCATGCCTTGCTCAAGGTCGTTCTGACGGAGGTCAACCAGGCGTAGCGAATATCGTCGAGATCGCGATCGAGGGTGTATTCTCTTAGAATCTCATGAAAACGGGACTCCAGTGCAGACCAGTACCAGGCGTTTATCGGCATCTGGTAGGTGAATTTTCTGATGTCTTCCTTGTCGGGCTCTCGATCCCCCCGGCCGAGCAGGTTCCTTGCAAACGATCTGCAGGCCAGCCACAGAGATTTTTGCGCCTCCTCCGCGTCTGCCAGCAACTGCCGGATTTCACTGCGAACGGAGCGATCGCCGGCGAGTGCTTCAGGGAGGGTGAACCGTTCCATGCGCCAATACTCGATCTTGGCTTTGCTGTTTGCCTGTCCGAGAATCATCACGGAACTTGGAAAACGATCGCGGTTTGACCGGGTCAACATCGCCGCATGATCGATTACGCGCGGTGCAAGCCCTGAATGGTCGGGCAGGAGGGAGTCGAAGTCACGCCAGATCCCGCGGTCTCGAAACTGGATGGGCAGTCGCCCTCTCTTGTCGTCGTTCCTGTAACCGAGCATCGGGTCGGTGTGTTCAGCGGAAGAAGTACCGACCCCGGAGGCAAACGCCACTCTCTCTACCCCCAGCGGACCTTTTGGTTCGAGGAGTATGGATCGAGCCCGCCATGTGTACCTGTCGGCAAGGCCGCTTATGGGACGCTCAATACCTCTCTTCAAGTCTGCCACCGATTCCGGAGGCCTTTCCCATATCGGCAGGTCGGCGGAGCAGACCTCGCGATTCTGTGGGATGAGGGAAAAGAGCAGGGTATCCATCAGATTGCGACCGAGAGGGAGCACCAGGACGGCGGTTGCGGAGGGGGCCGTACCGGTGTGCGACAGTTCACTCTTTCCACAGCTGACCGAAAAGGTCTGAGTGGCCAACAGCCAGCGGACCGCGGCTCCCGGCTGAATCGTCCCCGGGGCTTCGATGGCCACGTGATCGAAAAGCACCTTGGCATTATCTGCGTTGTGTTCGGCAGCCAGAACCGTCCATGTCCTCCAGGTTTTTGGCGTGAACGAGGGAATCTGTCCGAACGGGTAGGTTTCATGAAAAAGCCAGAATCGATCCCGCCATTTCTCCAGGTAAGAGGTAATCTTCTCAACCGGCAGGCCTGTTTCGAAGAGGGTCTTGGCTTGATGGATATCGGTTGGACCTTCGAGTGCACGGTAGAGCAGCGCGAGCAGGAATCGGTGTAATCCCGCCACTACCAGCGGTGATGGATCCTCGACTGCTGCAATCTCCCCGGATCGCAGCAAGGTGTCCCGGATGCCCAGTTCATCTCGCGTTGCATCGGGCAGACGAACCGGAATCCATTTTTCATCGATCAGGTTGAATTCCTTCATGGGTCCTCCTTTGAATCGTATACAATGCCCAGATCTTCGGTGAGGTTTACACTCCCATCCACTATCGAGCGTCCCCGGGCATCGAGTTCGAGCGGGAAACAGTTGCGCAAGAGCGCCGATTTCTTCCATCCGGCCGGAATCCCAAGGTTTCGAAGCCTGTGGATAAGGCCCTTGCGAGAAAGACTGATGGTGCGCAGATAAAGCCGCCTCGCCTGTCTCAAGTCGGGCGTCACTTCAGGGTCAAATCCATCTGCCGGCCACAGCGGTACCACGACGATCGAGTCGTCTCCAAGCCTGGTCTGGGCCATGAGAGTTCTATGCGGTCCGGCTTCGTCTTCGTCGTAAAGGATGTATCTGGCAGGTTCGTTCCAGGACTCGTCATCGGGAAAACCGACGATCGCCTGATCGGCCTGCACTCTGCAAGCAATGGCATCTCCCTGTGCGGTCAGGGAGGCCTTCTCATGTCGTTCCTTCAAAAAATCCGGTATGTCCACCTGTCCATCATAGACTGTCTGTACCAGTGCATCGATGTCGTCAGGAAGAGTCAGCTGTTGCCTCTGCCGCAAGAGGCACCAGGTTTCCAGCAGGATGTCCTCGCGGTATACGCGTCCCCACCAAAGTGGATCTTGGAAAGATGGTGGCTCATCTCCCGTAAGGCCCGCAATAAGAAGAATCGGCTCGGCAGCCGGCCTGAATGATCTTGAATGTCGCCACAAACGGCCGGCACGCTGAAGCAGCAGGTCGATGGGCGCGAGATCGGTCAGCAGCAGATCAAAATCCAGATCCAGGCTTTGCTCCGCCACCTGCGTGGCTATGAGCAGCTTTCGCCCGCAGCGGCTGCCTCCTTTCCCAAAAACCTCCAGTATCCGATCCTCACGCTGCTGCCTCAGGTCTGCGGGAAATCGAGCATGGAAAAGAAATACCTCCATGCCATCCGGCAGCCGTTTGCCGACAGGCCGGCCCCTGTGTCGAAGAGCATCACCCTCGGGGAGGAGCTTGTAGAGGTCCTGGGCGCGCTGTACGGTGTTGACCAGAGCAAGTGCCATTCCACCGCCGGCAAGATGACTTTCAATTGCAGGGCAAATGCCGTCGAGATGAGGCGGGACTCCTCGTATCCGCAGTGTCAGGCGACGGCTGGCATCAGGCACGAAGCGTCTCTGCTCCACCTCACCGTGCTGGAAAACAGTAAGGCGCGGGTATGCAGTTTCATGCTCTGGCATTTCGGCTTCCACCACACCTGCCAGTTTGCGCCGAATGGCGGGCGGAAGGGTTGCCGAGAGAAGCACCACAGAAGAACCCAGGGCCAGCAGCCAGCGCAGCAGATGGACCAGCAGCGTGCCTGTGTACACATCGTAGGCGTGGATCTCGTCAAAAACCACCACACGGTTGGAAAGACCCCACATACGAACGAAGTTATGGCGCACCGGCAAGATGGGCAGCAACGCCTGGTCCACCGTACCAACGCCGTATTCCGACAGGAGTGCCCGTTTTTTGTGAGTGAACCATTCTCCTGCACGGATTTCGCCGCCCGTTGTCATGTCGTGGATGCCCGACAAGCGGAGATTCTGGTAAGCTTCATTAAGCGTTGCCGCTCCGTGGGCCAGTTGCAGATCCAGTTTTCGTCCCGTTCCAAGCCCGCCCAGGAAAGTCATGGTCCGCATGAACATGGCATTTCCAGTTGCCTTGGTGGGCAGAGCCACGTACATGCCGCGATGCCCGAAACGACGCTGAAGTTCGAGGCAAGCGAAGAAAGCAGCCTCGGTTTTACCCTCCCCCATGGGAGCTTCCAGCAGGAGGACTGCAGGCTCTTTGATAATGGCAAGAATGTCTGCTGCAGCCTGCTGAAGGGAGCGTGGCGAAAATCCAAAAACTTGTTCAAAGGTTTTGGGCTCCGCGCACAGCGGAATTCTCGGCTCCCACCCGATGCTGTCCAGGGCAAGTTCTGCACGATCTCTGCTCTTTTGAAACCATTCCGCGATGTTCTCACAATCTTCCGGCTTGCCGAAGGGGAACCATGCTTCGTTTGATCCGATCCAGTCTGCAAAGCTTGTCAGGCCGGACAGCAGTATGAAATCGGGTCCTGAGAGTTGCTGCCTGGTGGGTATCCGTGAAGGCTTGAAGTGGGTTTCGAGGATCTGGACAATGCTTCGGCGGGCTTCGGACCAGTCTTCCCCTCCGATCGCCCTGGCATCACCTTCCAGTCTGTCGATGGTCGATGGAGTCGCCCGGTTTCCGTGGTGGCACCCCACCGCGTCAGCAACCGGCTCTGCCAAACTGGCAGGCCAACCCCGTGCCCGCAGGTTTTCCTCCAGCGCGATCTGACTGACATATGCATGATGGATTCCGGTGTTTACACTTCGGCGCGTACGAAGGCCGGTCTCCGGAGCGTCCTGCCACTTGCGGTTAAAACCGGGACATGCCTTGCCTAGATCATGGCTCGCGATCACCATCATGAGCCATGGCCGTGCATCCTCCCATTCCAATCCCAGGCAGGCTGCGATCCGTTTGCGGGTCGATTCAGGTTCACGCATCAGGATTGCCTCCGCGCTCGCGGCCACATCCAGCATGTGGAGTATGAGAGGATGCCATCGAAACTCACCATTCCGGCCTGTTTTCGCCCAGATCTTTGCTAACTTGGTATCCATCTGCACCTGTCACTAAGCTGAATTCTAATGGTTAGAGAAAATCCCCGGTCATCCCCGAGCTTCTCAAAATCACTCATCACACGAGCCGGAAAGTGCTCAATGCAAAAAGTCCCCGATAAAGTACCCGAACGAAGTGCCCGCCAGAATACTCATACTCCCACCACTGGGACATCCGACGACCCACCTTGCAAAAAATTTGCGCCGCGATCAAAAACACCTTTCTGCAAAATCGCTTTCCCTGGTCGTTCCCTGCCGCAGGAGCTTGCGCGCATGTTTCCCTTCGATGCGCCTGCAAATGCCACCTCCCGGGGCGGGGCACCCGCGCCCCGTGGGCGGTCCCGGTTCCGGCAGGCCGTGTCACGATGACTGCATCGTGCGGTACAGGTCCTGCATCCGGTCGATTTCCCGCTCGATTTCGTTTCTCAGCGCCTCGGGCTCGATCACCCGAACGTCGGCGCCGAACTGGAGAATCATCATTCGGACTTCCCGGAAATCGGCGACGGGAAAGGTGAGTTCAAGGCCGCCGTCGTCCGTTGCCCTGACCTCCTGGGACGGGTGCCAGACCTGTTCGCGGACCCAGCGGGCCCGGAACGGCGTGAAGCGCAGGGTGACGGGGAGGGTGGCGGCCCCCTGAAAAATGCCGAACGCGCCTTCCACGTGAGGCGCCCATTGCGCGCGCGGGCGTGTTTCGAAGGTTTCGGAAAGGATATCGAGCCCGTCGATTCGAGACAGGTAGAACTTGCGCCAGTCTTCGCGCAGGCGGCAGTAGGCGATGAGGACCCACGAGGCCATATAATGCTGGAGGTGGTGAGGTTCGACGACACGCCGGGTGCTTTCCGTCGACCCCGGCGAAGAGTATTCCATTCGAACCGTGCGGCGCTGGATCAGGGCTTCGACCATTGTCCTGAAGATCCCTTCGCGGGACGGACTGTAGCCGTGCCAGTAGGATGAAAAGGCTTCGTCGAGGCGGGCTTCGTCCAGTCCGAGCGCCGTGATGGAATCCAGCAGCTTCATGCACAGGCCTCGGAAGGCATCGCCGATGAATCCGCCGGCGGAACGCGAGAGCAGGCGGCGGGCGACGAGAACGGCCAGCATTTCCTCCTGCGTCGCGGGCAGGCGGGGGAGAAAGAAGGTATCGTCGGTGTAGTAATAGCCCCTGCGGGAGTGGTCGTAGGCGATGGGGGCGCTCATCCGGTCGCGCAGGAGGCAAATATCGCGCTGAGCGGTCTTGTGGGATATTTCAAATCGTTGAGCAAGGTGGGATGCGTTGGGGTACCTGCGGCGCCTCAAACAGTCGTCGAACCAGGTGATTCGTTCGAACTGAGGAAACACGGCCATGACGGTCACCTCGTCGGCAAAGGAGGGAGGGGGGAACCAGTTCCGGCCGGGGTCGAGCAGCTGCGGGTTGTGTTCCGGGCCGTGGTTTCCCGGAGAGGGAGCCCGATTCAGAACAGTCGTTTACCCGGCGGCCGGTGCGAAGAGCATGAATCGACGGTCCGGAATCCGGGAATCACGCCGGCTAAACCCCGGCACAGTGACCACTCGATTGTCGGTAATTGCCGGGGAAAATGTCAATCAAAAGATGGCCTTGCTGATTCTTTTTTCACACACGTCAAGAAAAAAGCCGGACAGGCCGCTGAGAAAGCGACCACAAGAAGGACGAAGACCCGGAGTTCATGAAAGCGGGAGTCGTGCCTGAAAGATCTCAAAACCTGCCAGGAAATGCGGTCCATTGATTGTGCAACGTTTTCACAGGTAATCCCTTATCGCTGGTTCGATTCTCGCGGGCAGCACTTTTCGGTGGGGGGTGGAACCCCTGATCGCGGCCCAGGCATCAATGGGTACGTTTGGCATGACGTTTCTGCCGGTCTCCGCCGGTTCGGTCCCTCCGTTGTCGGAAGAGTGTGCCTGGGGTGCGGGTGTTGTCTGTGCCGCTGTTGTCAACGAACCGCGAAGTTGCTAAGATGGATCAGCCCGGCGTACTGTGTTCTTCGGGCTGGCGGCGGCGCCGGGCTTTTCATTCGCTGGTGGAGCATATCCGGGCGGCGGGTCGGGGTTTCCGTTCCGCATTGGAGGCATGCCCGGTCGTTGCAGTGCGAAGGTGTCGAGTAACTCACGGGAATCAGATGAAGATCGAACGGAAGGTCCCACCTCTTAGAATAGGCAACGCCTGCATCTTTCCGCCTCTCGTCCTTGCCCCCATGGCAGGGGTTACGGACATGTTGTACCGCCGCGTGATGTCGAGGTACGGCGTCGGGCTGGTGACAACCGAAATGGTGAGTGTCCAGGGGATACTGAGGGACCAGCGTCCCTCCTGGGATCTTTGTGCGCCGGATCCTCTTTCGCAGGTTCCCACGGCTGTGCAGCTCTTCGGCCGCGATGCCGCGGGCATGGCTGAAGCGGCGCGAAGAGTCGAGGCGGGGGGGGCGTTCCTGGTGGACATCAATGCGGGTTGCCCCGTAAAGAAGGTCGTACGACAGGGGGCCGGGGCGAGTCTGCTGAGGACTCCGGATGTCCTGGCCGGCATCGTGGACGAGGTCAGGAGAGCGGTGAAGATCCCGGTAACGGTGAAGTTGAGGGTTGGCTGGGACCACCGGTCCACGGGAATGATCGATCTCGTGCGCATGCTGGCCTCCGCCGGCGCCGACGCCGTTTCGATTCATGGCCGCACAGCCGTGCAGATGTATTCCGGCCGGGCCGACTGGTCCTGGATACGCAGGGTCAAGGACGCGGTCGGCATTCCCGTCATTGGAAACGGCGATGTCACCAGTCCGTCGCATGCGGACCGGATGATCGAAGAAACCGGCTGCGATGCCGTCATGATAGGGAGGGCCAGTCAGGGCAACCCGTGGCTCCTCGGCGCCATCGCATCGAGGTGGGGATACGTGGGCAACGGAGGGGGGATGCCGGGCTGGAGGGACTTCGTGGACACGGTGCACGAGCATATCGGGGCATTTATCGAAAGGAAACCCCGGGCCGTCGGGCACCTGAGAAAGCTGCTGATCTGGTATTCGAAGGGATGTCCGAATTCCACCGATTTCAGGTATCGCATCAGCCGGGTGGAGGAGCCGGGGCGACTGCTCGGCATATTCGATGAATGGGTCGAGGGGCTGATGGAGAAAGATGTGGAGTTCCTGCCGTGCAAGGTCCCGGGGATTGAATATCTGAACAACTGAAGCGGGCGAGGTTGAGAATCGATGCGAGTCATTGTGGCCAGGACGGCCGGTTTCTGCAAAGGGGTGAAGGACGCCCTGGAAGTGACCATGGAGGCTATCGAGAAGCGGGAGGACGGGGAGAGAATCTGCACGTACGGCCCCCTCATCCATAACCGGCAGGTTCTGGCCATGCTGGAACAGAAAGGCATCAGGGAAGAAAACAGGATTGAAAACTGTGCGGGCAGGAAGGTGGTCATCCGCGCTCATGGGATTCCCCCTCAGGAACGCCAGCACCTGCACAAGGTGGGAGCCACCCTGCTGGATGCCACGTGCAGGAGAGTGGCCAAGGTCCAGGCGGCGATCAAGAGCCATGCCCGGCGGGGGTACCATACGGTGATCGTGGGGGACGAAGATCACGCCGAAGTCATCGGACTCATGGGTTATACCGAGGGCAGGGGGGTGGTCATCAACCGGCCGGCACAAGTGAACGATCTTCCCGGCGACTGGCAAAAGGTCCTGCTCGTTGCTCAGACCACTCAGAATGAAGAAATCTTTCGCGATATTCAGGAACAATTCCTCAAGAAATATCCGAACGGGAAGGTGAGAAACACCATCTGCGACTCGACTCATCAGCGGCAGACGGAAGTCCGAGAGATGTGCTCCCAGGTGGATGCGATGATCATCGTGGGAGGTTCACACAGCGGCAACACCATGCGCCTTGCCGAAGTGGCCCGGGAGTGCGCCGTACCCACCTACCACGTGGAAACCGAACAGGATCTCAACGCCCAGGAACTCGCACGCTATTCGAGTGTGGGTGTTTCCGCGGGGGCATCGACGCCCAGCTGGATCATCCGCAATGTGGTGCAGTTCCTCGAATCCATACGGCCCGAGAGGTCCGGCAGAACATACACGAGAAAGCGCATCCTGGAACTGCTGGTCTACGGAAACGTCTACGTCGCACTGGGGGCCGCGCTTCTGGCCGTCTTCGTCGATGCACTGACGGACCTTTCCGGGGCCTTCGGCTGCAGCCTCATGGCCGCCTTTTATGCATTCTCCATGCACTCCCTCAACATCTACCTCGACCGCAACGCCATCCACCTGAACGACCCGCCCCGGGCCGCGTTCTACAAGAAATGGAAACCCGCCTTTACGGCCGTGAGTGCCGTCGCCGTGATCTCGGCCCTCGCCATTGCCGCCGGCAGCGGCTTACCGACCTTTCTGACCCTGTTCCTCCTGGTCCTGCTCGGGATCATCTATACGGTCCCCCTGGCCATCCCCCGCTGGTGCCGCCGCCTGTCCGTCTATAAGCTGAAGGACATACCCACATCCAAGACGTTCTTTATCCCGATCGCATGGGCATCGGTCACCGTTCTGCTCCCTCACCTGCACGAATTCGGGCAATTCTTCGGCCGACTGGTGTACGCCTTCTGGGTTGTGTTCCTCCTTGTACTCATCAGGACTTCGCTGCTCGATCTGCTGGCTGTTCAGGGAGATCGCCTGGTAGGCAGGGAAACCCTGGTCGTTCTCGTGGGTGAAACCCGGGCAGCCAGGTATACCCTCGGCTTTTTCGGGCTTCTCGTCTGTTCTCTTCTGCTGGGACCCATCGTCGGAGTTGCTTCGTATTTCGCGTACCTGCTTCTCCCCTTTATTGTTCTTTACGGGTGGAGCCTCAAGAGAGCGTTTCAGACCCGTCTGAAGGAAGATCCTGTCTTTGAAACGCGCATCGAGGGCATAGTCATGGGAGCCGGGGGCCTGGCCCTGCTCTGGAACCTGTTGAACGGATAAGGGTATCCGGTATTCCTTTTCCATATCTTTGAAACCTCGGTATAGACGTTCGCCCGGCCTGCCGGGGCCGGCCGAAGCCTTTTCCCGGATCGACTCGGCCATGATCAGCGTGGTGATCCCGACCTTCAACCGCAGCGCCTTTGTCAAGGAAGCCGTAGCTTCCGCATTGGCCCAGGTGAATGTTGACATGGAGGTGATCGTGGTGGATGACGGATCTACGGACGATACCGGCGAGGTGCTCCGAGATTTTGGAGACAGAATCACCGTTTACCGCCAGGAAAACGCCGGGGTGAGTTCGGCGCGCAATACGGGAATCCGCAATGCAAAGGGCGACTGGATCGCGTTTCTCGATTCGGACGACCTGTGGCTGCCTCGAAAACTATCGGCCCAGTCGAGTTTTCTGTCCGCCCGCCCGGAGCTCGGGATCTGCCAGACGGAGGAAATCTGGGTGAGAAACGGCCGCCGCGTCAATCCTAAAAAACACCACAAAAAACCGGACGGACACTGCTTCGCCGACATGCTGGAACGCTGCCTGGTCAGTCCGTCGGCTGTCATGATCCACAGGGATATCTTTCTCGATGTGGGGTTGTTCGACGAGAGCCTCCCCGCCTGCGAGGATTACGATATGTGGCTGCGCATCGGCCTGCGATACCCCATCGGTCTGCTTCGGGAGGCTCTGACCATCAAGCGGGGAGGTCACGCGGACCAGCTTTCAGCAAGCACTCCCGCCCTGGACCGCTACCGGATAAGGTCGCTCGCCGGGCTTCTCGGAAGGGAGACGCTGAACAGAGACCAGCAGGAACTGGTTCTGAGCGTAATAGAGAAGAAATCGCACATTTATGGAATCGGGTGTCTGCGGCGTGGCCGCGTGGACGAGGCACAAACGGTGCGGTCTCTTGCCCGGAATCTGCGCAGAGAACTGCAGACAGCGGATGCCTCGGCTCCGGCGTGCTGCATCGCAGGCCGGCCTTTCGGCGAGTGATCATCGCCCCTCGATGCTTCTGAATCTGCCTTCCCGGTAGACGGTCGCCTGTACGGACCGTTGTGCTCGGCCCCCTTCATCGAACCAGACGGTTCCGATCGATCCGGTCTGGGGTTCTTCTCGGGTGAGTTTTCCGACAAGGGACTGCCTCACATTTTTTCTGGAAATCGAGCCACCCGCCATTGCGCTGTTTACCCAGCAAGCCGTGTCAGAGCCCAGCGCAGCCAGTTCATCGGGTTCGCGCAGGACGCTCCGCAGGAAGACCGAGCGAAATGCCTTCGCTTTCTCGTTTTTCTCCGGGTCGAACACGAAGGGCCTCAGTACGATAAACCCTCCCTCGGGGTTGCACGGGAGATCGTCCAGGAACTCGCGTGTGAAGGTCCGCGGAAGAACCACCTGCCCCTTGAATCCACTCTCGCAAAGGCCGCGAACCATGGAGATTCCCCATAAGGGGGAACCGGCAAGAAAGATTCCCCGGCAATCCGTGAGGACTGGAGTCCCCTTCATTCCCTCCTCAATTCGGGTGTTATCCTCCTCATGAGCGGCATGCTGGAATTCAAGCTCTTCCAGCGCGGCTCCCTCCTTGAAGGCCTCGGCGAGCAGCCTGCCGTATGCACTCTCTTCAGAAACGATGCAGACTCCCTTGCCGGCGGCCGCCTGTTTCAACGTTCGCGCGGCGGCCAGGCCGTCTTCCCGGTCCGGAGGAACAAAGGACAGTATGCCTGCTTGGCCGGCGAGTTTCTGGTGCGATCCGGCCGGGACCAGGACGACGAGGTTCGCCCTGGAACACAATGGAACGATCTCCGTGAGCTGAGAAACAGGAAGGTGGGCGACAACCAGGACTGTTTCCCGGTTTGCCGCCAGTTCCCTGACCAGCTCGAGCAAGTCGGGAGTCGGCCTGTTCCCGTCGTGAAACGAAAAGTTCACGGATGCCCCGGGCTGGTCGGTTTCCCTGAGGGCCGTCTCCATTCCTTTACGGAACATTTCACCGTCCTCGGCGAACAGCCCGGAAAGAGGCACAATGACCGCGACCCGGGGCTGGCCGGGGGAAGGCTGAACCGTGTCGAGCTTCTCTTCCAGGGTAGCAGACCGGTCAGGGGAACCGCCGAACATCAGATAGGACACAACAAGAGCCAGCAGCAGTATCGGGACGCCCACCATGAGCAGCCTCAACTTGTTCTTCCGGTCGGTAAAGGAAGGGTAAGCCCTGACTTTCATTTTTCTCCTCTCTGCCGTCCCCGAAAGACGAGGCGGATGGGTGTCCTGGTCAGGCCGAATTCCTCTCTGAAGCTGTTTACCAGGTAGCGCTCGTAGGAAAAATGGATCGAATCCGGGTAATTGCAGAAAAGAACGAAAGTCGGCGGCCGGGTGGATGCCTGTGTCGCGTAGTAGAATTTAAGCCTGCGAGTGCCGGCGTAGGGCGGTTCGTGTTTTGCCACTGCGTGTTCGAGGGCGCGGTTGACGACTCCCGTGGTTATGCGCTGATTGTATTGGGCGAAGACTTCGAGAACCGTCGGAAGGATTCTTGACACACGCTTTCCCGTCGCCGCGGAGAAGGTCAGGACGGGAGCGAACGGAAAGAACCGGAAGCGACCGCGCACTTCGTCGAGCAGCCGCCTGGCGAGCCTGGCATCGCTTTCCACGGCATCCCACTTGTTGACGCCGATGATGCAGGCACGCGAACGTTCCTGGATATAACCGGCTATGTGGAGATCCTGGTCGGTGATTCCTTCCACGGCGTCGAGGACGATAATGGCCACATGGCTGCGTTCGACACTCTGAAGTGCCCGGATGATGCTGATCCTTTCGAGCTTTTCCTTGGTCCTGCCCTTGCGGCGTATGCCCGCCGTGTCGATGAGCACGTAGCGGCGGCCCTGCCTTTGAAAAGCTGAATCCACGGAATCGCGGGTGGTGCCCGGCACCGGGCTGACGATGACTCGATGCGATCCCAGGATGCGGTTGACGAGCGTAGACTTTCCCACGTTGGGGCGCCCGACGATGGCGATCCTGATCTCGTCGACTTCGGGTTCTTGGCCGGATTCTGCGTCCGCGGCGGGAATGTCCGCGGCGACGTCGGAAAGGAGTTCAGACACGCCGAGGCCGTGAGCGGAACTGACGGAGTATATCCGGTCGAATCCCAGTTCGTAGAATTCCGAGATGTTGCCGAACTGTTCCGGGCCGTCCACTTTGTTCACCACGTGGAACACGGGCTTCGAAGAACGGCGCAGCAGGTCCGCCAGAACCATGTCTTCCGGGTGCAGCCCGACCTTTGCATCGGTCACAAAGAGCAGCAGGTCGGCCTCGTCCAGGGCCAGAAGTATCTGCTCCCTCGTCTTCTCCTCGATAAACGAACTGTCTGTGCTGATGAACCCGCCCGTATCGACCAGGACGAAAGGCCTGCCCTCCCAGTTGATCCGGGCATAGTTCCTGTCGCGGGTGACTCCAGGCAGATCGTCCACCAGTGCCCGGTTTCTCCTGCCGATCCTGTTGAAAAGAGTTGATTTGCCCACGTTGGGTCTGCCGACAATGGCAACGACTTTCATTGAATGATCATTCCCTTACCGGACCGCACCGGTTTTGCTGTGAATTTCCGGAACACATTCAAGGTTATGCGCTCCGTTCCAAATGGTCAAGATACAAGAATCCCCACTCTGCGGCCGACTGTTCCGGCTCTATCCCCGCAGGGCCATGAGAAAGCGCTGCATGGACTTGTTCGAACACAGAAGGACCAGCACGTCTTCCTGGCGAATCACATAGTCGGCCTTGGGAATAAAGGTCAAACGGTTGTCCCTGGAATCGCGGATGGCAATGACTTGGATGTTGAACCGGTTGATCAGGTCCAGTTCCCGGAGATTCTTCCCCTGGAGGCTTTCGATATGGTCCAGTTCAAAAATTCCGTAATCCTTGATGGAAGGAAGATACTGGAGCATATTGGGATTTTCGATCCGTCCGGCAAGGCTCAAGGCCAGGTCCTTTTCAGGAAAAAGAATCTCATCGGCTCCGATGCGTTCGAGTATCTGCCCGTGTTCCTCGCTGAGCGCCTTGGCATAGACCCGTTTTACGCCGAGTTCCTTGAGGTGGAAGGTGGTCAGGATGCTTGCCAGCATGTTGGTGCCGATGGTGACCACTGCGAGGTCCGCCTGGGCGATGCCGAGGGTATGAAGGGTCTCCTTTTCGGTCGAATCCGCGATGATGGCCTGGCTGATTTCACTCCTCACACGCTGCACAAGCTCCTGCTGGATGTCGAGGCCAATCACGTCGAAGCCTCTTCTGTAGAGTTCCTTTCCAAGATAGTAACCGAAATTGCCGAGCCCTATCACGGCGATTTGACGCATTGGCTTACCTCATCCGATCATGATACGTTCTTCCGCATAAAGAAATTTCCCCTTCCCGCGGGGAGGCTGTATGGCCATGGCGATCACCAGCGGGCCGAGCCTCCCGGTGAACATCAGGATGACCAGCATGAATTTCCCCCACGGCGACAGCTGCGACGTAACCCCCATGCTCAGACCCACCGTGCCGAAGGCCGAAACCGATTCGAACAGAAGCTCCAGGAACAGTCCGCGCGTTGCGTCGTGGGGCACGGTCCCCGCCTGGGTGATGACCAGCCCTGCCGTTCCGGTCAGAACGATCACCACCGACAGTACAAATATACCGAAAGCTCGGTTGATCGTCTCCGGAGAAATGGATCTTTTGAAGGCATGCACGTTGTCCATTCCCGAAAGACGGCTCCGGGTCAACGCGAGAAATACCCCCATAGTCGTCGTCTTGATTCCTCCCCCCGTCGAACCGGGGGAAGCGCCGATGAACATGAACAAAAGAGTGCCAAGAAGAGTGATGTTGTTCATGGAAGCGTAATCGAGGGTATTGAATCCCGCCGTCCTGGGTGTGACCGCCTGGAACCACGATGCAAGCAGTTTCCCCGGCAAGGACAGGCCTTCCAGGGCGTTGGACCATTCACTCAACAGGAAGAAGACGGTGCCTAATGCCAAAAGACTCGAGGTCATGGTGATCACGAGCCTGGAATGCAGGGAAAGGCGATTCCAGTAAGGACCCGGCGACGAGCCTGGCCGTGTTGACCTGACGACCTCATGGAGCACCATGAAGCCGATTCCCCCGAGAATGATCAGGACCGTAACGGTCAGGTTGAGCAGAACGTCGCCGCGGTAGTCCATGAACGAGTTGGAAAAGAGGCTGAAGCCGGCGTTGCAGAACGCGCTGACGGCGTGAAAACCGGCATGGTACAGGGCTTCCGAAGCTTCGAAGCGGTCTTTGAAACGGAGGTACAGCAGCAGGGTTCCCGCAGCTTCGAAAGACAGAGCAAAGAGGATCACCCGGCGAAGCAGGATGTGAAGGTCCGCCTGTGGGCTGTGTGCGAAGATATCCTGCACGATAAAGCGCGACTGGAAAGGGATGGAACGGCCCATTGCGAGCAGGAAGACGGTGGATACGGTCATGGTTCCCAGTCCTCCCAGCTGAATGAGGGCGAGGATGGTGAACTGTCCCCACGTGGTGAGTTCGCTGCCGATGTCGACTACGGCCAGCCCCGTGACGCAGGTCGCCGAGGTGGACATGAACAGGGCGTCCATGAAGGAAAGGTGCGTTCCCGAGGCCGTGGGGAGCGCTTCCAGAACAACGGCTCCGAGAGTGATAACGGTTAGAAATCCGACAACAGGGTATAGGGAAGGGGACAGATGAGCAAACTTTCGCATCTTCGGAGTCTCTCCGAGAAACAGGATTGGCCAAAGGGTTCCTCTGCAACCTGGCAGTGACGAACGATGGAACAAGAACGACCCGGGAGGGAGCCCCGGGTGCCGGGCCGCCCTGCGGCACGGCCACAAGGCTGTGGACCCCCCGTTCTGTGGAGCAACTTTGTCACGCGAAAGACAAATAATCAATTGAAGTTTGCTGCATCTTGATTATAAGGATGCTCTGTAATCTTACGAGGTGGTTTATTCCCTGCAGTGATTGGATGGTCCATGGCCCGTGATCTGGAATCGTCTTCCTCTCCGAAACCGGCTGCAATGGGGCTGTACCTGGGTGCCCTGGGAGTCGTATTCGGAGACATCGGCACCAGCCCTCTTTATGCCGTCAAGGAATGCTTTCACGGCATTCATGCCATTGCACTGAATCCGACCAACGTCCTGGGTGTGCTGTCCCTCGTCTTCTGGTCACTCACCATGGTCATTGCGGTGAAATACCTCACCTTCATCACGCGGGCCGACAACAGGGGCGAAGGCGGTATATTTGCACTTCTCGCCCTTGTCCCTTCCTCGGAAAGAAAACTGTCCCGGCGCACAAGGTCCGCCGTCGTCTTTGCCGCCCTGGTGGGAGCCTCGCTGCTCTACGGGGACGGCTTCATCACTCCCGCCATTTCCGTTCTGTCCGCCATCGAGGGACTCGAAGTGGCCACCGATGCCGCTCATGACCTGGTCGTTCCCCTCACCTGCGGAATTCTGCTGGCGCTCTTTCTCGTCCAGAGCCGGGGAACGTCGGGTATCGGAAAGATCTTCGGCCCCGTCATGCTGGTGTGGTTTATCGTGCTGGCGGCCCTGGGTTTCGGATATATCGTGAAGAACCCGACGGTGCTTGCGGCGGTGAACCCGGTTTATGCTTTTAATTTTTTTGCAGAAAACAGGCTGCACGGCATCTTGGTGCTGGGTTCGGTGGTGCTGTGCATAACGGGAGGCGAGGCGCTTTACGCGGACATCGGCCATTTTGGGCGGGGCCCCATCCAGCTTTCCTGGTTTTCTCTCGTCTTCCCGTCGCTGCTCCTCAATTACTTCGGCCAGGGAGCACTGCTCCTCGAACATCCCGAACTCGCCGTCAACCCCTTTTACGGTCTTGTGCCCAGGGCACTCCTCTACCCCATGGTGGCTCTTGCTACCATGGCCACAATCATCGCATCCCAGGCGATGATCACAGGAGCCTTTTCTCTGACCCGCCAGGCGGTCCAGCTGGGATATTGTCCTCGAGTGACCATCGTGCACACGGCGGCTCATACGGAGGGGCAGATTTATATCCCGGAAGTGAACCGGCTGATGATGGTGGTGTGCATCGCACTCGTGATCGTGTTTCGAAAGTCGAGCGGGCTCGCGGCCGCCTACGGAGTAGCGGTCACGGCGGACATGGCCATCACCTCCATTGTCTACTTTTTCGTGGCGACACGTGCCTGGGGTTGGTCCACGGCAAAAACGCTGATCCTCGTGGGGCTTTTCCTTTCCTTCGACCTGACATACTTTGGAGCGAACCTGCTGAAGTTTTTCGACGGCGGTTGGTTCCCGGTGGCCGTCGCCGTGATGGCCGTCACCATCATGATGACATGGAAGGACGGCAGGGCGGAATTGTACCGCCGCATCCTCAATACCTCCATCTCGCTCGACCTCTTCATCAGGGACCTGGCCGATCACGATGTATACCGGGTCCCCGGAACAGCCGTGTTCATGGCGTCCTCGTCCCAGTTCACTCCGCCCTCCCTGCTCCACCACTTCAAACACAACCAGGTATTGCACGGGGAGGTGATACTCCTCACCATCGCGTCCATGGACGTTCCCGCGGTTCCTGATGAAAAAAGACTCAAGGTGGAGGAACTGGGGCAGGGGTTTTACCGCATCGTCGCCGGCTACGGTTTCATGGAAACGCCCAATGTGCCGCAGTTGATGGACAGGGCTTACAAAGAGGGTCTGATTCCCTGCGTTCCCCCGGTGAGCTATTACCTGGGCCGTGAAACCCTCATCCCCACCGGCGAATCGGGAATGATGAAATGGCGCAAACAACTGTTCACTTTTCTTTCTCGAAATTCGCAGAGCCCGACCAATTACTTCGGACTTCCTCCCGGGCAGGTGATCGAACTGGGAGTGCAGATCGTCTTCTGAAGTCGGCCCGGGCCGTGACACGGCAGGAAAAAAGGGGCCAGTCCATATTCACATTCGCCGCGGCATGCCGCCCGGCGTTCGTGGAGCGTTCGTCCAATTCCTCATCGGCAGGGCAAAAACGTTTGCATCCGGGTTGTGTTTGTGTTATTTAGCACAATAGTCGGGGGTATTGAGGTTTGATCGTACATTTGTGAAAAAAGGGGTTAAGCGAGGTGCAGAAAAGAGCATTTGGTGCGTCGGGTGATTCCGGGCTCCTGCGCCATAGCTTTTCTGCGGTTCCCGTTTCTTGCGGCCTTCGGGCGGTCGACGTCCGCCCTGGACAGCGGGAATTTTCGCATATACTTGATTTTCCGGTAGTCTGTCAACAGCAAATATGTTCTAAGATTCATTACAAGTCAATTGCGGTTCCGCTTTAAGATCGGTCAGTGAATTTCCCGTTCCCGGGTGCGGACGAACGAGAGAGGGGAGGACGAGGGATGGATGCTGACCTGGAAACTTTCTCCACTTTCTTACAATAATCTTTCCTCAGGAGACATTTTACTCAGATGCAGCAGACCGGTTTGAGTCCCGATTTTACTTTCCTGGAAAGAGTGGAAGCGGCCGGGCCTTTTCATGCAACGGAATGCTTCCAGTGTCGAAAATGTACGAACGGCTGCCCTGCTTCGTTTGCCATGGATCTTTTCCCCGATCAGGTGATCCGCCTGGCCCTGCTCGGGCAGAAGCAGGAGGTTCTGAGTTCACAGACGATCTGGGTGTGTGCCGCCTGTGAAACATGCAGCACGAGATGTCCCAACGGGGTCCGCATCGCGGAGCTCATGGACCATCTCAAGGAAATGGCCGTGAAGGAGGGCGTCCCGTCTCCTCAGCCCCAGGTGCTTGCGCTCCATCAAAGCTTCCTGGAGAATGTACGGCTTACCGGCCGGGTTTTCGAGGGAGCGCTGCTTCCCGTGTTTCTGCTGCGCAGCGGGCAGATGAGAAGCAAGATCGAGAAGGGCACCTGGCGCGACGAAGCGCGCCTCGGCTGGAAGCTCCTCCGTAAGAAACGGCTGTCACTCCTGCCCACCGTGATCAAGGGGAGAGGTGAAATCAGCGCCATTCTTCGCCCATCCAAATAAACAGGGATCCTTATCATGAAGGTGACTTACTATCCGGGATGTTCGTTGGAAGGCACCGCGAGGGATTACGCGGATTCCATTCACGCCGTGTGTTCTTCTTTCGGGATCGAACTGGAGGAGGTTCCCGACTGGAACTGCTGCGGTGCGACGGCGGCTCACAGCATCAATCACAAGGCCGGCGTGGAACTGCCGGTGCGGAACCTGAAGCTGGCGGCAACGGTGGCCAACTCCGAAATGCTGGTGCCGTGCCCTCTGTGCTTCAACCGTCTCAAGACGGCCGTATGGCAGTTGGGCGGGGAGAGCAGCAGCCGGTTTCAGGCCGAGGTGGGGAGTCGGGCTCCGCGCATCTGGGACCTGGCCAACTACTTTGCCGGTGAAGAGATGCTCAGAAAGATGGAGGCCGCCGTTACAAAGCCCCTCGAAAAGCTCAAAGTCGTCTGCTACTACGGCTGCATGGCGAGTCGGCCGCCTGAGATCACGGGGGCTGCGGACCACGAAAACCCGCAGAGTCTCGATCTGATCGTGAAGGCTCTGGGCGCCACGCCCCTTGCATGGCCGTACAAGACCGACTGCTGTGGAGCGAGCCTCATGATTTCGAGGCCGGACATGGGCTACAGGCTGGTTGGCAAGCTCTATGACATGGCCTTGCGGGTGGGGGCGGAGGCCGTCGTGGTCTCGTGCCAGATGTGCCAGAGCAATCTCGATATGTACCAGGACAAGATCGAAGCGGAAATGGGAAGAAAATTTTCCCTTCCCATCATTTACTTTACGGAACTGATCGGCCTTGCGTGCGGGGTGCCGGGCGCTGAAGGATGGCTGTCGCGGCATTTTACCGACCCGCTCCCCCTGCTCCGCAGGACGGGGATTGCATACTGAAGACAACGCGATTCTTTTGCTGTTTTGATGCCGTTTAGAAGCGAATCCGCTCATGTCACAGCAAGGAAATAAAACAATGCGGAAAGCACAGAAGATCGGTGCAGTCACGGTCGTCGGGGGAGGGATCTCCGGAATCCAGAGTGCCCTGGATATCGCCAATTCAGGTTTCAAGGTGTACCTGGTGGAGGAGCAGCCAAGTGTGGGAGGGATCATGGCCAGGCTCGACAAGACCTTTCCCACCAACGACTGCTCGTCCTGCATGATGGGTCCCAAGCTGGTGGAACTGGCCAATCACCCCAATATCGAGATCCTGGCCTATTCGGAACTGCTCGATGTCAAGGGGGAGCCAGGACATTTTCAGGCGACCGTCAGGAAGAAGGCCCGGGCAGTGGATCCGGAGAAATGTGTCGGGTGCGGCATTTGTGCATCCAAGTGTCCGACGAAGGTGCCCGACCCGTTCAACGGCGGGTTGAGTGAGCGCAGGGCCATTTATGTGCCCTTCCCGCAGGCGGTGCCTCTTGTATATACCATAGATAAGGAGCATTGCCGGTATTTTACCAAGGGCAAGTGCCGCATCTGCGAGAAGCTCTGTAAGAACAAGGCAATCAGGTACGACCAGGAAGACGAAATCGTCACGCTGGACACGGGAGCGGTCATCCTGGCCGGGGGGTTCGAACCTTTCGATGCGCGGCGCAAGGCGGAATACGGCTACGGGCTGTGGCCGAATGTAGTGACAAGCCTGGACTACGAAAGAATCCTGTCCGCAGCGGGTCCGTTCCAGGGGCACATCCAGCGGCTCTCGGACGGAAAGACTCCCGACAGGATCGCGTGGATTCAGTGCGTCGGGTCGAGAGACAGCAGCATCGGCCAGGATTACTGTTCGTCCGTGTGCTGCATGTACGCCACCAAGCAGGCGATGATCACCAAGGAACACGAAAGGCACATCGACACGACGATCTTTTTCATCGACATGCGTGCCCAGGGAAAAGGGTTCGACAGGTTTTACGAGCGGGCCCGGGACGAGTATGGAGTCCGGTACGTCAGGTCGATGATTTCGAGGGTCGTCCCTGTGCCCGAAACGGACCGGCTCCAGATCAGCTATGTCGAAGGCAGCCAATCGCCGAAGCAGGAGGAATTCGACATGGTTGTGCTGTCCGTGGGTCTGTGTGCTCATCCGTCGACCATAGGTCTAGCGGGCAGGCTGGGGATCGACGTGGATGCTCAGGGCTTCTGCGTTACGGATCCGCTGGATTTCGTGGCGACTTCGAGGCCGGGCATTTTCGTGAGCGGGGTTTTTCAGGGGCCCAAGGACATTCCTGATTCGGTTCAACAAGGGAGCAGCGCGGCGGCGGCTTCCACTGCTCTGCTTTCCGAGGCGAGGGGTTCGCTCATACACGTGCCCCCCCGGCCCGAGGAGAAGGACGTCAAGGGTCAGAAGCCGCGCATCGGGGTCTTTGTCTGCCACTGCGGGATCAATATCGCGGGCGTCGTGAAGGTGGACGAGGTGGCGGAATATGCCATGACTCTGCCGGGGGTCGAATACGCATCGAACTGCATGTTTGCATGCTCGACGGATCAGCAGAAGGAGATCAAGCGGGTCATCGAGGAGAAGCAGTTGAACCGCATTGTCGTGGCTTCGTGCACGCCCAGGACTCATGAACCGCTGTTCCGCAATACTCTGCGGGAGGCGGGGCTGAATCCCTACCTGTTCGAACTGGCCAACATCCGGGAACAGGATGCCTGGGTCCATCAGAACGAACCGGGTTCAGCAACGGAAAAAGCGAAAGACCTGGTGCGCATGGCCGTATCGCGATCGAGCCTCCTGGAACCGCTCCACGATTTCTCCTACGAAGTGGTGCAGAGGGCGCTGGTGATCGGAGGAGGCCTGGCCGGCCTGACGGCGGCGCTTTCCATTGCGGACCAGGGTTTTCCGGTAGTCCTCGTCGAAATGACGCCGGAACTGGGAGGCAACGCCAGGACGGTTTATTATGCCCAGGGAGGCGGAAAGCCTGCGGCCCACGTGGAAGAACTCATCGCCAGGGCGGAATCTCATCCCCTCATCACTGTTTATAAAGACGCTTACGTCATGTCCACCATGGGGAGCTGCGGCAATTTCAATACGATCCTGGCCTGGCAGGGCAAGCACGAGGAAATCCAGCACGGCGTGACCATCGTGGCGACGGGAGGCGAGGAATACAAGCCGGACGAATACCTGTACGGGCAGCATCCTCGAGTGATGACTCAACGGGAGTTCGAGTCGCTTCTCATCAATGACCCGGCTCGTGCCGCGACGTTCAAAAAGGTGACAATGATCCAGTGCGTGGGGTCCCGTGAGCCGGATAACCTCTACTGCAGCCGAATCTGTTGTACATCGGCCATGAAGAACAGCATCAAGCTGAAGGAAGTCAATCCCGGGGCGCAGGTTTCTGTGCTGTACCGCGATATCAGGACGTTCGGGCAGAGGGAAATGGCGTACCAGGAGGCCAGGAAGCGGGGGGTCCGGTTCTTCCGCTACGAATGGGAGCGCAAGCCGGAGGTGAAAGCGGACGGCGACCGGCTCAATATTTCTATGTTCGACGCCAACCTGGAGCGCCAGGTCGATATGGATACGGATCTGCTGGTGTTGAGCGCGGCCGTGCGTCCCCGGGCCGGCTGCAAGCAGCTTTCGGAAGTGCTGCGGCTGCCCCTGGACGAGGACGGGTTCTTCCTGGAAGCGCACCTCAAGCTGCGGCCTCTCGATTTTGCCACGGCTGGGTATTTCCTCTGCGGGCTGGCTCAGGGGCCGAAGTTTGCCAATGAAGCCATCGCCCAGGCTCGGGGAGCGGTGTCCAGGGCCATGACGATCCTGTCTCAGAAGGAGATCGTGGCCGAAGGGGTGGTGACCGAGGTCAATCCCGACCTGTGCAGGGCATGTGGAGAATGTGAACAAACGTGTCTTTTTGCGGCCATAAAGGTCACGGAAGTGGAAGGTGGACGGAAGCAAGCTGTTGTCACTCAGGCGCTTTGTACGGGATGCGGTGCGTGCAATGCGGCCTGCCCGACGGGGGCGGCGTCGCTGGCCCATTTCCGTGACAAGCAGGTCAACGCGGTGATTCAGGCCCTATAAGGAATACCGATGTCTGATACGTTCGAACCGAAGATCGTGGCTTTCTTGTGTAACTGGTGTGCGTATGCGGGAGCCGATCTGGCAGGGGTGGCGCGCATGCAGTACCCCACCAACGTGAGGCTCATCCGCCTCATGTGCACCGGTAGAATCAACCATGCGTTTCTGCTCAACGCCTTCCGGGCCGGCGCCGACGGCGTGATGGTCTCCGGGTGACACATCGGAGACTGCCATTACCTGGGAGGTAATGAAAAGTGTAAGAAGGTGGTGGAGGAGACCTGGAAGGTCCTGAGGCTGCTCGGTGTAGACGAGCGGTACCTTCGCCTCAAGTGGATTTCCGCTTCGGAAGGGGCCATTTTTGCGGAGGAGATCCGATCCTTCACGCATCTGCTCAAGGAGATGGAAAGGAATCCTCTGTCGGAGAAGGACCTCGATGCTTCCGGTGCAGTCGAAGAGGGGGCGCCACAGGCTTCCGCCGTGTAATGGCCGCGGGAAACGGCCATGGCATCGGCAGGCGGTGTCCGTCATAAGGGGTTCGGTTCTGGCGGAAAAAGATCAGAAAAACCCGTTATGCGAAATGATCTGTGCTGCAGGCAGGTGAACTGAAAGCCAAACGCTTACATGGAACAGGCTATGAAACTGAGCAAGGAACAGATCGATTATTGCATGGAATGTGGAGTCTGCACGGGAAGCTGTCCCATCAGCCGGTTGATTCCGACTTTCTCGCCCCGTCAGATGATCAAACGCGCCCTGATGGATCTGGACGAGACGGTGGTGAAGGGCAGGGAACTGTGGGCATGCCTGACGTGTGCTCGATGCAGTACCCGCTGTCCGGTTCAGATCGATTTTCCCGAGTTTGCCCGTATCTACCGTGGCAGGGCCAGGAAAGAAGGCAACCTGCCGCAGCTCAGCCACCACGGTACTCTGCAGGCCGTTACCGCCCTCCAGACGCGCCCCGTCAGGCAGAACAGGACGGAGTGGGCCAGGGAGACGGGCAAGTTTGCTTCCACGGGCGATTACTTTTTCTTCGTCGGATGTGCACCCTTCTTCGATGCGGCTATCAAGTTCGGGGACACGTCGATGGATACCGTCAAAAGCGTTCTGAAACTGGTCAACCGCATGGGGATCGAACCGGTGATCAGCGACGATGAATGCTGCTGCGGGCATGATGCGCTCTGGAGCGGTGATGAGGCGACCTTCCGCAAACTGGTGCGGAAGAATCTCGATGCCATCAGCGGATCCGGGGCGAAAACGGTGTTCTTCAGCTGCCCCGAAGGGTACGCTACATTTAAGCACCATGTACCGCAGTATTTCGGCGAACTTCCCTTCGAAGTGCTCCATATCACGGAATTCCTGGCACGGGAACTGCCCGGATCGGGTGTGAAGTTCGCGCCGGCTTCCAATGGAGACGGAGTCGTCACCTACCAGGATCCGTGCAGGCTGGGTCGAAAAGCCGGGATTTACGAACCTCCGCGCGATCTTTTGAAGCTCGTTCCCGGCCTCCAGATCGAGGAGATGGGGCTCAACCGCGAAAATGCTGTGTGCTGCGGAACCAGTGCCTGGATGGAATGCTCCAACTGCTCCAAGACGATGCAAACGGAGAGGCTGCTGGAGGCTCTCGAGACAGGTGCAAAGACCCTCATAACAGCCTGTCCCAAGTGTCGCATCCACCTGACATGCGCTCAAAGCAACACCGATTTGCACATGGACGTAGCTGACCTTTATACCTTTATTTTGAACCGTATCGAATGACGGGTGATACAGTAACCCGGAAGGAGATCAGTGTCGTGAATCGGGATGTTCTAGTCATTGGAGGAGGCATAGCGGGCATCCAGGCGTCCCTGGACCTTGCCGAGATGGGGATCAAAGTGCACCTGGTGGAAAGGCTGCCCAGCATTGGCGGTAAGATGTCTCAGCTGGACAAGACCTTCCCCACCAATGACTGCGCCCTCTGAATCCTGGCTCCCAAGCTGATGGATGTCGGTCGACATCCCAATATCCGGCTTCTGGCGTACTCGGAAGTGGAAAAGGTCGAAGGGGAACTCGGGGATTTCAAGGTCACCGTTCGCAAGAAGGCCCGCTACGTGGATGAAAGCAAGTGCACGGGATGCGGAGCGTGTGCCGAAAAATGCCCGACGGCGATTTCCGATGAATACAACCTGGGCCTGGCCAATGCCAAGGCCATTTATCGGTATTTCGCGCAGGGCATTCCGTCCACGTACACCATCAACACCAACTTCTGTCGCAACTTTCAGGCGGGCAAGAAGTGTGGAGTATGCGCCAAGGTGTGCCAGGCCGGAGCCATCGACTACAAGCAGCAGGACCAGGTTCTGGAAGTCGAGGCGGGAGCCGTAATCCTGGCCACGGGGTATGAACTGTTCGACGCCCGAAGAATCCCGGAATACGGGTACGGGCGCCTGCCGAACGTGGTGACTGCTCTCGAGTTCGAACGGTTCCTGTCGGCCAGCGGACCGACTCACGGGCATGTGTACCGGCCGACGGACCTGGCCCTGAAGGAGTCGCTGCCCGAACTCGAGAAGTCCCGGCAGAAGGCCTTCAAGGCTCTGGAGAAGTTCGAAAAGCAGTTCGAGAAGACCTCGGACGAGTTCTACCCCCTCTATGAAGCGGGGGAGCTCAAAGGGGAGGACTACGAGAAGTGGGCTGAACAGGTCAGGGCATTCCGGGACCTCGACGGCGAAGTCCAGGCCAGGAAGGAAAAGGTGGCTTCTCTCGAATCCGCTCACCGGCTGGCCTTCATACAGTGCGTGGGATCGAGGGACATCAGGTTCAACCGCTACTGTTCCGGCTTCTGCTGCATGCATGCCATCAAGGAAGCGATCATAGCCCGGGAGCACGATCCGCAGGCGCAGGTTTATATTATCGGCATGGATATACGGGCTGTGGGCAAGGGGTTCGAGGAGTACCGGAACAGGGGCGCGAAGGAATCCCACATCGAGTATGTCCGGAGCCGTGTGGCGGAGATCACGGAGGATAAGGATCATTCCCCGGTGATCTGGTATGAAGACACCAAGGAGAGGGTGGTCAAGAGCCTGCCCGTGGACCTGGTCATCCTGTCCACGGCCTGTGAACCGAGTCCTGCCACGAGGATTCTGGCAGACATCATAGGTTTGGAAGTCAACGACTTCGGCTTTTACGCCACGGATCCCTCCCAGCCTCTGGATACATCACGCCCGGGCATCTTCGTGTGCGGGTGTGCTCAAAGTCCCATGGATATTCCGGAATCAGTGGCTCAGGCCAGCAGCGCCGCCGCCCGGGCGGCCCAGGTTCTGTCAGGTTCCGGGACGCTGCGTCTCGCATCCTGAAGGAGAACAGTTGAATGAGCGGACATGCCATGAAGAAAGGTAATGCAGACGCGCAGGAGACGAGAATAGGCGTATTCATCTGTCACTGCGGTTCGAACATCGCCGGCTACCTGGATTGCGAGGCGGTGACCAAGTATGCGACGACCCTCCCCGGCGTGGTGTACGCCAAGAACAACCTGTACACCTGTTCCGAAGCGGGTATCGGAGAAATCAAGTCGGCCATCGCGGAGCATAAGCTCAACCGAGTCGTGGTGGCTTCCTGTTCTCCCCGCACTCACATGCCCCTGTTCAAGAGTGCGTGTGGGGAAGCGGGCCTGAATCCTTACCTGTTCGAGATGGTGAACATCAGGGACCAGTGTTCCTGGGTTCATATGCAGGAGAGGGAGGAAGCGACCGGAAAAGCCATGGACCTGGTTCGCATGGGGGTGGCCAAGGCGACCTTCCTCGAACCCCAGGAAGACATCGAGTCTTCGCTGGTTCGCAGGGCGGTGGTGATCGGAGGAGGCATGGCCGGACTCTCCGCCGCCGAAGCCCTGGGTGACATGGGGATGGAGGTGATCCTGGTGGAGAGGGAGCCCCGGTTGGGCGGCCTGCTCAGGCGGATCAACCGCATCGCTCCGCGGGGAGGTTCGGCGGCGGAGCTTATCGAGGAGCGGATATCCAGGGTTCAGTCCAGGGACAACATCAAGATCTGCCTCGAATCGGAAGTCACCGCCGTCGGCGGCTACATCGGCAACTATGAAGTGACCGTGCGCGATCGTGCAGGGCAGGAAAGCCAGGAGACGGTCGGCTGCATCGTGGTGGCGACGGGGGGAGTCCCCCTCGTGCCCGAGGGTCTGTTCGGCTACAACGGCAGGAACGTGATCACTCAGATCGAGCTGGAGGAGAGGCTCAAAAGCGGCCCTCTGGACGCCACACGAGTGGTGATGATCCAGTGCGCGGGAGCCAGGTCCGCCGAACGGCCCTATTGTTCCAGGATCTGCTGTCTTACAGCCGTAAAGAACGCCATTTACATCAAGGAGCAGAATCCCGAGGCGGATGTGCATATCCTTTACCGGGACATCCAGATGTACGGAGCCGAGAACGAAAGGCTGCTGTGGGAGTCCAGGGGAATGGGAGTGCGATACGATGTTTACAACGTCGAGCGTCCCCCCGTTGTGAAAGAGGATGTGGTGGAGTTCTACCAGCCGCTGATGGGGCAAGTCTACGATCTGCCCTACGACCTGGTGGTTCTGTCCACGCCCGTGGTGGCCAGGGAAGACGCTCCGGCCATTTCGCAGCTTATGCGCATCCCCATAGACCAGAACAACTTCTTCCTGGAAGCGCATGCAAAGCTTCGTCCTCTCGATTTTGCCACGGACGGCATCTTTCTGTGCGGATCGGCGCGATATCCCGCCACGGTGGGGGAAGCTCGCGCCCAGGGGCTTGGAGCCGCATCGAGGGCGGGGACGGTCCTTTTCAAGGACAAGCTCGTTACCAGCGCCCTGGTGGCGGCCATCAACCCCGAGACCTGCGTGGGCTGCCAGGGATGCCTGATGGTTTGTCCGTACGGAGCCATCCGGTTCGATACGCAGAGAGGTGTATGTGAAGTCAACACCATTTTGTGCAAGGGCTGTGGCAACTGCGCATCCACCTGTCCTTCTCAGAGTGTTGTTTTGAAGGGATTTTCACCCAAGCAGCTTCTGTCTCAGATACGGGTCATGCTGAGCTGATGTGAGAGAACCATTTTACCCGAGAAAGGAATTTGCATGAGCGACGACGGGTTCGAACCGAAGGTGCTGTGCTTCCTCTGCACGTGGTGAGCATACGCCGCTGCTGACCTGGCTGGGGTCAGTCGTATTCAGTATCCGACCAATGTTCGGATCATCAGGGTGATGTGTTCCGCCGGTGTGTCGCCTCATCACATACTCCGCGCCTTCCAGCAGGGGGTCGACGGAATCTTTGTGGGTGGATGACGCCTCGGTGACTGCCATTACCTGTATGGTAATTACTCGACCAAGAAGCGCGTTCAGTTTTTGAGGCAGTTATTGAGTTTCAGCGGAATCGAGGAGGAAAGGCTGAGATCCAGGTGGGTATCCTCGGCCGAGGCTCCCGAGTTTGCGGCTGAAATCAAGGAATTCATCGAAGAACTGCGAGCCATGGGACCGTCTCCTTTGAAGGCTCGGGGCAAGACCGGCAAAGCCGCCTGAGAATGCTCGGGCGGGAGGAGCCTCGACCGGAGGGAGGCCGCCCGGCCTTCGATGCCCGGTGTACGCAGATGTTGGACACTGTTGCTTTCAGGAAAAATATAAAGGCAGACGATGAAACAAAAAGTCATTGATCGCGTGAAGGAACTTCTGGAAGCGGGGAAAATTCAGGGCTTTGTCGGGCTTCGAGAAAGCGGGGGCCATGTGAGTCCCTACGTTTTCACCAAGGCCGAAGAGCTTGCGGAACTCAGTCTGGGAGACCACGAGAAATCCGGTGACGCGCGCTATCCGCTGAACAAGGTGCTCATCCGCCTTGCCCGGTCTTATCCCGATGCAACATTCGCGGTCCTGGTGCGCGGTTGCGATGAACGAGGCCTGATTGAACTTTTCAAATGGAACCAGCTGGCCCGGGAACGGGTAATTTCCGTGGGCATTACCTGCCCGCCGGACCTGGCTGAGGCGTGCTCATGCACCCGTCCATACCCCGAAGAACCTGTCGCGGGGGACAAAGGGAATGGTGTCGCCCAAAGCCCGGCCCTTGAAAATATCCAGGCTATGGCGACTCAGGATCGGTTCAGGTTCTGGATGGACCATTTCGACCGATGTGTGAAATGCTACGGGTGCCGCAATGTCTGTCCCATGTGTTTCTGCAATGAGTGCAGCCTCGAAGAAGACGAACTCGTCGAGACGGGAGTTCTCCCCACGGAGAATCCCATCTTTCACCTGACCCGTGCTGTTCACATGATAGGCCGGTGCATTGACTGCGGTCTTTGTGAAGAGACCTGTCCTGCGGACATCCCGCTCAGGACACTCTACAAAAAAGTGGCCGAAATCGTTGCGGAGCAAACCGGATTCCGTCCAGGTGTGGATCCGGAAGAAAAATGTCCGTTCAACATATACGGCGACACGTAGCCAAAGAACCGCCAATCCGTTTCCGGCGGGCCGGTCTGCAGCTTTCTTCGACAGGCATTCCGGCCCGCCGCCTGGCGTTTCCTTCCTTGCCACTGGTCTTTTCAGGAGATATCCCTTCCCAGCTCGTCCCAAATCCTTCCCGGATCTCAGGATCCCCGTGATTCCTTTGCGGGCCGACTCGATCTCTGCGCCGGGGATTCTCTGTCACCCGGAATTGCCTGTGAGGATACCGAAGTCAAAACACTTCGTTGCGAGTCACCTGTCCGGGTTGGACGAGGACGCCTCGCCCTCCGGTCCCAAGGATTCCGGCCGATATTCGCCGAAGGTGATTGACGTCCGGGACCGATCTTCCTTGTCACACCGGCCGCATTCTGATATGAATGACGGACGCAATCGGGTGCTCAATTCGGAGTTCCCCGGCGCTGAGTCTCGAATCAAGAACAAAACAGCGGCGTTAAAAGAGGGGTGCTCCGCCTCCGTGCGGAGCTGTAAAAGCTTCCTCCTCCCTTTGCGGAGAGGCAGGGAGCAAGGAGTAAACTTATCTTTTTGCAGGCTGGAATATAACCGCCCGGCAGGCGGTTTCTCCGGACAGGGGTCAGGGAAGCTGAATTCCTGTTCAAGTGATGAACCTGCCGGGACTGATCCATCGGGGTTTTCAATCAGGAGGTGAGTGAAGAATGAAGAGGAAGAATCTGTGTATTGCACTGGCCCTTTCGGCAGTATTGTTCTTCGGCCTGTCGGTGGTGCTGGAATCCTATGCATGGGCGAGGGCCGGAGGCGGTCGTTCGATGGGGAGCCGCGGCAGTCGTACTTTTTCGACCCCAAGCACGCCAACCAGGCCGACTACGCCGGCTCCGACACCATCGAGCCCGGGAATGAGCACTCCGGGGCGCCAGCAGACGCCCGGAAGCCAGCCGGCAACGGGCGGCACATTCGGCAGAAGCCCGTTTCTCCAGGGACTGGCGGGTGGTCTTGCAGGCGGATTTCTCGGCAGCATGCTCTTCGGCGGCATGGGACATGCGGGTGGAGCCGCGGGACAGAGTGGCGGCGGCGGAATCGGGTTCCTCGAAATACTGATCATAGGTGCGGGTATCTATTTCCTCATGAAGTTCTTGAGAAGGCGGCGTGAACAGACGGCTGAAGCAGGGTACTCGAGTCATGCAGGACGCATGGAGATCCCTTCGTCGACTCCGTCGGGGACGCCTGCGTATCTTGGAGGTTCGTCCGCTGAACCGGTTCGACCATACGATGAGGTCGAGAAGGGCTTCCAGGATATCAAACGCTTCGATCCGGGCTTCGACGAAGAATCCTTCAAGGAGACGGTCCAGGACATCTTCTTTCGCATTCAGGCCGGTTGGATGAACAGGAGCTTGGACGGCATCGGAAGATGGCTCACCTCGGAGATGGCGGAGAATTTCACTGCCGAGTTTGACAGGTTGAAGCGGGAAGGACGGAGCAACCGGCTGGAGAACATAGCGGTGCGGAAGGTGGAGCCGAGCGAGGTGTGGCAGGAATCGGGCAAGGAGTATGTGACGGTGCTCTTTACGGCAAACCTGCTCGATTACACGGTTGACGACCGGACGGGTGAAGTGGTGAGCGGCAGCAAGCTCGATCCGGTCAAGTTCCAGGAATTCTGGACATTCTGCCGGGATATCGGG
The DNA here is from genome assembly GCA_013314815.1 of Syntrophobacteraceae bacterium. Lineage (GTDB taxonomy): Bacteria > Desulfobacterota > Syntrophobacteria > Syntrophobacterales > Syntrophobacteraceae > JABUEY01. The sequence goes on from JABUEY010000002.1 coordinate 35,160, forward strand.
GCTTCTCAGTGGCAGCTATGCGCCATCAACCAGGTCGATGAACAGGCGCCAGGTATCCATTAGTCTTTTCAGATCCAGTGAACGCACGAAATCCGGATCATTCATGAAGAAATCGCACTCGTCCTCTTCGAAGATCCGGCAGGCCAGGGATCGCCACGGGTGAATGGAACAGAGGCTTCCGCCGCACCGTTCCTCCCAGAGAAACGGGCAGAAGCGGTGGCCTCTACCAAGCCCGAGGCCGAAGATAAATTTCCAGCGGTCCGGGATGTCCGAATCTGTCGGAAATTCGGGCAGACCGCTGGAAATCTCGCAACATCCTCCACAATGGCTGCAGTAGGAGACCCCGTCACCTGCAGGCTGCAGGTATTCAACGCTCGACCGGACAAGGGGAGTGCAGGCCAGCCGGTCTTTCCGCCATTGTTCCACCCGCAGGTAAAAGACGCTCCTTTCCAGGATCATTTTCCTTGCCCTGGCCTTCTTGAGGCGAGGAGACAATCTTTCCCACCATGCCTCGTCCTTCAGAACCATCAGGTTGCGAACGACGTAAGTAAGGGGGAAAAAACGCCTTGATACCGCCTTGCGCGGGATTCTTGAGTGCCTCCCGCCTGTCCTGGAAGAGCGTACGAGTCTTCTTACGGTCAGCGTGACGGTTCTGAGATTCTTGATGGCCATGGTTTCCGTTCCCGGTTCGAGGGCAGGTTCCAGATGGGTTACAGGGGGAGACGCCTCCGGCCTGTTATGAGTGAAGGGTTCGCAGGTTCGGGTTGAGATGCGGGTTATTGAGTTCGGCTTCCGACGGGCGGATATAGAGGGGGACACTGGTGAGTGGGTCGTCTGCCGCTCCCTCGATGAACTTCCTGTGTGCCAGGTACCCGACGAAGCCTGCCCGGAGGATATGAAAGGGAGCGGGAGCTTCCACTGCACGGGTTCCCAGGCGCTCCCGGAAAAATTCCCTGTACATCAGCCACCCGTCGCCGCAAAAGACGGTGCTGCCCGGGACATGCGGCAGCACTCCTTCCGGGGGCAGTACCCGATAGGAGCCCGCGCGCTCGAGATTGCCCGCTTCGTCGGGTTCGTAACGTGCGAAAAAGACCTCTTTCTTGTAGGCATTCAGAATGCAGCAGACGGGAAGCGGGGAGAAGGCAAGGGGAGCCGCGAGGGCATCGAGGGTGGGTATGCCCGCGAAGGGCTTGCGCATTGTCCAGGCGAGGGTCTTTATGGTGGTGAGGCCGATCCGCAGACCCGTGAAACTCCCGGGACCGATAGTGACGGCGAAGCCGTCAAGACTTTCGACGGTCCAGTCCACTTCGTTGAGGACCGTGTCGATGGACTTGAGCAGTCGACGGTTGTGGGTCTGGGCCGACTGTAGAGTCCATTCGCACAGGATTCGGGAGTCTTCCGTAAGAGCGACGCTGCCCGAAGTGGTGGAAGTGTCGACAGCGAGTATCTTCATGATTTGGAGGCAGTCCGAGCGGTCATGGCAGAAAATCCGGCTTTCTGCCCGGTATCAGCCGCATGATATCGTTGTAGAAGACAACGATCATGAGGGCCAGCAGGACAAGCATCCCTATCTTCTGAGCCGCTTCGATCTTCTTGACACTGATGGGCCTCCGAAAAACGGCTTCGATGGTGAAGAACAGCAGGTGCCCGCCGTCGAGTACGGGAATGGGAAGCAGGTTGAGGACGGCGAGATTCACGCTGATGAGGGCAATGAAATGGATCAGGTGGAGAAGGCCTTCTTCGGCCTGCTGACCGGCCATCTGGGCGATCAGGATGGGGCCGCCCAGGGTTTGAAGAGGCACGACTCGCTCGATGAGCTTCCAGACGGTGAGCAGAAAGAGCTTGCTCAGGTGTATGGTCTGCGTAACACCGTAATAGCCTGCAAGAAGAGGATTGACCTTGTTGACGGTGACCTTCCCCGAGGCGGTGACCCCGATGACGGGTCGCTTGACAGTCTCCCCGAAGATGTTCTTCACCTCGGTGACGGACGGAGTCACCTGGACGGCCAGGATGTCCTCGCCTCGCCTCACCTCCAGTGCCAGGGGCCTCTCACCGAATTTCTCGATAGTCTGAGACAGATCCTCCCAGTTCCTGATGGCGTTGCCGTTGATAGATACGACCTGGTCGCCCGGCTTGATCCCGGCCTGTTCAGCGGGTGAACCGGAGGTGACGGAACCCACCTCGGATGTGAGTTCCGGCATGCCCGCAAAGGCGAACATGAAGGTGAAGATGATGATCGCCAGGATAAAGTTGGACAACGGACCAGCCAGCACAATGCCCATACGGCGGCCCACGGGCTGAGAGGAAAAACTGCGGGCGCGCTGGTCTTCGGTGACGTCTTCTTCCCCATCCTCTCCCAGCATTTTCACATACCCGCCAAGGGGGATGAGGGACAGCCGGTATTCGGTTTCACCGCGCGTTACGGATATCAGTTTCGGCCCGAAGCCGAGGGAGAAGCGCAGAACCGTGACGTTGAACCACTTGGCCACGAGAAAATGGCCGAGTTCATGAACAAAGATCAGTATGCCGAGAACTACGACAGTGGAAAAGGCAGTTGTGAGCAAGATATCTCCCTTATTTATTATAGATGATAACCCGGACGGTGCCGAAAATCCAGCATACCTCGATGTCCGGATTCAGAATTCCGCCATGATTTTCAGGGCTTCATGCCTTGCCCATTCATCCGCCATGACCACGGCGTCGAGGTCGAGAGCAGCGGGCGGTTGATGCACCTTCATAACGGCCTCGATAAGCCTCGATATGGAAGAAAAGCCGATCTGCTTTTCGAGGAACGCATTCACAGCCACTTCGTTGGCGGCATTGAGCACGGCCGGGTAGGTGGAGCCTCGTCTGCACGCTTCGTACGCCAGGCGAAGGCAGGGGAAGCGTTCTTCGTCGGGTGGATAGAAGGAGAGTTTTTCGAGGTGGAAGAAGTCGACGGGAGGCCCTTCAACGGGAAGCCTTTCTGGATAGGCGAGGGCATAGGCGATGGGTATCTTCATATCAGGTATGCCCATCTGTGCAATAACGGACCCGTCGATGTATTCGACCATGGAATGCACGATGCTCTCAGGGTGGATGTGCACGTCGATGCGGTCGACAGGGACTCCGAAAAGCCAGTGCGCCTCGATGACCTCGAGCCCCTTATTCATCAATGTCGCGGAATCGATGGTAATCTTTCTTCCCATGGACCAGTTCGGATGGCGTAGAGCCTCTTCCGGAGTGACGGCGGCCAGTTCTTCGGATGACCTGCGGAAGAAGGGGCCTCCGGAAGCGGTGAGCAGGATGCGTTTCAGGGCATTCCGGTGATTGCCCTGCAGAGACTGGAAGATGGCGCTGTGCTCACTGTCGACCGGAAGAATGCGGATGCCCTTTCGAACTGCCAGGTTCATAACGATTTCACCGGCGATGACCAGGGTTTCCTTGTTGGCGAGCGCCAGGTTCTTTCCGGCCTCGATGGCCGCAAGGGTCGGCAGCAATCCGGCGGCTCCCACCATGGCGGAAACGAGCATTTCGGCTTCGGGGTGCGAAGCCACCCGTTCGTATCCCTCAGCACCGAAGGCGATCAGCGGTTTGTATATACCTGGTGCGAACGATTCGTTCAGCCGGTCGGCCAGTGATTCGTCGAACACCGAAACGAGCAGGGGTTTGAACGCGTCGATCTGCTGCCTGAGCAGGACAATGTTGTGTCCCGCAGCCAGTGCGACCACTCGAAACCGGTCGGGAAATTGACGCACGACCTCCAGGGTGCTCACCCCGATAGATCCAGTGCATCCCAGTACGCTGATATTTTTGACTTTCATGTGAGATCCGAACCGGAAATAGACCACGTTACCGAATCAAGGCCAGAACGAACCATGCCATGGGGAAGGCAAAAAGCATACTGTCCAGCCGGTCCATAATGCCTCCGTGGCCGGGCAGCAGATTGCTCGAGTCCTTGATACCTCCCACTCTCTTGAGCATGGATTCGACCAGGTCTCCCAGTTGACCTGTTACAGCCAGGAGAACACTGAACAGAACAAACACCCACGGGGAGATACCGTGTATGAAGAGAACCCCGAAAAGTGTTCCCGCCAGAACGCCGAAGAAGAGCCCCCCCGCAGATCCTTCGATGGTCTTCTTGGGGCTGACGAGTTCGTAGAGCTTGTGTGTTCCGAGGCGTCTTCCGCAGTAGAATGCAGCGATATCGTCGACGACGGTTACGACAATCACAAAAAGCAAGAGGGCTCTGCCCTGTTCCAGTTGACCGATGAGCAATACATAAGACAAAAGGTAGGGTATGTAAAGACACCCGAGGCTGAACCGTGCCAGGCGGCTGCTTTCACGAGCTTCGAGGGGAGAACAGAAAAGAACGAGGAGGAATCCACCGAACAGGCTCAGAAACAGCGCAAAATGGAGGCCGATCTGGCCGCCGAGGGCGGCTCCCAGCGGATGCACGAGCCCCGCTGCAAGGAAACAGGCGCGCCACCGAAGCGGCAGAGTGTCTGCAAAGACAAATCGCTGGAATTCCAGGAGGCCGGCACACGAGGCGAGAGCCACGAGCGGAGTCCAGGACCACCAGGGGCCCGCGACGATCACGGCCAGGAGGGGAGCGGCGATGAGAAAACCGGTGATAAGCCTTTGCCTGTGTGAATCCCAATGGGGAATATTCAACATTATTCGATCCGGTATTCGGGAAGGCGGTATCTGACGGGGTGGATAAACACCTCAGATGAATGCAGCCTGCTAAAGCGCCCGGCATGATTTCGTATCCTGCACCTGGTCACTCGTCCTCCCGAAACGCCGCTCCCTTTTCTGAAAGTCGTACAGAGCCTCCAGGAACTGATCCCTGCGGAAATCCGGCCAGAGGGTCTCCGTGATGTAGAGTTCGGCATAGGCCAGCTGCCAGAGCAGAAAGTTGCTCACCCTGTATTCACCGCCTGTACGGATCACCAGGTCGGGATCAGGGAGCTCCTTCGTGAACAGGTATCGTGAAAACAGCTCGGGGGACAGATCTTCGGGTTTGTGCAGTCCCGCCGCTACATCCTTTGCAAACAGCGCCGCTGCCCTGGCTATTTCCTGCCTTCCTCCGTAGTTCACGGCAAGGCTTAACACGAGCTTGTCAAGTCCGGCCGTTTGATCCACAGCCGCCTGGAACTCTCTTCGCACATCATGGGGTATGTCTTCAGTGTCTCCGAGGTGAAGAAGACGTACTTCCTTCTCCACCAACTCGGGAAGCTCAGACCTCAGGAACCTCTTGAGCAGGTTCCACAAAGCCTTGACCTCGGCCTCCGGCCTCTGCCAGTTCTCCTTGGAAAACGCGTACAGGGTCAGGTAGGAAATTTCGAGTTCACGACAGGTTCGTACCACGTCGCGAACCGACCTGGCCCCCTCGTCGTGGCCGAAGACCCTGTTGCGCATTCGCGCCCGGGCCCAACGGCCGTTGCCGTCCATAATGATGGCCACATGACGTGGAAGCTTCTGCGGATCTAGCTCATGCATCCCTATACTTCCAGGATCTCTTTTTCCTTGATGCTGTACACCGCGTCGATCTTCTTTATATAATCATCCGTGATCTTCTGGATTTCTTCCTGAGCGCGGAACTGATCGTCCTCGGAAATCTCTTTTTCTTTCTTCAGTTCCTTGATCATTTCATTGACGTCCCGTCGAATGTTTCGCACGGCGACCTTGGTTTCCTCCGCCTGCTTCTTGATGACCTTCACCAGTTCGCGGCGGCGTTCGGCGGTGAGAACGGGAATGTGGATACGGATCACTTTCCCGTCGTTCATGGGAGTAAGGCCCAGTTCCGACTTGAGGATGGCCTTTTCCACATCACCGATGATGGTAGTGTCCCATGTTTGTATCATAATGGTGCGCGGTTCGGGAATCGTCAAAGTCGCCAGCTGGTTGAGGGGGGTGGGCGTTCCGTAGTATTCGACCTTGATTCCGTCCACCAAAGATACCGCCGCCCTTCCCGTACGCAGTCTTCTGAATTCACCCTCGAGGCTTTCGACGGCCTTGGCCATACGATCTCGGGCGTCCGCATAGACATCATTGATCATGATCGAATCCCTCCACCACGGTTCCAATGGATTTGCCCAGAATGACTCGCTTGATGTTCCCTTTTGTTCTCAGATCGAATACCACGATCCGCATGTTCTGATCCCGGGCAAGGGATATGGCCGTGGCATCCATGACTCCGAGGTTCTTCTGAAGAACCTCGGAAAAACTGATCCGGTCGAACCTCCTCGCGGTAGGGTCTTTATTGGGGTCCGTGGCGTAGACCCCGTCCACTTTCGTGGCTTTCATGAGGACTCCCGCACCGATTTCAACGGCACGAAGGGCGGCGGTGGTATCCGTCGTGAAGAAGGGAAGGCCTGTTCCCGCCGCGAAGATGACGATCCGCCCTTTCTCCAGGTGCCTTATGGCGCGGCGCCGGATGTAAGGTTCAGCCACTTCCTTCATGTCTATGGCCGACTGCACCCGGGTGGGTATGCCGTGCTTTTCCAATGCCTGCTGAAGCGCCAGGGCGTTCATGACGGTGGCGAGCATTCCCATGTAGTCGGCGGTGGAACGATCCATGCCCTGCGAGGCTCCGGATATTCCTCTGAATATGTTTCCTCCTCCGATCACCACGGCGATTTGAACTCCGAGTTCGTGCACTTCAGTAATCTCTTCGGCGATCTGTTCGAGCACAACGGGATCAATGCCGTAAGCCTCACGGCCCATGAGAGCTTCGCCGCTCAGTTTCAGCAATATCCGGTGGTAAAGAGGAGTCTCGTGACTCATGGAGTCATCCGTTCTTCCTGAAATATGCCGGGGCATGCACTTCACGGTCCACCGTGGATAGCGCTACTCGGCGCCCAGCTGAAAGCGGGCAAAGCGGCGCACGATGATCTTCTCGCCGATCTTCGCTACCAGCTCGTTCAGGTAGTCCTGAACGGTTTTGTCGGGGTCCTTCACATACTTCTGCTGAAGCAGAACGGAATCTTCGTAGAACTTGCGCATCTTTCCGTCCACCATCTTTTCGAGAATATTGTCCGGTTTCCCGGACTCTTTTGCCTGGGCCATGTAGATCGCCCTTTCGCGTTCGACGACTTCCGCGGGAACGTCTTCAGGACTGATGCCCAGTGGACCGGTGGCGGCGATATGCATGGCGATGTTCTTGACGAACTCGATAAAATCTTCGCTCTTGGCCGCGAAGTCCGTTTCGCAGTTGACTTCGATCAGAACCCCGATGCGGCCGCCCGAATGGATGTAAGAATGCACCATGCCTTCGGATGCTTCCTTTTCAGCGCGCTTCATGGCCTTCGCAAGCCCTCGCTGCCTCAGCAGGTCGATGGCCTTTTCCATGTCCCCGCCCGTTTCCTGGAGGGCCTTCTTGCAGTCCATCATGCCGACGTTTGTCTTTTCCCTCAGGTCTTTGACCATTGCAGCCGTGATTTCCAATGATTCCTCCTGCACAACAATGATAGATATCTGAATTCAGAGACAGCCGATTGTTGTCTCCAAGGACTCGAACTTTTCCCCCTGGCACAGATGGGAGACCCCCCCCCCGTGCGGCCCGGAGCCGTCTTCAGGTTTTGCGTTCCGGGACCCTCAGGACATAAACGTCATTCGCTCTTTCCCGGTTCGTCGGCGGGATTGACGATTTCCACAACAGGCCCGCTTTCTTCCTCCTTCAGCAACTGCCCGGCGGGAACTTCCTCGAGTTCCATCTCCTTGTCGCGGTCCGCCTGCTGCGTTTCCATGTATCTTTCCCTGCCTTCGACACAGGCGTCGGCGATCTTGGAGGTAATGAGGCGGATCGCTCGGATGGCATCGTCATTGCCAGGAATGAGATAGTCGATGAGGTCAGGGTCGCAGTTGGTGTCCACGATGGCGACCACGGGGATACCCAGGCGATTGGCTTCGAGGACGGCAATGTTTTCGCGGTGCGTATCCACGACATACATTGCGCCGGGGAGCCGGGTCATGTCCTTAATGCCGCCCAGGTTTTTCTCGAGCTTGATCCGCTCGTTCTGCAGCTGAAGGATTTCTTTTTTCGGGAAGCGGTTGATGCTTCCGTCTTCGATCATGGCATCGAGTTCCTTCAGCCGGTCGATTCGCAGCTTGATGGTCTTGAAATTGGTGAGCATTCCACCCAGCCAGCGCTGGTTGACAAAGTGCATTCCACAGCGTCGTGCTTCTTCGAGGATGGTGTCCCGGGCCTGTTGCTTTGTCCCCACAAAAAGGACACTCTCTCCCGCGGCCACGGTTTCGGCCACGAACTGATACGCCGTGTGGAAAAGACGCACGGTGCGCTGCAGGTCGATGATGTAAATGCCGTTGCGTGCCCCGAAGATGTATGTTTTCATCTTGGGGTTCCATCGGCGCGTCTGGTGCCCGAAATGAACCCCCGCTTCCAGCAACTGCTTCATGCTGACTACCGCCATTTCAATCTCCTTCTGGTTGTCCCTCCACCCCTGTCCATCCGCGCAAGCCTTTCGCTCAGCGGACACCAAAAGGTTCAAGGGGAGTGCGATTTTGGTAAAACCGAACTTCTTTAACATGTTTGCTCAAAGAGTGGCAACAGAAAAAAGGTCAGAACAAGGCGGGCAGAGCAGGTAAAGCGGCAGTTGGATGCGCGCGCCTGCGGCGCGCGCAGGGTCTGAATTCTTCCCCGGAAGAGGGGGACAATGGGTGCGAAGGATGACGGCTCGAACTACACAACAGCCGCGCCCGATGAGCGATCCATCCGCAGCGAACTCAAATCACGACAGGCTTCACGGTGCCTAACACCAGCACCAGATGATCCCTCCGCTCTTGATGCAACAGGGACTGTGTCCCGGCTTGCTCAATACCTGGATGATCTTTATCTTGGTGACTCCCTCCGGAATGTGGCTGCCAATATCCACCGGATCCTCGACCTTGGCTCCTTCCGGCGGTTCGACACCCACAACCTTGCCGTTCCTGTCTATCAGTATCTTGAAAAAGCAGCTCGCTTCTTCTGTCGACATGGTTGTACTCCTTGTCGGGTTCGGAAATCCATTCAGCTTTCCCAGACGATCGTCGAGAACTCACAGCCGATTTGTCCGCCTTGTCTCCACCTCCCTTCCGCCTGCACGGCTCAGACACAGCTTCAAAAAGAATCGGCATAAGTCGAAAAACACTTCGACAGGCAGAGTCCGCGGACTCGAAGGCGGGAACCGGCCTTCTCGATGCTGCCGTTGCCGGTTCCGCTTCTCGTGGAGGCGACGCCTGTGAAGAGGGCTTTCCAGGCTGTCAGAACTGCAGCGTGAGTCTCAACAGGATGAGGCGCTCAGGATAGATCACAGGGTTCGAGGGATCCGTGTCCTGAAAATTGAATCCTTCGTCCAGCAGGTTTCGTGCCTCGAGAGTAATCAGGCCGAATCTTTTGGGAAGTCGATATCCGAGAACGGCATCCAGTACGAAGAACTGGTCACTGCCCGGACGGAATCCAGATAACGGATTCCCGTACTCGCCTTTCTGGTCGACGTAGGTGGCCCGGAATCCGGCCAGAAGCCCCGAACGGTGGAAAAGGTTGATGCCGAGAGGGATCCGGTGAGTCTTGATCTCAACGAAGTCCTCCGTACCCGCAAATCCCCCTTCCCTGTCGAAGCGTTCAAACTGGTATTCCGCCGAAAGAGCGAGCCAGTCTTGGGGTGTCCAGTAAACATAGGCACGGGCCAGCTGCTCCCTCCAGTCCTCTTCCAGGGTGCGGAGCACAGGCCCCGAACTGACATAAGGGACCTCCAAGTCTCGTCTTGAAAGCTCCACGCCCCCAAACAGCGAAGAAGTGATCTTCTGATCGATGCCCGCACCATAACGCCATGATTCGGTACCGTCGGCATCGTCGAAATACTGGTTAAAACCCGCCACCTGTGTGGGTTCCAGCGTTTGATCCTGGATGAGGGGCCTTTTCAACACTCGAAATGCCGCTCCCCGCAGCGTTGTGCCCGAAATGGGGGACCAGGTCACTCCGAACTTCGGATTGAATTCGTCCTTGCGGTCGATTTCATCGAAAAAGTCTCCGCTTCCTCCGATCACCCACGTAATATTACTGGGATAGTGGATGAGCGAATAGATGTACATGTTGGCGTTCCTGACGGCGATGTCGGATTCCGGCGGGAAGCCCGGCAGGTTGGTCGTCGATTTCTGATTTCCTCCAAGATAACCCGCGCCGCTGATGAGATGAAAATTCGAGGAACGGAACAGGTGCTGCACTTCCGCCATGTACCCTTCGATGTCCGTGGAAAGGAACCTGTTGGGAAAGATCTTTGACAAGGGAGGCGGGAAGATGTTGGTCGAGTCGTCGCTCAGGTTGCGGTAGATGAATGAAGCAAGCAGATCGGAACCGGGTGAAAAGGAATGGCGAAAGCCGAAACGCCCCGATTCCATCCTCTCGTTCTGCCTGATGGTCGGGAGGTAGTCATCCGGATCGAACCTCAGAGACAGGTCGCCTTTTTCGGATTCCGAGTATCTGAATTCCCCCTGTATGCTGGTGGCGGGAGACAGGCTCGCCTGGGCAAAGACGTTGTAAAGGTCCTGCACGAGGTCGTTGTTTCTCCTGAATCCGTCCGTTTCATAGTGGTATTGTCCCAGACTGTAGGACATCCTTCCCCATACTCCGCTCTGGATGACCTCGTCTCCGAAGGTGCTGTTCCCGCCGGCGATTGCGCTTGTCTGGAGTGCGAGTCGGTCCCGGTTGAACAGTGTGGTGTATTCGTTGAAAGAAAGGTCTGAAGGACCAGCCCCCTGGAGGATAAAAGACCTGCTTTGAGCGAGACGGGGCTGCACGGGATATATGTTGACCGGTTGCAGAAGCTGGGACTGCAGAATTTCACTGACTCTTGCGATCTCGTGGCGAGGCAGGGACGCATAGGAATCAGCCAGAAACCTGTGTGCTGAATGGCTCGCCGGATCCACGCTGAGAGACCTGGAAGCCTCCGCGAAGGCCAGCTGTCCGAATCCCAGGTCGTCATACACGCGGGCAAGGCTCGCACCGCGCGCGGCCAGGTCTTCGTCCAGCTGAAGCCGGGACCTGTACACCGCCCTGTTGTCGTTCAAAGCCATGGACTGCTGCAGGTCCTTCAATGCCTCGACGGGGCGGTTGACGGTCTGTTTGAGGATTGCGTCGTAGAACCACGGGGTAGGATCCCTGGGGTCCAGCTCCTTTGCAATGGCGAGCTGCTGCCCGGCTTGTTTTTCCCGTTTTTCTTCGAAGTAGGCCTTGCCCAGGTAACTGCGCAGAAGAGAGTTGGCGGGATCGAGACCCACGGCGATTTCAATCTCGATACGCCCCTCTTTCAGGTCTCCCTCCCTGATCTTGGCCAGGCCGAGGCCGAGCCGGGGCAGGGGGTCCGCCTGGTCCATGCGGATGGCTTTCCGGAAGGCGTTCTTGGATTCCTTGATATCGATGCGTGCCAGGTAGGCGAACCCGAGTACCGTCTGGGTGCGAGAGAGTTCCGGGTTGAGATCGGCCGCTCTTTGAGCCGCATCCAGGGCACCGTTCAGGTCTGCGACGCAGAGGCGCAATTCGGCCAGCCTTGCCCAGGCGAGAGCGTTTGTCGGTTCGAGTCTAACGGACTCATCCAGGTTTTCCAGGGCGCCCTTGAGATCGAAATGCGCCTGCAGGGCATAGGACAGGGCAATGCGGGGTACAGGAGAAGCGGGATCGAGGGAAATCGCTCTCTGAGCGAGTTCAAGGGCCTCATCCTTGCGGTTTCGAGTCAGGGCGATGACGGACTGCAGCGCTGCAGCCTGTCCGTTCGAGGGATCAAGTGCCAGCGCTGCCTGGATCTCCACATTGGCGGAGCCCGTGTCGCCGACCGTCAGGTACAGCGCCGCTCGAATGATGTGCAATCTCGGATCGGCCGCATCTGCCGGAGCCTTTTCCAGGCTGGAGAATGCGGAAGCCAGGTCGCCCCGCCGGTAGAATTCGACGGATCTGCGCAGCAGGGCTTGCAAGCTGTCCGGGGGATCGGGAGAGAAATCATCCGGCTGGTAATGGATCACAGGTGGATAATAAAGAGCCCACTGCACGGCGTCTCTGGGCTGCAGGACCGTGCGAAGCATGGGCGGCTGGGTAGCCTGTGCCGACAGGGACTGACCCCTGGTGATGGATAGGCTGCCAAGATCGTTCGCTGCCGCGACTTTCCCTTCATAGACGGTGACTATCGTCTGTTCGCGGTCTACCTGCACAAGGAATTCGGTCCCCTCGACATTGGCGTTCACATACGGAGTGAACACCTTCAATGCCCGGGGGAAGCGGCTGAAAAACATGGCCGCTCCCGAGAGAATCTTGAACAGGGAAGTCTCCTTCTTTTCCACGCCGAGAAACGCTACGGACGTTCCCTGGTCCAGGCGCACAAAGGTGTTGTTGTGCAGGAGGAGTCCTGCGCGGCCTTGTCGTCCGACACGAATCATGTCTCCTTGAAAAAACGTATCGTCCAGTTCCACTCGAACCCACTCCCTGTAATCTCCCCTCCTGACCTGGACGTCTCCCTGCACCGACACCGCCCTGGCCATCCAGTCGTCCCGCTGTTCAGCGGCGTGACTTCCCAGGGGAAAGAGGCAGCACAACGAACACACAAACAGAAACAACATCAAAGCCGCTTTTGATCGCATCGTTATTCTATCCTTTTCCACCTGTTCACCTGTACGTTGAATCGGGCCGCCTTTTCGACAAGACGGAGACTGCCTGTCGAGGGCTTTTTCGACGGCCTGCTACGACTTCCCCATGTGAATGAACCCATTCCATGCAGGATCGGGAGGTTCGACGGAATAGCTCCGGCACAGCCTGAGATAAAAGAGGGACGGGCCGTCGTTTTCCCGGATCCTGAGGCACTGGTTGAACAAGCCGGCCGCTTCGCTCCATGACCTGCGGCTGAAGGCATCCATGGCCTCGGCAAAGACTGCACACAGGTCTCTTTGCGGCGGGCTCGATTCCTCCGCACTGCATATCAACTCGTGGACCTCCACGGCTTTCGATTTTCCCGCGACCAGGAACGCTCCGAGTCCCCTCGTGAGAAACATGTCCACCTGGTGGAGAACCTCCGAAGACAGGAGTATCCGTGTTCCAAGTTCCTTGTTGAGTCCTTCCAGCCTTGCGGCGGTGTTCACTGCGTCTCCGACGGCACGGTACTCATAGTGATCCATGCCTCCGACGTTGCCCAGAGTCACCGGCCCGCAGTGGAGGCCCAAGCGTGTCGGGAGGCGAAATTTTCCGGACTGCCTGTTGAAGCGTGACACGGCCCTGGCGACATCGACGGCCGCCATGCAGGATTTTATCTTGAGTCGGGTGTCCGGGTTGGGGCCTGCCCAGATCGCCATCATGGAATCCCCGATGACGTCCGTTATGATTCCTCCATGTTTCCTGACCGGCTCGAAGATGGTCTCGTAGTACCTGTTCATGAACTGGCTCAACTCCTCGGGGTCGAGCTGTTCCGACAGAGCGGCATACTGCTCCCCGTCGCTGCACAGGACCGACCCGAAAACCGGTTTCGAGGATCTCGTGATTTCATCCGCTCCCTTCGAGAGCCGTTCGACAACCTCCTCGGGCACAAAGTACCTGAACGCCGTTCGAATGTTCTGACGTTCACGGGCGGCTTCCAGGTATTTCCAGATCAAAGTGCCGAAGAATGCCACAGGGGTTTGTACAAGCATCGGGACCGCTATGTGAAACCATCTGGCCGTGCCTGCAAACTGATGATATGCCGCCATCGTATAAAGGCCTGCCAGCAGGATGATGCTCATCGTCGAGGCCGCTGTGGCGAGATAATGGCAGACGGCGGCCACAAGAAACGCCCAGGACACCATCACGATAATTGGGTAAGGGAGCGGCAGCGGCCGGACGGGCATGTCTTCGACCAGGTTTCCAAAGGCCGTTGCGGCGATTTCGACTCCACTGATGTCCAGTCCCGCCGGCTGGGAGAAGACCGTATGGAACCCGTCCTTCTGTTCCATCTCCAACGACCCGGACAGGCCGATGAAAACGGCTTTCCCTCGTATATCCGGGGCAGGTTGTGTCAAAGGATCCGGATATTCGGACGAATCGATCATCCGGTGGAAGGGGACGGTGGTGATAATGCCGGGAGGTCCGTAAAAATTGAGTACCATGCTGTCCGGCCCATCATACATGCGGATGAGGGATCTGAGGATTTTCCGACGGTATGCTTCCGCGGGAGGGGCATCGCCGCCGTTCAGATCAGCCAGCATCCTGTCGGCCAGGCCGGGGTTTTCAGTGAAGATCTCCCTCAATGTTCGAGTCAGGCTCGTGACGGCATGGTTTGCCAGGATCTCATCCCTGTCCAGCGGGAGCCCTGAAAGCGCGTCAGGCAAATGCCTGCCGATGAGCGACCGGAAACTACTGTAGACATCGAGGGCGAAAACCTGGAACATTACAACGGGCAGGGTCGGCTCATCACCGGCGTCGGTTTTAAAGAGCCAACACTGGTTGACTCGAAGGGGAATCCTGGGGAGCGGAAAGGGGGCGGAAGCTGCGGCCGATTCTGCAAGAACGGGTATGGGCGGCACAAGCCTCTGAACGTAGATCTCTCCCTTCTGTTGTCCGCCGGCTTCGGCCACGGGCAGGACTTCCTTCCGAAATGCCTCGCAGAGCACGACGTTGCGAGCCCTGGCCAGCGCATCCGCAAGTTGAGAATCTTCCTGCTCGGAACGAGCATTCTGGAACGTCATGTCGAAGCCGACAGCCGCCGCTCCCTGTCCTGAGAGCCGGTCGACCAGCCGGGCATGCAGATCCCTCGGCCACCTGTCCGGGTTGCGCGGCACTCCCAGGCGATCCGCTGAAATTTCGTCGATGCTCACCACGGTGATTTCAGGCGGGGCGGGTCGAGCCCCTCTCAGGTTGAAAAGCAGGTAAAGCCCCAGGCTTTCTTCCAGGTCCATCCCGGGATGGGAGAAGGTGACCAGCAGACCCAGCAGGGCTGTAAGCAATCCCATCATTGCAGGCCTGGGCACGCCGGTCATCGTTGCTCCTTGGAATTCATGGAGAGATGAAGACGTTCTCTCTGTGATCCGTTGTCAAAGTAACACGACTTTGTTACGCGAGAGATCTACCAGTCGATTCAGAAGCAGCGCGCTGCGCCTTCAAAAGAACACTCAGTCAAAGGAGCCTTGAAGATTCCGATATGGACAAGAAATTCTATAGTTGCCAGTCCCTTTTTGGGATATATGATTATGCCAATTCAGGTTTTATTTCAATACACTTGATCCAGAAAAAAATCGTTTGCGCATAAGACAGCTCTTCCAGGAACGAATGACCCTCAACAACAGGCAATCTTATGCCGATCGCTTGGCAGCAGCCGACAGAGGCTGCCTGAAGGCAGGCAGGCCTTTGCCTGCAGCTGAGATTTAAGCTTCATCAATAAAACGAGTACCTCCGGTATTTTTCATGCATCCGTTGCTTCTCGCTCAAAGGATCGATGGCCTCCCAATGTAATCCTGCCTCCCAACGTCACTCTCGGGAAAACCACAACGTCCTTCCCGCAAAAGGCGGGAATCCAGTCAACAGCCTGCCAAGTGCAGACCGTGCCATAAAGATCTCTCCTCCCGGGATTGCCCTGCTCCATCCATCCTGTCTTCCAGGCTCATTGCCATCACTTGAAACTGTTTTGCCATGCACGGCTATCTTTTTGCGGGAATGACATTGCTGCGGGAATGAGAGGAAATGAAAACGCGGCGGGAAAGCGGGGCTTCTGATCCTGTATGAGCGGATTCCCGGGATGAACCGGTCCGCTCACGGGAATTTCGTTGATGGTTTCAAGCGGAAAGAGCGAATAGGAATGCGCGCAGTGAAAAGGCGGCTCCAATGCCTCCCATCAGGACCATGCCGCCGTAGAAGGCCCATTTAAGCCTTCGTTCCCGAATGACAAGGGATACCGCGCCGACGACCAGGCAGAGCTGCAGGAAGAGGACAGCGATGTCGAACACGTCGCCTGCCCTGCCAAGAGCTTCCAGCCTTTTTTCATATTCCCTTGCACCGACGATCCGGCCCAGTTCGCCGTCGAGTTCCTGGACCCAGTTTTCTTCCCCGACGGCTTCCGAGCCGAGCAGAAGCTCTCTCTTTTCCATCCTGTAACGGTCGATTTCCTTCTCGAGTTTCTGCACGTGGTGTTGGAGGTTCGAAAGCTCCTCCTCCCTGATGGCCCCGGAGGTCATGAGGGTCAGAATCAGGTCCCGCTGTCCTTCCACCAGGCTCTGTTTGACACTCTTGGCCTGGTACCATGCATAGACATTGGCCTTCGCATTGGTTCCGATGATTTCTTCGTCGCCGTACTTTCCGGCTCCAAGATCCGTCATGGCCAGGAGAGCTGCAAAGACGGCAAGTGTGAGAGCTGCGAAGATTTCAAATCTTCTGCCGGAGCCGTTATCCTCCGGTTCAAAGGATGGAATTTCCACCCGTGTGTCCTCCCTCGTCAGATGGTTCGACCGAAACTGCCGCACATGGGTTCATCCATGCGAGTGACACTCCGTTGATCCGGGCGAATAGCTTATTCGGCGACGCCTGAATGTCAAAGGTCGTTAAAAGCCTTGTGCAGCTCGATGAAGTAATTTTCCGGGAACGGGGGAGTCCGATTTCGGGAATGTGCACCGAGGCGAAGAGTTTCATGCGGCGGCACGCGATTGGTCTCGAAAGCAGGTGCGAATTGCGCCCCAAACCAGAGATATTCGGCAGGGTGAGTGTCCCTCCGATCACGGTGCCATGCGGCGTGTTCGATATCCCGACGAATGAGGGATAGTCCGCTGGGAGCATTCCAGGATGTCTCGTTTGCCGGATGAACCAAAATTGCTCTTGACATTGGAATGCGGTTTCCGTTACAAGATGCATAACGAGAAGGAGAAGTCCGTGCAAGGATACGACCGCAACGACAAGCAGGCATGTTTCTGGCGCTGGTGGTGGAAGGCTGGCAGGAGGGAGTGCTCCGACCTGACCCGGACTTGCTGATCCATCAGCTTGTTTGAATGATATAGGGACCGTGGGCCACTCCTGGCCCACGGTTCTTTTTTTTGGCTAAAAAAGGGGACTGTGGGAAAGACCTCCCGCAAGTCCCCTTTTTTTGTGCGGTGTGGAAATGATGCAGTGAGGAGAGCCTTCGGGCTCGATGCAGTGGGGGAGAGAGCGATGCTGGTGGTAATGGACAAGAAAGCGACGGCTGAACAGGTTGACGCGGCCGTTGCCTTGATCGAATCGAGAGGGTACACGGCGCGCCCGATACCCGGGGGACAGCGCGTGGCCATATGCATTCTTCACAACCACGGTCCGGTGGATGCATCTGTGTTTCTGGGGCTGCCGGGAGTAAAGGAAGCCATACCCGTGACACACCCGTATAAGCTTGTGAGCAGGGAACTGCAGCCCGAGGACAGTGTGGTCGATGTGCGGGGCGTGCGTATCGGAAACGGGCATCTTACCGTCATGGCCGGTCCTTGCGCGGTGGAGAGCGAGGAACAGGCGCTGACGATCGCTCGACTCGTGAAGAAGGCGGGTGCGCACCTGTTCAGGGGCGGGGCGTTCAAGCCGCGAACTTCGCCCTATGCCTTCCAGGGTCTTGGCGAGGAAGGATTGAAGATCCTGGCGAAGGTGCGCGAGGAGACCGGGATGCCCGTGGTCACGGAAGCCATCGATCACGAGGTGTTCGATCTGGTCGAGGAATACGCCGACGTCGTGCAGATCGGCGCGAGGAACATGCAGAATTTCAGCCTGCTGCGCCGTGCCGGCCGTTCTGACAAGCCGATTCTGCTGAAGAGGGGGCTGGCTGCTACCATCGAAGAATGGCTGATGGCTGCGGAATACATCATGGAAGGGGGAAACACGGGAGTCATCCTGTGTGAAAGAGGGGTTCGGACCTTCGCACATCACAGCCGCAATACCCTGGATCTTTCCGCCATTCCAGTGGTCCGCAAGGAAAGCCACCTCCCGGTGATAGTGGATCCGAGTCATGCCGCCGGGCGGCGCAACCAGGTCATTCCACTCAGCCGGGGAGCCGTCGCCGTCGGTTGCCATGGACTCATGGTGGAGGTGCACCACCAGCCCGAGCGTGCTTTGAGCGACGGTGCGCAGTCGCTCTTTCCCGAGCAGTTCGAGGATCTGCTGCGGCAGATCAAGGCGATTTTCGAGGTCTACTGCAGAGCGAACGGCTGTGGAGAATGACCGGCGATACGGATTGAATCAACGTGTTTTCATTACAAGGTGGAAATAATGAATCTAAACCTGTACCCCGATAAGAGCGAGTTTCTGAAGCTGGCGGAACGTGGGAACCTTGTGCCGGTGTATCTCGAGATCCTGGCGGACACGGAGACTCCCCTGTCGATGCTGGCCAAGATCTACAAAGGAGAGGGGCCGGTCTTCCTGCTCGAAAGCGTCGAGGGCGGCGAGCGCTGGGGAAGATACAGCTTCCTGGGAATGTCGGCGCGTTCCACTGTCCGGGTGTTTAGAGAAACGGTCGAGGTGGAAAACGGGAACCGCGTGGAGACGATACCTCACCACGGCGACCCGCTTGCGGTGCTTCGATCCCTGACGGCAGCCTTCAGACCCGTGGCGGTTCCAGGGCTTCCCAGGTTCTGGGGGGGGATGGTGGGGTTTCTGACCTACGAGGCCGTTTCCTTCTTCGAGTCGATTCCCGTCTATCTGCCCGAGCAAACCCCGCTGGCTCATTTTGTTGTACCCGAACAGCTGTTCATCTTCGATAACGTTCGCCACACACTGACGCTGGTCGCCTATGGCTTCCTGGGGGAAGACAGCCCTGAACAGGTGTACGGGGAGGCTCTGGCGCGCCTGCGTGAAATGCATGACCTGCTGGCCATGCCGATGCCTGAATGCAGGACGGGTGTCAGGTCACCGGTCCGCATGGAACCGGTTGTCGACCCGGAATCCTTCCGATCCCAAGTGGCGAGAATAAAAGAATACATCACCGAAGGAGATGTCATCCAGGCGGTGATTTCCCAGCCCTTCGTCTGTTCGCCTCCCCCCGACCCCTGGTCCCTCTACCGGGCGCAGAGGTACATCAACCCCTCGCCTTATCTTTTCTTTCTGCATTTGGGTGACACCGTGCTCGTCGGATCGTCTCCCGAAACCATGGTCCGTCTTGAAAACGGCATCGCCACGCTGCGCCCCATCGCCGGAACGCGGCCCCGAGGCAGAACGGAGCAGCAGGACCGGCTTCTTGCGGACGAACTTCTCCAGGACCCGAAGGAAAGGGCCGAGCATCTCATGCTGGTCGATCTGGGGCGAAACGACCTGGGCCGGGTGGCCGAGGTCGGTTCTGTCCAGGTGACCGACCTGATGGTTGTGGAGCGTTATTCCCACGTCATGCACCTGGTTTCGAATATCACGTGTGACCTGGACAAGGGCCTGGATGCCTGGGATCTCCTTCGGGCCACATTCCCCGCCGGGACACTTACGGGAGCGCCCAAGGTGCGTGCGATGGAAATCATTGCGGAACTGGAAACGGAGCCCAGGGGGCCCTACGGAGGGGCCATAGGCTACGTTTCATTCACGGGGAACATGGACCTGGCCATCACCATTCGTACGGCCTGCATCACCAACGGGCAGCTCACGGTAAGAGCCGGCGCAGGGATAGTAGCCGATTCCGATCCCGAGAAGGAACGGCAGGAAACCGTCAACAAGGCCAAAGCCATCCAGAGAGCCCTGCAGTTGATCGAGCGCAGCAGGGAAATCTTTGGGCGGGAAGAGCAACCATAAGAAAGATGGAGGCGGCCATGATTGCTGTAATCGACAATTATGATTCCTTTACCTATAACCTGGTGCAATATTTGAAGATGCTTGGTGCTGAAGTTCGAGTGGTTCGCAACGATGCTGTTACGGTCGAGGAGGTGTGCGGCTGGAATCCCCGGGGTATTGTCATTTCTCCCGGACCGTGCAGACCGGAGGATGCGGGGATTTCCATTCCCCTGATCCGGGCCTGTTCCGGAAGAGTACCCATCCTGGGTGTCTGCCTGGGGCATCAGGCGGTTGCTGCGGCATTCGGAGGAAGTGTGGTGCGAGCGAAACGACTGATGCATGGGAAGGTCTCGACCGTGACAGCCGACGGACGGACTCTCTTTTCCGGGATAAGAAGTCCGTTCCAGGCCATGCGTTACCATTCCCTCGCTGTTGCCGCCGAAGACCTTCCGGGTTGCCTCGAGGTAACGGCTGAAGCGGAGGACGGAGAAATCATGGGAATCCGGCACCGGGACCATCCCACCGAAGGGATCCAGTTTCACCCGGAATCCATTATGACTCCCGTGGGTAAGCGATTACTGCGCAACTTTCTTGCGGGAATCACGGGGCAGAGAGGAGGCAACGGTCAATGATACAGGAGAGCCTGAAGAAGATCATACGTCGTGAGGATCTCGATGAATCGGAAATGTCCGACGTGATGGATGAAGTCATGTCCGGGGGTGCCACAGATGCCCAGATCGGAGCACTCATGGCGGCTCTTGCCACCAAGGGGGAGACCTTTTCGGAGCTGGCCGGGGCCGCCAGGGCCATGCGGCGCAGGGCGACGAAGGTCCAGACTACGGCAGACACGGTGGTGGACACGTGTGGTACGGGAGGAGACCATTCGCAGACCTTCAATATCTCCACCACCACCGCATTTGTGGTTGCCGGATGTGGAGTGTCCGTCGCCAAGCACGGGAACCGGTCCGTGTCGAGCAGGTGCGGGAGCGCCGACCTGCTCGAGGCACTGGGGGTCCGGCTGGATGTCGCACCCGAGGTGGTCGAAGAGGCGATTCAGGAGGTGGGAATCGGCTTCCTTTTTGCACCGCTCTTTCATGGAGCCATGAAGCACGCCGCCAAAGCCAGAAAGGAAGTGGGAATCCGGTCCGTGTTCAACATGCTGGGGCCTCTCACCAATCCGGCCGGCGCCAACTGCCAGTTGCTCGGAGTATACAAACCCGAACTTACCGAAATGTTCGCCCAGGCTCTCCGCCTGCTCGGCAGCCGGAGAGCCTTCGTCGTCCACGGACACGACGGGCTGGACGAGATCACGGTCTGCGCTCCCACGCGCGTTTCGGAGCTGAAGGACGGACTGATCCGCACCTATGATATCACTCCCGGGCAGTTGCTGGGCAGAGTTGCCGAGGAACGCGACCTTGCGGGTGGGGGACCGGAGGAAAACGCCCGCATCACCAGGGCCATCCTCGATGGAGAGAAAGGTCCAAGGAGAGACGTGGTGCTGCTGAATGCCGCCGCCGCCCTCATGGCCGCCGGTGTGGCGAGGGATTTCGCTCAAGGCATTGCGCAGGCGGAAATCGCCATCGACACCGGGGCGGGCAGGGCGAAGCTCGATGGACTTGTCCGGTTCACCGGCGAAAACGGGTGATGTGCGTACGCTACCCTTCTGGAAAAAACGGGTCGACGGGCGACTTGGGTACACCGATGCAGGTGGAAAGACACCTGCGGCCGGTGACGACGCCAAACTTAGAGACCTGCGCAGGAGATGGGAATTTCCATGGCGGATATTCTGACGAAAATACTCGATACAAAAAGACTGGAAGTGGAGGACGCCCGGAGGAGAGTTCCCGAGGAATCCCTGGAGGTTCTTGCCGAATCGGCACCAGGGCGAAGAGGATTCCTGGAAAGGCTCTCGCGGCCGGGCCCGTGCGGCGTGAATATCATTGCCGAAATCAAGCGCGGTTCACCATCCCTGGGAACCATCCTCGATAACCTCGATCCAGAAAACCTGGCACGCTGTTACGAGCACGGGGGGGCTGTCGCGCTGTCCGTGCTGACAGACCGTACTTACTTCCAGGCAGCAGCGGGAGACCTGGCCAGGGCACGCGCCGCCGTTCGGTTGCCTGTCCTGAGGAAGGACTTCATTGTCTCCACCTATCAGGTCTATGAATCAGCGGTCATGGGAGCGGATGCAGTGCTGCTTATCGTGAGAGCCCTCTCCCCCGCACTCCTCCAATCCTGCCTGGATCTGTGCGGAAGACTCAACCTGGATGCCCTTGTAGAGGTGCATTCGGAAGAAGAACTGGATCTGGCGTCCGAGGCGGGCGCACGAATCATCGGCATCAACAACCGCGACCTGGCCACTTTCCGTACGGATATCCGGAAGTCCGTCAACCTGGCAAGAAAACTTGTTCCCGGCCAGATAGCCGTTGCAGAAAGCGGCATTCATGAGCGTGCCCAGGTGGAAACGCTGCTCGATGCAGGAATCCGTAATTTTCTCATTGGAGAGAGCCTGGTCAGGTCGGTCGATCCGTCCGCCTTCCTGCGGTACCTTTGTGGTCTGCCGGCCGACCATGATCCGGAATTCAAGGGAAATCCAGGTTCGAACCCCGCTGAATAATGAATCATGCATATATCGAGAAGGACGGCTTTTCTCTCATGCACATTATTTTTTGGAATACAATATTTTATGACTATGTAACAAATTTTTGTGATAATGGAGTTATCTTGTGAAAGGAATTGGAGGTCGATCCGATTCGAGGCTGCCTGATTCGAGGGGTGTCTCTCCCCAGGTCAAGATCTGCGGGCTTACGAGCGCTGATGAAGCCGCAGCCTGTGCCGAACTGGGGGCTCATGCCGTAGGCTGTGTGTTTTACCCTCCAAGCCCCCGCTTTGTAAGCGATCGAACAGCGAGGGAAATTTGTGAACGCCTGCCTTTGGGGGTGAGCGGTGTGGGGGTTTTCGTGAATGCGGGGTTGCCGGAAATCCTGGAAAAGGTGAAAGGCTGTGGTCTGAAGGCGGTCCAGTTGCACGGTCAGGAGTCGAACGAGCTTGCGGGGGAGCTCCAAAAACTTGGGATTGTGGTCATTAAGGCTTTTTTCCAAAAGGGAGATCCGCCCCTGGAGTCCGCGGGAGAATATGATGTGTCGGCGTATCTTTTTGAATGCGGAGGCGGGCTTTTGCCGGGTGGCAATGCACTCGCCTGGGATTGGGGCGCGGCTCATCGGCCGGCAAATGAAACTCCCGTGATCCTGGCGGGCGGACTTACGGTTGGAAACGTTGCACAGGCCATAGAACTGGCTTCCCCCGATGCGGTGGACGTCAGCTCCGGGGTTGAACGGATTCCGGGCAGGAAGGATATGGACAAGGTGAAGGTGTTCTTGGAAACAGTGGCCCGGAGCGGCTGTTCCGGTGAGCCGAGGAGGATATTCCGATGAGAGTGGAAGGGCATGCAGCTTACGATTTCAAACGACAGCAGGATGCGGGAGCGTTTCCTGACGGTCGAGGTCATTTCGGTGCATTTGGGGGCCGGTACGTGGCAGAGACTCTCATGCCGGCGATTCTTGAACTGGAAACAGCGTACAGGCGAATTGCGGCAAGAGAGGATTTCCAGGTGGAGCTGGGAAAGCTTTTGCGGGATTATGCCGGGCGCCCGACGCCTCTTTTTCTTGCCGGGCGTCTGAGCAAGAAGATCGGCGGAGCGTCCATCTATCTGAAAAGGGAAGACCTGGCTCACACGGGGGCACACAAGATCAATAATACCCTGGGCCAGGCGCTTCTCGCCCGGTGGATGGGAAAGAAGAAGGTCATAGCTGAAACGGGAGCAGGGCAGCACGGAGTGGCAACGGCCACGGCGGCTGCATTGTTCGGTATGGAATGCAAGGTTTTCATGGGTACGGAAGATGTACGTCGCCAGGCGGCGAATGTGCAGCGCATGCGGCTTCTCGATGCGGAAGTCGTGCCCGTGGCATCAGGGACGGGCACGCTGAAGGACGCCATGAATGAAGCTCTCCGCTACTGGGTTTCGGCGGTGCGGGATACCTTCTACATCATCGGCTCGGTAGCCGGGCCTCATCCGTATCCGATGATGGTCCGCGATTTCCAGCGCATCATTGGAGACGAAACCAGGTCCCAGATCCTCGAGGCGGAAGGGCGCCTTCCGGATGTCCTCGTGGCTTGTGTGGGAGGGGGCAGCAACGCCATGGGGCTTTTCTTCCCGTTCCTGGAAGACGCGGTGGAGATGATCGGAGTGGAAGCCGCCGGTCTGGGGATTTCAACTGGAAAACATGCGGTTACACTGGGAGCGGGGTCTGTCGGAGTGCTCCACGGTTCCAAGTCTTATGTATTGCAGGATGCGGACGGCCAGATCCTGGAGGCGCATTCCATATCCGCGGGCCTCGATTATCCCGGCGTCGGCCCCGAACACGCCTTTCTGAAGGAAACAGGCAGGGTGCGTTATGAATCGGTCGAGGACGGAGCCGCCCTGGCGGCCTTCAAGGAACTCTGTGCCATGGAGGGGATCATCCCGGCTCTGGAAAGTTCACACGCGCTGGCTCATGCCTTCATCGAGGCTCGAAAGCGCTCCTCGTCGGACCTGATCGTTGTCAATCTTTCGGGGCGTGGAGACAAGGACCTCGGGATCGTGTCCGGATTCGGGGCGGGTGGGGAGTGACCGTGAGATCCAAAGTCGATGTGCCGCCTTTGCGAAGGCGGTGACGGTGGGGCAGGACGATAACCAATGACATGGAAGAGAAGCCATGAACAGAATAGAATCTTGTTTCAAAGGATTGAATGCCAGGGGGGAAAAGGCGCTTGTGGGCTTTGTAACGGCTGGAGATCCTTCCATAACCGAGTCGATCCGCATCATCCGGGCGATGTGCGAAGCGGGGCTGGACATCTTGGAACTGGGAGTCCCCTTTTCCGATCCAACGGCCGATGGCCCGGTGATCCAGAGATCTTCCGGGCGCGCACTCAAAGCGGGAATCACCCTGGCCCGGGTCCTGGAAATAGCCGAGGACCTGCGCCGGTCGACCGAAATCCCTATCGTGATCTTCAGTTACTACAACCCGATCCTGGCGTATGGAGGAGATCGCTTTTACAGGGATGCAGCGGCTGCGGGAGCGGACGGAGTCCTCATCGTCGATCTTCCTCCAGAGGAATCCGATGAATTGACTGGGACCTGGCCGGGAAAGGAGCTGGCTTTCATTCGCCTTGTCGCCCCGACGACCCCCCACGAACGAATGGCGGCAATCGCCCGGGGAGCTGCGGGATTCCTTTACCTGGTTTCCATGACAGGGGTTACGGGAAGCGGCGGACTGGACCTGGATGAAATCTCGGGCGTCGCAGGCCGCCTCAAAGCCTGTTCCGACGGTACGCCGGTCTGCGTGGGTTTCGGAATCTCTACCGCCGACCAGGTGCGTTCTATTGCGTCCTTCTCAGACGGCGTTGTGGTGGGAAGCGCCTTCGAGCGCATGATCGAGGATCATCTCGACGATCCGGACCTTCCAGCCAGGATGGCCGGGATGGTGAAGGTCCTGAAAGATGCCACCCGATAAACGCATGCCGTCCTCTTCACCGGTGGTCTCAAGGGTGAGAAAGAAAGATCGGCGCAGACAGTCGGGTTGCCTCGGCAAGTCGAAAAAACCGGCGCGATCCGGCCTGCTGAAATCCTGCACGCAGGCCGGATCGCGCCATGGTTCGGCAAACCCGGGAACTTATTCGGTCTTCGGCTTCGATCAGGCCGCCGGCCGGCATCTTTGTGAAGCCGAAAGCCCGACGGGATGAAGTCACACCTTATTAGACTTCGGTTCCTGGTTAATGAGGATTATCCGCCTTGGATTTCTTCCTGTCCGGTCCCATTTTATAAAAAAAGGTTACGATGATAACAACTAAGACTCCAGCCATGACGTAATCGTAGAATTCCACCGGTCTCACCTCCTTCAATGAATGCAAACACAACAATGTGGACAAAAAGACCGTTCGCGGCCCGGCCGGGCAGCCCGGCCCTGAACGGCGTATGAAAGCCGGTTGATACCAATCCGCCCGGAACAAGGAAAGCACCCCGGTGTACCTCCCCATTCCGGTTGCATGTTGACACATTCGGTTCATTTTATTAGAATTTTGTCTCTCTGTCGCCGCTGCACCGGGGCGAATCTGTGCAAGTTGTGCTTATGTCAACATTTTCATGTTATTTATGTTATATTATATTGTGGAAGTCAACAAGAAAATATGCGTAGAGGCTTGTTTTTTTGGAGGGAGGAATGGTATCGCTTGGAGAACGGCTCGAAAGTCTGAGAGGCGGTCATTCTATAGCGGAATTCGCGGAGATGTTCGGAATTCACAAGAACACGTACACGAATTATGTGAAAAGGAAGAATGCTCCGGATTCGAAGTTCATCACTTCAGTGTGCCAGAAGTTCGGTGTGAACGCCAACTGGCTGCTGATGGGTGTCGGCCCCAAATTCCTCGACAAGCATGGTATACATCCCGATGACACCATGGAGTATCCGGGCGAAGAACGATTCGTCATGATCCCGCTGATCGAAACCTGGATTACGGACCGGGAAGGGGAGATCATACACGACGGCGTGGTAGACTATCTTCCTTTCAGCAGGGGCTGGTTCAAAACGGTTATTTCTGACGGCGATCAGGACCGGCTGAAATTCTTCATTCTCACGAGGGTTCGCAGTGATTCGATGTCTCCCACCATCAATCGCGGCGATATTATACTGCTCGATACATCCAGGGATGTGAGAACCTTCGTCAGAACAGGGGATATCTTCCTGGTGAGGCTTCCCGACGGGGAGCGGGCTCTCAAGAGGGTGGCGGTCTGTTCGGAGGAAGGCTTTTGCAGAGTGGTTTTCTTTTCGGACAATGTGATTCAGCACCAGCCTGTCGAGTTCAGAGTGGAATCCACGGAAGAGATACACCGTTTTCTGCTGGGGCGCGTGCGTTGGATGAACAGGGAGTTTTGAGGGTCGCTTTACTGCGTGGCCGTAGCGGGGAATGCATGATAGAATAGCAAAAAGGAGAGTCGCACGGCGGATGGGCTTGCCGCCAGCGTGCTTATGCGTTTCAAGCGGGAGGGAGAGAGAATGTTCTTCTTCATAGGGGGAGTACAGCCCAGGACGGTAACCCTGGACGACACTCCCAGGCTCTGCGCCGCCTGCGGTCTGGCGCAGGCTCGATTGAAGCGAGTGGATCATTACCTAAGCCTGTTCTTTGTGCCGTTGTTTCCGGTGAAGCGTGGAGAACCCGTTCTGCTCTGCGATCGTTGCGGCGCCGTGTCGTCGCCGGACCAATCGAGCGATGCCCCTTTTCGTGCAGCGCAACGGCATGTGTGCCCGCGATGCGCAATTTCCGTCGAACCGTCATTTAAGTATTGTCCCCACTGCGGAAGCCGGATATAAGGCAGACTGGCAAGAAACAGATCGCGGGTGAACATGATGAAAAACAGCAAGAAGGTCTTGAATTTTCCGACCGTAGCCGTGCCCAGTATCGAGGATGTGCTTTCCGAGTTTTTGAGAGATCAGCAGAGACGATTGAAGACCAGGACTTTTCATCGCTACGAGGAAGTAATCGATCTTCTGCGCCACTGCCTGAACGGATATGGATACCACGAGTTGGATAATTCTGCCGAAGTGGCGCTGTACGAGAAGCTCTATTTCCAGAAGAACCTGGAGTTCTGCTTCATCTTCGGACCGGATAAGATACTTCCGTCTCTCTCCAATTTCCTCAATTATTTCATGATACGCAAGGTCATGGCCTCGGAGGCTCTGCTGCAGTCCACCGGAACTGTGGCCAAGAAACTGATCAGGTGGCTGGAGGAGCGAGGATACATCGACAGGGAACAGGCACTGAGGGGAATTCGCATCGCCTCGGAAGCCGCGAGAGAGCTCCCCGCCGCCGAGCGCCTGGCGCGCCTTCTTTATGAATATGCGCAGAATCATGCACCCCGTTACTGGACCTCGGAACTGGATGACTATTTCACCATCGACACGGTGCACCCGGGAATCCTGATTCTTTCGGGCTCCAGCACTTCGGGAATCGTAGAGGTTCGGGTTCCCAAGGAGATCACCGACCATTGCAGGGTCGGCTGGCAGGTCAACCTGCTTCTGGGAAAGACACGCAACGGATGGTGCATCCTGGAAACGGGGAACGTATATCCCGTGTAAAGGCCTGAGTGTCGGCCTCTGCTTCGCCGGTTTGAATGGACCCGCTGCGGGATGAGGAAGGTTCCCCCGCCGGCGGCGGGGGGATCGGTTTCGATGCCTGCCGCCGCAAGGCGGGAGGCATCAGGGGCCTTATCGTGCCCGATGTGCGTCTCAGGCGAGGCAGGAATTGACAAAATCCCAGTGGATCAGCTTTTCGACGAAGGTGGCCAGATAGTCGGGTCTTCTGTTTTGGTAATCCAGGTAGTAGGCATGTTCCCACACATCGACAACCAGGATGGGCTTGACCCCGTGGGCGATGGGAGTATCTGCGTTGGCGGTCTTGGTTACCTGCAGCTTCCCGTTGTTTAGAACCAGCCACGCCCATCCGCTGCCGAACTGGGTTGCTCCCGCATTCTTGAATTCCTCGACGAATTTTTCGTAGCTTCCGAAGTCGGCAATGATCTTCTGCGCAACAGCCCCGGTCGGCGGGCCACCTCCATTGGGCTTCATGCAGTTCCAATAAAAGGTGTGATTCCAAACTTGGGCGACATTGTTGAAGATGCCGGCTTTGGATGCGTCTCCTGCGACCTTCCTGATGATCGATTCCAGATCCTGGTTTTCGAGTTCCGTTCCCGCGATCAGCTTATTGCCGTTGTCGACGTAGGCCTTATGATGTTTTCCGTGATGGAATTCCAGGGTTTTTGCGCTGATGTGCGGTTCCAGAGCGTCTTTTGCGTAGGGTAGATCGGGTAATTGGATAGCCATGTTTCCTCCTTTGATTGTCTCGAAATTTCCGGTGATCACAGGTGCCGGAAGGCACGAAAGAAACGATCCTGCTTCGGTGGTCTGCACCGAAACGAACCGAATATTGCAGGAGAATGAATGCCGGTGTTTCTCCAGGTTCGGTCCTCTCTATCATTAAGCACGGTTGCTGTTAAACTCAACGGTCTTTGAAAAAAATGCGCAGAGCCGGCTCCAGTCGGATGCCTTCGCTCTTTCTCCGGGATCAAGCCAGGGTCCTGTCCAGGCAGGGGTTGAAATAACCGAGTTGAAGGTGCGGAAAGTTTTCCTTGAGCCGGGTGATGAGGTGCCTGATGCCAAGGGTCTTTCCGGGCCGGAAATCAATGGATTTCAGGTACCATTCGGGGTCGATGTTCAGGTTGCGCATCTGGATGAAGTCCGGGTGAGTTTCATCGACGAGTCGGCAAAGGGCCTGGAATTCGTTCACGTCATCGGTGAAGCCCGGAAGGACGAAATAATTGATGGAAGCAAAGGCTCCGTTCGACTTGGCGGAGAGAATGGATGCCTTGACGTCCTCGAAGGTGTAGCCCCGCGGGTTGAAATAGGCGGTGTAGAAGTCTCGACGAGCGCTGTTCAGGCTGACCCGTATGCTGTCGAGGCCCGCTTCACACAGGGCGGCCACTCTTGCGGGAAGGCTCCCGTTTGTATTGAGGTTGACGGTCCCTCTGCCCGTGGCTCTTCTCATGGCTGCAATGGCGGCCCGGATCGTATCGGCCTGCAGAAGGGGCTCTCCCTCGCACCCCTGGCCGAAACTCACAACGGCCCGTGGCGCCTGTTCGAGGTGTGGTATGGCGACGCCGCAGATTTCATCGGGAGTGGGAACGAAGGATATGCGATCCTGTGTGGCGCAGAGGTCTGTTCGCTCCTGCAGGCTGATGCATCCGAGGCATCGGGCGTTGCATGCGGGGGAGGTGGGCAGGGGGGCTTCCCATCGGTTCATGAAGAGATTCCGAGCGGCCGGGCAGCCGTAGGTGATAGCGCATTTACCCAGGTGCCGAATCAGCCGGTTACGGGATTCGCGGTCCATGCGCCTGCGAGCGTTTCTTTCGATTTGCCGGGGGTCGAAGTGCCTGAGGTCCTGCCTTTCGTCGGAATCGATGCGAAGCCCCGCGGCGACGAACCGGCCGTTCAGCCATCCCACGGCCGTGTACGAAAAAAGGGGCAGCAACCTGGCGTCCGGCTTCGACCGGTAGGCGGCCGTGAAGATCTGGGTGTGTGCGGGTGCCATAAAGGCCGCAACGGCCTGAACCGGTATTGATGGATCGAAGGGATCCCGGGACAGGACTTCAAATTGCCGTTTCCTGGGATTGTATCCGACGGGGAAACGATCGGGCAGCAGGAAAAGATCGCTGCCTTCAGGAAGAGGCATCCAGTCTTCGGGTTGAATGCGGTGCCACCGTTGTGCGCTGCTTCCCACCATTTCCAGTTCGGGGAAATCGAAAATGCGGCCACTGGAGTCGGCATAGACCAGAGCCGGCCTATTCATTGGCGCCTTTGTCCAGGATTTCTCTGAAATTCATGACGCGGGCTCGATTCCGGTCTCCGAAAAGGCAAAGCAGTTCGTCCAGAAATTCGAAGGCGAAATGGGTCATCCGCTGGTGATGAATCATGATCCCCGCAGGTTCCTTTTTCCCGGGAAGGGAACTCAATTCTTCGAGCAGATTGTTGAAGTCGGATTCGGCATCCCTGTTCTTGCGGGTGTGGAGGTCCACGTGGATCTTGAGATTGACCAGGGGAAGAGGAGGTTTGATGCCCCTCGGAAAGGGGCCGGCCAGGGATACGCCGTCGAATTTAAGGTTATGGAGAATCCTGAGGGTGGAGTTGGACAGCCTGTTCCACGGGGGAGTAAAAACGGATACAAGATGGCTGCCGAACAGGTCCTCCATCTTCTGGCGGCCCTGCCATATATCACGCCACTGCTTTTCGAAAGGGCGCTGCTCTCCAAATTCCGATTTCTTGCCGCTTCGCTGCCAGTTGACATGCCTCCACCCGTGCTGATGCCAGCTCCAAAGCGATTCGTCGACGGGAGCTGCGGCGAAGAGCCGCGTCCTGCGAACGTCGCTGAGCCAGGCGGGGACCACGGCCATGCCCAGGGGCATATCGTGGTGACGGAAGAGCCTGCACAATGCCTCGAAAGCGCGGCCTCCTGCTCCGATATCGTCCGCCCGGAAGAAGATCGTGGCAGGCGAACTCCCGCATGCCCGATCGAGTGCGCCGGCAAGCTGCTCGCGCCAGCCTTTCGCGGATGTCTGCCACAGGGGAGAGAACTGTCGAGGACGGTAATCGGCGGGCACACCGAAGCGCGTCGAAACAGAGCTTCCATTTCTCAATGTAAACAGCTCCTTCCATTCTCGATAAAAGCAGACTTGAGACAACCGATAACATGAAACGGGAAGTTCTGTAATCGATCCTTTGTGGTAAAGATCAAAGTGGAGATATAATCAACCCCTCGACGGCAGAGAGAACACCATCGGGAAAACATTATAGGAGACCCCGGCGTTCGTCAAGTCGTTAGCTCCCGTGTATTCGAGGCTCCCGACGGTATAATCCATTTCGTTATAAAGAAATAGGGAAATTACTCGATGAAAGAACCGGATTCGTCAAGCCAGAAGGCATTTCAACGCCGCATCAGAAGGCATGTTCTGGGCCCCGACCACCGCTTCGCTGTCATTACTCCTCCTGAACTGTCGGCGCTGTGCCGGGACGAACTTCGAGGTCTCGGCATTACGGAAACGGTTGTTACACAGGCAGGCATCGAGTATTCGGGCGACCTGGTTTCATGCTACCTCTCCAACCTGCATCTGAGGACGGCGAGCCGTGTGCTGTGCCGCTTCAGTACCTTCAGGGCGGGAGTGGTCGGGGAACTTCTGCACAAGGTATTAAATCTAAAATGGGAGCTGTGGCTGAACCCGCGCATACTTCTGCAGGTGGAAGCTCATGTGGAACATTCGCGCATCGGTCATGAGGGCCTGGTGGCCGACACGGTTTTTTCCGGAATCCGCAAACGTTTCGGGATGCTGGGCCTGCCGCTTCCTGAATTGCGGGGATCAGCAGCTGCTGCCGAACCCGGCGACCGGCAGCGCATCATCGTGCACCTTACGCACAACCACTGCGAACTCAGCCTGGACACCACCGGGGCACACCTTCACCAGCGGGGTTACCGGACCACTCACGCCGTCGCTCCAATGCGCGAAACCCTGGCCGCCGCGCTGCTTCTGAAGAGCGGCTGGAACGGAAGCACCCCCCTGGTGGACGGAATGTGCGGATCCGGCACCTTCCCCGTTGAGGCGGTTTGGATGGCTCGACGGCTTCCTCCCGGATTGAGGAGACGCTTCCTCTTCCAGGAGTGGCCGTCGTTCCGGCAGAAGACCTGGGAATACTTGTGCCGCAGGGCGGTGGAAGCGTCCACGGACTCATGCCCCATGCCTGTCATCGCCATGGACATCGATGCGGAGGCCCTTTCGACGGCAATGAAGAACGCTGAACGGGCGGGAATTCAGAAGGACATCACGTGGATGGAAACCGATTTCCTGGAATTCATTCCGCACAGGCATGGGCTTTCGCCAGGCCTGCTTGTCCTGAATCCGCCTTATGGGAAGCGCATGGCGGAAGGCGACGACCTTCTTTATCGGCGCCTGGGAGATCACCTGCGCACTTACTTCGCGGGGTGGCGGGTCGCCGTTCTTGTTCCCAGCCGATCGCATGCCTCCCAGCTGAATATGCCTTCTATCCGTCTGTGGCGCATCGTGCACGGAGGCCTTCCCGTCTTCGCAGCCATGGGGAGGCTGTGAATGCGTCGTCAATGCGTGCGGGGAGCCATGAACTCGGGGCCGATGGGATTCTCGATGTGTCTTGTCAGGATCTCTTCCACTCTGTTCAAGTCAGCGGCGTCTATGTGCCAACCCGAGACCCCCGCATTGTCCTCGACCTGAGCTGCGGTTCGGGCGCCGGCGATGACCGTTGTCACTCCAGGCTGCTGCAGAGCCCATCGCAGAGCGAATTGAGCCGGGGTTTTTCCGTATTTCGCCGCAATTTCCCTGAACTCGTTCACTGCGCTGACATAGTTCTTGAAGCGGTCCGGCTTGAATTTCGGATCTCCCCGGCGGAGATCCCCCCGGGGGAATCGTTCGCTGCCTTCGAACTTTCCCGTGAGCAATCCCCGGCAGAGGCCTCCGTAAACGAGAGTTCCAATGTTGTTTCCCTGGCAGAAGGGAAGAATGTCCTTCTCCGCCTCGCGTTCGAAAAGATTAAAGGGCGGCTGCAGGCTGTGGACAGGCCCGTGGCGCAGGCATTCTTCCACCTGTTCGCGATTGAAGTTGCTCAACCCCACCCAGCGGATTTTCCCCTGCCGCTGCAATTCGATCATGGCTTCCATGGACTTGGCGAAAGGCACATTGAAGTCAGGCCAGTGGATCTGGTAGAGGTCGATGCAATCCACCCCCAGGCGCTTGAGACTCTGATCCACTTCGTAACGAATGCGTTCCGGGCTGGAGTTTCTCCGAATTCTCTCGTTTTCATCCCATTCCAGGCCGCACTTGGTTGCGATGACCAGGCCGCTGTTTGATCCCCACTCCCTCAATGCCTTTCCGAGAATCTCTTCAGATTTTCCGAAACCATAGACAGGGGCCGTATCGATGAAGTTGATGCCGAGCTCCAATGCACGAAGAACAGCCCGCGTGGATTCCTTTTCGTCACTGCCTCCCCATGCCCAGCCTCCCGTGACCCATGTTCCGAGTACGAT
Organism: Syntrophobacteraceae bacterium; assembly: GCA_013314815.1. Taxonomy (GTDB): domain Bacteria; phylum Desulfobacterota; class Syntrophobacteria; order Syntrophobacterales; family Syntrophobacteraceae; genus JABUEY01. The sequence continues at coordinate 68,533 of JABUEY010000002.1, forward strand.
CACCGACACCTCGCATTCCGTCCCGCCGAACCTGGTTTTTTCCATCATGAGATGAGCCTCCTTCATATCCCGAATGACCGACCGAGAATAGAGTGCCGTCGTGGTTTATGCCGGGTCTGCCTGAAATTGAGCATTGCCGGCAGACGGTACTGTACATTTACGAGACT